>QHYQ01000222.1 GCA_003224175.1 Acidobacteriota bacterium
GAGAGCCATATCGACCAGCAGCAGCCATTCCTCGCAGTCCACTATCCGACGCGCCAGCGCAGCCAGACGGTCTTCGTCGGATTCGGCAGGCGCCTTATCCATTTCCGCCAGAATGGCCTCAACTTCCGCACATTCGCCCCGCGCCAGGGCCAGCGTGGCCAGCAATTGCGTCAACTGCTCCAGCAGATTGGCGATACCAGGGGAAACCTCGCGGCTCAGTGTCGCCACCACACTCTTTCCTAAGTCGGCAAGCTGGGGGCAGGGCCAGATGCGCTCCAGGACGTCCTTCAGCTCGAGCAGACCAGAAGCCACGGCCCGCCGCGCCTTTTCCTCTTCCGATTCCAGGCAGCGCGCGTAATCGGCCAGCGCGCGGCGCGCTTCGCGGCGGGAGGCCTCCGCGCGCCGGCTTTCTGCCGCGACGATCAGTCCTTCCAGGTAATCGCGCAGCAGGGTGACGGGCAGACACCAGGCATCCGGGCTTGCCAGCAGACGTGTTCGCTCACGCGCGGCCAGAGAACTCCAAAATCGCTCTACCAGGGGGTCCAGGCTGGTATCGCTTTCTTGATGGCCGTCGCGTTCGGGGCGGAGTTGAGAGAGCAGCATGCGTACTTCAGCTGCGCGAAGGCGCCGCGCCAGATATTCCGAACGGATGTAGTGCACACTCAGCGCGTCCGCCATCCGCGCAAGATAGAGGCCGAGCGATTCGCTCTCGCGAGGCGGTTCGAGGGTGACGCCACGCATGAGCAGGGAACGAAGCAACTCATCGGCGCCCGCAAATTCGGCACGAATGGCACGTGCCGCTTCCTGCGGCGCCTCCACCCGCACCTGCCCGAGGCGCGCGGCGGAGGCCCACAAAAGGCGCAACGCCACCCGGAACTGGTCCGGCGCGGCGTTCGCCCATAACCCGGCGCTCGCCGAACTATCAAGTCCGCTGCCAAGCAACGCTTCGAGCAGGCTGGCAAAGTTGATGGGCTCGCCGGGACGTTCCGGCGCCTGATTGACGCGAATTCCGGTAATTCGATGCTCGCGGAGGCGCGCCGACCAATCCTCTCGCGAAGCCTGCCGGCCGCGGCACGCCGCATCGATGGCCCGGGCAAACTGCAGCAGCTCATCGAGTCGCGTATGCGGAACGAATGTCAGCGAGCGGATCCGGGCGCGCCCAAAAACCTCCGCCAGGGTTTTCAATTCGCCACGCGCATCCGCCAGGGAATGGCCCGAGCCTGAGGGCTGCTTGGTAACCACCAGGCCGTCGTGCTCGACGCCAAAACCAAGCACGGCCGAACCGCTGAGGGCCGCATCAAGGGCATGGCCCGCCGATTTGAGACTTTCAATCAGGCGAGGGTGGTGCTGATGATAAAGCCGCACCGCACGCAACAAAAGGTGCAGCGAGCGCAGAAATTGAGCCGCCAAAGCATCGGAATCCGCCGGGATTGATGCTGCAGCGAGCGGCTCCTCGCCTGAGCGCCGCGGCATCGGTGGCGAAGAGGCTTCGGCTGGCTGGCGACGTGGAAAGTGGGCCAGGTTTTTGGCGGTCATTAGAATACGCGAGAATACGCGCTCGCCCGGTTGCGGCGCGTGCGTGCCTCCATGCTCCCGCTTGGCACACTCCTGCGCCGTGTTCTGGCGACACGGTTTTCCTACTTATCAGAGTGCCTTTGCAACACCCGCTTTGACAAGCAAGGAAGGTGAGCGCGCTGCGTATGCGTAAATCGTCAGGAACTTGCCGGAATGAGCAGCGTTAATCGTGCTCCGAGGCGCCCGCGCCGGTCAGTTGCACCAGCCCCGGGGCTGCCGGCGCGCCGGCTGGGCTTGGCCGCAGCGTCTGAGGTGCACGCCAGTTATCGAGCATCGCCACCTGCTGAGAGCAGGAGACCGTGCAGTGCGGCGCGCAGGGCTTGGCCGTGTTGAATTCGCGGCGAAAATCGTCCAGCGTGTACTGCGTTAACGGAATACCGGGATAGCCACGCTGCTGCGAGCACCAGTGAACCAGCCCATCCTCGCAGATATACAGGTACCGCGCGCCGGAACGGCAGCGCCACTCGTTGACTTTGCCGCGTGCGATATTGTGCTGGAACTGGTTGAAGCGCGAATAAGAGCGCTTACCGAGATCCATCACCTCTTCGAAGATTCCCTGCTCTTTGCCGCTCAGAGGCTTCAGCTGGCCATTGCCGTCATGCAGCACGCCGATGGTGCTGGTAAAACCAAGCTCCAGGGCTCGGCGGGCCACTTTCAGCGCATCTTCCGGAAATCTTATGCCGCAGCCCAGGACGGAGTTGATGTTGACCTGAAATTCGGCGTACTCGGAGAGAAGCACCAGCTTTTGATCCAGAACTTTCAGGCTTTTCTTGGAGGTTTCGTCGGGCATGGCATTGTCGATGCTGATCTGCAGATGTTCGAGCCCCGCGCGATTCAGCCGTTCGATGCGCTCCCGCGTAAGTAGGTAACCATTGGTAATCATCCCGGCGAGAATCCCGTGGCTGCGCACGCGGGCGATGATGCGGTCGAGATCGGGATGCAATAAGGGCTCGCCGCCACTCTGCGTAATGATGGTCGCTCCCAATTGCGCCAGCCGGTCGATTCTCCCGAGCATCTCTTCGAGAGGCACGGGCTGGGAGACATCGTCGTATTCATTGCAATAAGTGCAGGAGAGATTGCAACGGCGGATGGGAATGACGTGCGCGAGGACGGGATGTTCGGTGGAGAGCAAGCCCCACGCGATCATACGCCATTCCTTCAGCCTGGTATTGATGAAGCGCAGTCTGCGCCGCGCGCGAGTGCTAAATTTCATGCCAATAGCCGCGAATCCTCAAGCCATGAACGGTTTCAATTCACGCTCGATTTCGGCCGGGCTTACACTTTGGCCAGAATTCAAGCGCTCCAGAATTCCCGCAACCATGCGCTTGCCTTCCTGCTTGCTGTAATTGCGCAGATAGCCGTCAAACACGTGCTGGCCGCGCATGGCCTCGTTGATCTCGATCTCGCGATTGTGCTCATCGAGTTCCGTGAAATAGACGACGCGGTATCGCCGCCCGAACTCGGGCTCACGATAGATTTCAAACATCACTTTGTCGGATTCAATTGCGAGAGCCATATCCCGAGCTTGCCCGCTGAAGTTGGATTAAACGGCCTGAAGCTGCTCGCGTTCCACGCCGGCGGATTCCGTGGCGGGAAATGGGGTAACGCCCAATTCGGAGCGTAGCCTGGCCTCGAATTCGGCCAGCTTGATATCGATCTCCGCTTCCTTGCGCTTCCTCGCGACCATATCTTCGCGATAGCGCTTCAGGAAATAGCTGATGGTCTCGACGCGAATGCGGATCGAGCCGCTGGGCTTGTTTTCATCAATGTCCTTGAAGGAGAAATAAGGAGTGCCGGACTTGGTCACCGTCTCTTCCACCACCGTGTAAATCGGCGCGTCGTGACCGCATTTGAAGCTGGAGAGTTCGAGAGCTACGAGATTGGGATGGCGTGCCGTGTATTTCGCCGCCCACACCTTCTGACTTGTGTTTTCGCTATAGGAATTCTTCCAGGCGTCGGTGATGTCCATGGGGTGCTTGATGACCCCGGCGCGCACTTCCTCGCCGAAGAACCCCCAGATGATTTCGTCGTCGATTGGCAGCGATGCCTGCGTGAGCACCGGATATCCCAGTTTTTGGAACTCTTCCAGGATGTCGTGGTTGAGCCCGGGATCATTGTGATAGGGCCGCGCCAGCAGGACGATGCCAATGCCGTCCTCGGCTTCGAGCTTCCGCAAAATTTCGCGCCCTTGTTTGCGAAGAATGCCCTCGGTAAAGCGCTCCATGCCCTTCATGGCTTCCTGCGAAGCACGCTGGTTTTCTTCGGGCGAAAGACCCAGGATGTCACGGAAGGTCTCGTACATCTGGCGTTCAAAAAGAACGGGCTTGCCGCAGTTGATGAGCGGATCCAAGAACTCAACGCCCATCTCCTTGAAGAGATCGCTTTCCTTTATGAACGCAGCTTTCGTAGCCGCGGGTGTAGCCGTGACCGTGGGGCAGGCGCGATGGCTCTGCGCATTCACCAGGTCTGAGGGCAAGTCGTCGATCATGGGGAAGAAGATGACGTCGAGCGGCTTCTTCTTATGGTGCACATAGAGAAGATTGTGCACGTGCGGGATGCCCACCTTCGAGGGGAAGCAAGGATCAATGGAGCCGCGCTTGGCTCCCGCTTTATATAGTTCCTCGGAGGTGTAATCGGAGTAGACCAGGTTCTCGGCCGGAATGCCCAGCGCTTCAAAATAGGCGCTGAACATCGGATTGCAAGTGTATTGGTTCAAGACGCGCGGAATGCCAATCCGCAAACTCGCGCGGCGCTTCATTGCCGCCACCCGCGCCTTCTGCCCTGCCGTAAATGCATAGCGTGGCGGCGCGTCGGCAACGAAGGGCGGCTTGGCCGGTTTGAAGACCATTTTTGCCGCGACTTCGGCCATGTTGGGATTGGCATCCTTCACCGAATCCATTCCCTTTTTGATCTCGCGCATAGCGTTTACGTCTTCCACCAATCCGCGATCGCAACTGTTATTGACGATCAGGCGCTTGGTGCCCTCGGCGATGGGGATCTTGGAAGTCTTGAAGCCAATGTTTTCCACCGGCACGCCCGGCATCAGCTTCACGTCAATAAACGTACGAAGGCACTTGTTCTTGCAGAAATAGCAGCGCGTATCCTCGCTGCGGTGCGTGACGTAGCTGATCTTATCGACGGCATCAAGACCGATGAAGCTGGTTTGCCGGCCCATCTTCCACAGCCGGTTGGCCTCGATCGCCGCGCCAATGGCGCCGGACTCGCCGCAGTGCTCGTGGACAATTACGTTAGGTTTCACGCCCTTGTCGCGGAACCGCGATTCGATGAAATCGACCTGCGCCTTCACCGCGGCCAGGTTGTGCTGCGTGCCGCCTTGCAGAACGAAGGTGCGGCCGAGCGACGCCAGATTGGGAATCTGCGAAACGTAAAGCCATATATTTTTCGGTAGTACGTTTGCCAATCCCGCCAGAATTTCTTCCGGCTTCCAGCCCTGCCGCTGGAAATCCACGATATCCGACTGCATGAACACGGCGCAGCCATATCCAAACATGGGCATGGCCTTGGCGTTAAAGGCCAAGTCCGCAAATTGCGTCACTTCGTAGCCGAACCCGGTGCAAGTGGACTGCAGGAAATATCCATTTCCCGCCGAGCATTGCGTGTTGAGCTTGAAGTCCTTTACGCGGCCATCCTGCAGGATGATCAGCTTGATGTCCTGGCCGCCCACGTCGCAGATCACGTCTGCGTCGGGATAAAAATGCAACGACGCCTCGGTATGGGCGACCGTCTCTACAATGGCTGCATCGGCGTTGAGCACGTCTCGGAGAATGTCCTTGGCGTAGCCCGTAGTGCCCATGCCCAGAATGCGCAGCGTCGCGCCCTGTTCTTCAACCTGTTGCCGCAGATTGCGGAACATGTCCATGGTGTCTTCGATGGGGTTACCCTTCGAGAGTTGATAGCACTTCACCAGGATGCGCTTGTCTTTATCGAGGAGCACGGCTTTGGTCGATGTGGAACCGCCGTCGATGCCCATGAACCCTTCAACCACTTGCCCGGGACGAAACTTTGCCGGCACGAATTTCTTGGGCTTATAGCGTTCTT
>QHYQ01000223.1 GCA_003224175.1 Acidobacteriota bacterium
CATCGGGTTTTGTAGACTATCCAGCGCCCGGGCCTCCAAAGGGGACGTTCGGACATCAGGGACTGTCTGGAACCAGTCTCTTTCCGACCTTCCCAGATTGAGAATCTTCGATGCATCGTGTTGTCCACGGACTGAAATGCTGCGTGTTAGGGCGAGTTGGAGGTCCGTGTCGACCATCTGCATCCACTTTCCATTCTCGTCAGAGATGGCAATCGAAACTGGACAGAATATGCCGGTAAAGATCAACCTGTCCGGCCTGTTCATAAAAGTGATTCTGAGTCGCTTAAAGAATTCCGTCATTTCAAGGGCCGCGCGCAGACCAAAAGGCTGCATTGCTATGAGGGTCTGCTTGCGTTGGGTATCTTCAATGTCAAAACAAAGAGTAACCTCTATCGTCCTATCCGTCTTGTGGCCTGTGACACCTTGGTTAGGTTCGCCGAAAGCGGAGAAGTGCAGTTGGGGAATTTGCCTGAGGACCTCTAATATGCAGGTTTTTCCGGCGTTGTTGGGACCCACAAAAACCGCCAAACTCCCCATGCCAGAGATCGATACGTCTTCAAGGCTTTTGTAATTCTTAACGACTAGCTCTCGTAGAATCATATTGCCTGCCCGTTTCCACATGCGGTATAAAGAGTAGCGCAGTTCGCCACCAGATCCCAGCAGGTACCGCCACAGCCAATCTGAATGTCTTGCAAGAAGGACCGACGGGGCTCATCCGGCAGCATAAGCTAAGAGTCTACGCCGAAAGGGTACTCGCGGACTGCTTTGGAAGTGACTGATCTGGCGTGCGTGCTTTGTCATTTCCTGGCTGTGCCAAAACCACATGGTTTCGACACGCCAAACGGCCAGTTTCCAAGAAGCGTGTTTCTCAGGACAAATCCAATCTGCGGTACCGCATGTTTTGCGTCCACGGTTGGAGCCCTTACTCTCGTACTGTGTTATACCTGGCAAGCAAACTACTACAGTGGTCGGAGGCGCGGAAAAAGGGACTCATACGTTCAATCCAATCAAGCGCATCAGCTCGAGCGCGTTGCTCCTCGACACAACTCCATCCCGCAGCTTGTAGTCGAAGCGCATTTTGCCGCTTTCGACGTAATCCTGAAAATGCATGTTGCGGACGGCATTGTCGAGTGATTGCGCGATCGCAGTCAACGCCAAATCGTGCGTTGTAACGGCGCCGACTGCACCGTGACTCACTAACACGCGGAGCAATCCCTCCGCGCCGATCCTACGATCCTTCGAGTTGGTCCCCTCAAGTAATTCATCGAACAAGAACAGGAGGCTAGCGTTTCCGTTGGTAAGTTCAAACACCTGTCGGATGCGCAGAATTTCGGTGTAGAAGCTCGAACGATTCTCCTGGAGCGAATCGGTGGTGCGAATGCTCGTCCCGAGAACGACTGGCGTAAGCCGAAGCGATTTTCCGCGAATCGGCGCGCCGGCCATTGCCAGCACGGCGTTGATCCCGACGGTTCGCAAAAATGTACTCTTGCCGGACATATTCGAGCCGCTGACCAGGAGCACTCGGGTGGTTGCGTCGAGCCGAACGCTGTTCCGGACGCACTGGGCCGCCGGAATGAGCGGATGGCCGAGTTCTGCACCGTCAAAAACTGGCTGGGACTGATTCGCTTCGGCGAAATTGGGGAACGGATCATTCGGATGCTCGAACGAGTACGCGGCAAATGAGAGCAGGGCTTCCATTTCGCCGACAGCATCCACGCACGCGCGCATTCGGGCTCCCCATTGGCGTCGCCATGCCTCGGCGGCCAGCGCAACTTGGAGGTCATAGAGTAGCGGCACGCGGAGGAGCCGCGCGATGTGACTCTCGCGGGCATCGATCCAGTAAACGATGCGCTCGAGTTTACGGATGAAGCGAGAAGCCGGCCCTGGCTCTCGCTTTAGTTTCGCTGCAATCTCACACAATCGGACTGAAACGAACGGCTCACGTTCGAAGCGCTCCAGGATCTTAGAAAAAAGATTCATTCCTTCGGCGTTGCAATTGGCTCCGGTAATGACGAGCAGAGCTCGGTGGTGGTATAGGCGCAGAAGAAATAGTTCGAACGCGAGAACGATGAGAAGGGGCCACCCTATCCGGGCAGCTAACAACAGCATAAACATTGCAACGGCGCAGAGGGCGAGCGCGGCGGCAATGGCACGCAAGGCTCTGGCGGGAAGAAGTGGTTGCGACTCCGCCCAGGCGACGAGTTTTTCCGGATTCAGCCGGGCCCGCAACTGCTCACCCGCGATTGCCACCTCTTCACGCAAATCGAGTCTTTCGCGCAGCTCTGTGATCAGCTCATGGCGCTCTCGGATTGCGGGGATGGGGGACGCTGCGCGGAGCCAACGCGCGAGCCAGTCTGCGCCCATCGGCGTGCGAGCGGTCGAAAGCAATTCGAACACGCCGCCGCGCCCAAAGAGATCGAGATCATCCGCATAGACGTGCTTAGGATCGCGGTACCGCTCTCCCGCATCGCCGGTTCCAGCCCAGCGGCCTTCCAGTCGCATAACGCCCTTGCGGTAGAACTCGGCTCGCAATTCCGCAGCTGTGCGCGCGCGAATAATTCTCTCATGCAAAATGACTAGCGACGCGTAAGTGGCGACAGGCAGCGCGAGCCAGTAAGGCGAAAACAAATCGTTCTTGAGAGACAACCATGCGAGCAAGAGTCCGGCGACGATCACCGCCAACTTGAAGTAGCCGATGTTGAGGTGCATCTGTTCCTTTCTCGCAGCGATCTCAACGGAAGCGTCGAGACGCCTCAAATATTCAGCGCTCGGATCAGTCAAACCTGGTCCTCCGGAGGAGCTGTGGGCCTTGTGAAGCGCCTGCTCTCGATATCATCGATTCCAACGTATAACAGAGCCATGATAGAACAAGATAGGGAATGCCCCGAATTAATATCAACAATCGAAGGGGGTCCCTCTTTACTTGCGGAACCAGCCGCCGATGCCTTGCCGAAATGGTTTCCTTTCGAAACTCAACTGGGTCGGAGCGAGATCGGCATCACAAGCCACAGGTTATGGCGGTCCAAAACCGCTCTAACAAAGTTCTGGGCCATGGAACTTGAACTAGCCCTTTCGTTCCCTTTGAAGGCGCTAACGTTACGTACGTTACGTTACGGAACCGTTGCCAAGCCGGGCTCATCGGAACCCGAGACCTTCGATAACGCCAAAATAAAAAGGAATCTCGGCGCCGCATTTCCTGCAGGCATTATCTCGCGCCGGCCCTTTATAGCCACAAGTGCATTCGATGTAATACTCTCGCCGGATAATCTTGTACTTTGTTTTCTTCTTCTGTTTTGCACGCGCCTGCCCGCAAATATCACGAGAGCGGCGGAAGCTAACAAAGCCCAGCCCAGCCAACGAATCCGCCAGAAAGTTGATTTGCGCTTCCGACCCCTGGGGGAACTTTGGATCGCTTGTGACTTTCGGGATTAGAGAAGCAACAGGTAGAAGCCCCTGCCTGTAATCCCCTTGATTCTCAAGGGCCGTGAGTACATCTTCCTCTGTTTTCGCCTGCAGTAGTTTCTCCCCCGCCCACTCCCAAATTCCGCCGAAAAGCAATCGATAGTGATAGCCACGACCAGCAATCTCCAACTTACGCACTCCGGGTCGTCCCCTGCTTCTGTTCTTGGAAAACGTGTCAAGGGACTTTTGAGGGTCTGGGGCCTGTTTTTTTCGTTTCGCCATTTTTGCGGAAACTCCCGAACTGCCAACCTGAATTCTACGGAAGCTCCCCGGCAAACAGGATGAAATTTTGCGGAAAACACATTTGCGCGCCCTTCCGATAGATTCCAGCCTCCCAGGTCGATGCGAAAACCGCGCTTATGATTCTTAATCGAATCTGGGCGAATTCTGCCCCTCGTGGATTTGGAGGTTCCGACAAATGGCCGCTCTGAATGGCAAGCGGATGTTCCCATGTCCCGTATGTACAGACCCGCGCGAGGTCCGGACCACAAAGAAGCAGAAACCGTACCTTGTCTGTGATCCGTGCGGGGTTCAAGTCTTCATCCGGGGACCTGCCGGAATCGCCGCGTTCGACAGGCTGGTTGACCGGGGCGACCGTGAGGACCTGTGGGCCAGGCTTAGGGAGATGGAGCGGCGCTACTACCTGAAATGCCCGGAGTGCGGCTGCCGATTCTGGGCCGAACCAGAGCTGGCTAAGACGAGCATCTTTGATGGAAGCCTCCAGGGATTTCGCTGTCCGGAGAAGAAGTGCGGCGCGACCGTTGCATGGGAGAACAAACAATGAGGATCACCGTTGTCGGGGCAATCCTGATCGCGGCAACAGCCGTTGCTATCGTTCTCCTGATTTATGCCCTGAACGGGAGGCGGGACGGTTCCTATTCGAAGCGGCCCCACAATGGAACAGAAACCTAGAAAAGTCGCAGCCCTCTACGCTCGGGTGAGCACCCTGGACCAGAACTGCGAAGTTCAACTTGAAGACCTGCGTCGATACGCCGGCAAGCGCTTCGCCAGCTACTGTGAATATACGGACGCTGGAGTCAGCGGAACCCAGCGGCATCGGCCCCAGCTCGATGCTCTGATGAGGGATGCGCGCAGGCGTCTGTTTGATGTGGTTCTGGTCTGGAAGTTCGACCGGTTTGCTCGCTCCTTGAAACACCTGATTGAAAGCTTGGATGAGTTCAGCGCGCTCGGAATAGATTTCATCAGCCTGACCGAAGGCATCGATACCACCACCCCGGAAGGGCAGCTCCTATTTCACATTGTCGGTGCGGTTGCTCAGTTCGAGAGGGATCTGATTGCGGAGAGAGTTCGGGCTGGGATGGCTCATGCCCGGGCAATGGGCAAACGGATTGGGCGCCCTCGCGCTGCGGTGGATGTAGAAGCCGTCTCGAAGCTGCGCTTGGAAGGTCGGTCGCTACGGGAGATTGCTCGGACACTCCACGTTCCAGTGTCGCGTGTGCGGCGCGCCCTGCTTCGGCTTCTAGGAGCCAGGACCGCCTGAATCATATGGACAAGACCCAAGGAATCGAGCATTTGCTGACTCCAGAAGAAGCCGCCGAAATTCTGCGCGTGAAGCTGTCCTGGCTGTACCAGCACACTCGCCGCAGAACTCAGGATCGTGTCCCGTTCGTGAAGGTGGGTCGGTACCTGCGGTTTCGCGAACAAGATCTCGTGGCCTATATCGAAAGCCGGAAACTAAAGGGTTGAACATGGCTCGGCGATCCCATACACTCCGCCCCCAGCGGCAAGTACCGGGCGAACCACGAAAGGAGGCAACAAACGTGGTTCGCCGGAAGAGGTACCAAAGGGGCCATTTGTACAAGACAGGCAAGCATCGGCGGGTGTGGCGGGCTCGCTGGGTGGAGCCGGTCGTGCTCCCAAACGGAGCAGTCGGCCGGGTCCTACGCAACGAGTTCGTTGCCGAAGTACGGGAGGTGCCTACCCGCCGACAAGCTCAGGCGCTCCTGGACGAAAAACTGCGCAGCCTGAACCAGGGCTCTCACAAGCCACAGGTTGTGATCACCTTCCGGCAGTTCGTCGAGGAGCACTGGAAGCAGAAAGTCTTACCGGCCTTTAAGCCTTCTACCGCCGAAAGCCACTCGGTCCTGCTGCACAAGCATCTGCTCCCGTATTTCGGCGACAAGCGCTTGCGTGACATCGGAACCGCCGACGTACAGGCTTTTGTAATGGAGA
>QHYQ01000224.1 GCA_003224175.1 Acidobacteriota bacterium
TGTGCTTCGGATTTTAATTGCGCAGCACCATAGGTGGCCAGCTCTCGGAAGGAGTTTCAGGGTCATACAACCACCGCAAAGCGGTGGCCCGTGCTCTTGACTCGCACCGGCCTTCTCATGGAAGGACTTAGAGCAGCCCTGGGGAAATTAGATTCATAACCGGCGCGTTTAAGTCTACTGCACAGGTCACGGGGCGGCGTGTTCGGGGCCTAGAGCTCATTTTCCGGCGAGACGCCTATTAGCTCGTCACGGATTTCGACCCACCGACTCGTTCTCTCCATTCTGATCTGAGGAAACTTTGAATCGCATTACAGCCCTCATTTCGCTGATGTGGCGGCATGCGTCGAAGTGGTCCTCGCCATACCAGACCGTATCGGAAAAGCCGGTTCCTTAGGTTTTGCCGGCTCTGAAACTGAGACTTTGATCTCCGGTTTCGATGGCCAATTCCATTGGTTTCGATTTTTCGCAACGAATCGATTGAACAAAGTCTTCAACTGCAGGTATCTCCTCCGTATATTTTCTCTCCTTGGCTTCTTACGCGGCTTCCTCGGCTGTCAATTGAACCCCACCCAATCGGCGAGGGGCCTGCGCCTTCATTTTAGCACTCCGCGCCTGCGCGTTGTTTCCATCCGGATTCCGCAGCCCTCTCTTTGCTTCCTATCGACGAAATGACCCCCTTGCACTCCTGACGCGATTTGCTCCCACTAAAGCCGTCGATCTGTTACGGATTCGAACGGATTGACCCAATCGTGAAGATGATCTAATCTTACGGCCACAAACGGGCGGCGCGGCCCGCGAGGGTTGAGCAGCCTGCCACTGGGCCAAAATCCGACCGAGCGGGCGCGAGCCTACCCGTATGGCTTCTGATCAGGTCGGCAGCTTGGGTAAGTAGCAGGCGATATGCTTGCATCTCCGTGTCCGTCTGCGAATAGCTCGAGCACCTAACTGCTTACCCGGAGGTTCGGGCCATGGAATTTTCGATTGGCCGATCTGCTTTCCTTAAGAAGTTTTCTCTGTGCCTATGCCTATGCTTCAGCACTAGCCTGCTAATCGCCACCGATAACCCACAGGCAAAAGTAACTACCCCGCCGGCCCAAGCCAGCGACGAGCAGACAAAGGTAACAATTCCCGGCCCGCTCCGGCCCTTTCTGCGCATGGCAGCAATAAGCCAGCAAGTCGCACCCGACGAAGTACTACCCTTGCTGGCCCGCAACATTGTGATTGACGGCTATCGGGGCTCGCCTGATAAAGATCCGAAACCCACCGAATTCCTGGTGCTGTTGAAGAGATACTTGCAACAAGCCAAAGAGTTGCAGTCACTCGCTGGGCCCGAGGAAACCTTACACTTTGCAAACTGCCAGGATGCGGCCCCGCTACTCGTGATTATCGGGTACCGGCTGAAGCAGGGCTGTGGGCCGGACACCGAACTCGAAGCCGCCGAGCCTGACCGCGCGTTTATAGCCAATGACTCCGGCTTCCCGATTGCGGAGCTCGAGGAGGCGGTGCGCGAGGGCAAACGGTTCGTATACCGGTTTCCTTCTTCGCCGGTGCCCGTGATCTTCAGAGCCGAAGATTGGAAGCTGAACGAGAAAGGCGGCGAGAGTACCAACGGCGATTTCATCGCGGGGCTTCTTGAGGACCCCCTCAGGGCCCGCCTCTATTGGGCGCTGGCCCGCATCGACAGCGAAACCCGCGACTTTCTGCGACGATCGCCAGGACTGCCGAAGCTTGCGCCTTTTTCCGCCCTTCTCGATTTCTATGGCGCGGAACTCTCCATTCGCTCCGGTCGCCTCCTCGTTCCGGGCGGAGCCGCCGCGGAACCTGCTTGGAAGCAATTGGTCGGCGCGAGTCCGGACTCGCCCGAGGAGTTCTTGACCAAGTTGTGGTCTCGGGATGAAGGTTGGCTGGCCGCCTATTTCGCCGCGCTCTCTCGGTTGAAACAAACGCAGCTCGCCTATTTCACCGATGCGCGCAGGCTGCCACGTTTCTATCAGGCTCTTCGCGGAAACGACGCCCATACGGGACCCGCCAAGTTACTTGTATTCCGTCCGAATCCCGGGCTTTTGCTCCTGGTCACGCGGCTCCAGTTCGAATCCAAGGACGAACCGCTTGTTCCCGGCAACCTTCAGGTTTGGAAGGAGATCGTCCGCCACCAGCCCACTTCCAAAGTCGCCTCAGAGTGGGCCCATAAGGCCGGAAGCTGGAACAATTCCGAGCAGCTCATCGAGGGCATGTTTGGGCTTTCCAGGTCGCTCAACAACGGCCCTTTACAAATTTTCCTGACGCTCTCGGAAATTGACCGGGTACGCCCTCGCGATAAACGTCTCAGCCTGCAAACCGTGCGGTTGCTTGCGGATAAATTCGCGAAATTCAACGATCAGTATCTGATCTTTTCCGAATTCCGCGATCTCGACGATCAGTCCATCACGCGCTTCCTCGCGGTCGGCGAAGCCCTCGATCGTATTCCCGACCGCACGGTGCGAGGCAACGCCATTGGCATTTTGCAAGCAAACATCGGCCTCTGGGAAATCCTGGCGCGACAAGGAGAGATTTCCAGCGCAACTCTGAACGACTCCTGGCAGCGGTTGCTGCATCCTTTTTCCCACGCGTCTAACCCTACGCAAATCTTTGATGCGGGTCGCGCCTCGTTGGCGGAAATCGTTCGCGACGCGAGCGGCGCCACGAACGCCTCGGAAAATGAGCTAATCGCCCTGCTCGCGGGACCCGAGCAATCAAGCGCCGATGGCAGGCAAGTAAAGCAGTTGCTCGCTAACCGCATGCGCGCGGTCATGGAGTCGCAGCGCCTTGCTTCGCTAGACACGCTCTTCTCGCTCGCGAACGGCTTGAATCGGTTGTCTGAAGGAAAGACGACCGCGGAGGCTCTGGTGCCCCTTGCCAACGAGCTTCGAGAATTCGAGATGCCGCGGCCTATGTTCACCAGTCGCGAAAGGACGGCTTGGGCAGGTGGTCTTTACGATAATCGCCAGACTGAGTTGAAGACCGGCAGAACCTTGGTTCAAATCGTTCAGTCCCCGCGGTCGCCGCAGGAAGCGGCCGACGCACGCGGCCAACTCGCTCCATTTCTAAGAGACACTTTGGTGGGCTTAAATTATGCTTATTATGAGCCGCCCGGTGCTCAAATGCTTCACAATAACCCTCTCTTCGTCCGCTATCATGATTTCGCTGGGCTGAGTGTTGTCTCCAGCGACCAGGCGTGGCATACACCGCTCTTGTTTGGCCGGGGCTGGGCGGCGGGCGGCGGAGCTCATTTAGTAGGATCGCTGGCCGATCTGCCTTATGTGCTCGCCCAGACGGAGCAGGATTTTATTGTTCCCGAAAATGTACAGGCGCTCGTATGGGAAGATCTTGTCCCCAGCCTGCTCACCAGCGCCGTCCTTCCCCGCTGGTGGCGAGTGACTCCGATTGAGTTGCACGCCGTAACTCTTTACCAGCGCACCGGCGAAGAGCTCCTCTCCGCTGCGGTCGACAATGCAGACTTGCGCCGGCGCGTCGAGGACATTCTTTCGGATCGAACTCTTCCTCAAAAACAGGAGCAGATCGGGAACGACATCCGTACCGGCGCTCTTCAGCAGATACTCGCCGAGGTGGCGCCTGCGGAAACCTTTTACCTTACGGCGGAGTTCCGAAGGCGCTTCCCCGGTGAGAACACTTACTGGCGTGCCTCGGGCAAGGAACTGGAATCATTGGCCAGCCGCTATCCCGACGAAGTCAGTTGGGAGCGGCTTTCTCAGGACTTTGGTGTGCCCCATCCGGCCTTGGCTCAAACCTACGCCCGCGAATTGTTGAACGTGAAGCCATTTCCCGCCATCATGGGCTACTCCAGTCGGCTTATGGCGGAATCCTGGGAATCCAATAACTTGCACTGGGCGCGCCTGGCAGACGAATTAGGCTTTTCGCCCGTAATGCTAAATCGCTTGGTTCCTGAGTTGACGCATCGAATGATCGAGAAGATCTTTGCGACCCATTTTGAGGATTGGCCGGCTGTGCTCCGCGCTATGCGGCAAACGGGAGAAGAATTCCGGCAAGGAAAGGTCGCTCCGCTGCCGAAGAGCGCGATCGCTTCTGGTTTTTAGCATTCGAAATCGTTAGAGCCATATCGAATCAAGATCGCCCGGCCAGCCCCAAGCGCCCCGGAGGGATGATGAGAGGACATCAGCTAGTCGCAGCGTGCGTTGCCCTATTTCTGTTTGTGGGTTTCAACCCCAAGGTTCACAGCCAGGAAAGCGCCCCGCCTCCTCCGGCTCCCGGGAGTGCATCGGTCTCCGATGTCAATAATGACACGGTGTTCCGCGTGAACGTTGATATGGTGCAGTTGAACGTGGCGGTGATCGATCGAAAAGGAAACTATGTGACTGGCCTGCGTCCCTCGGACTTCGAGATTATTGAAGACACTACTCCGCAGAAGATGGCCACTTTCGAAGAAGGAAACCAGGACCCGATTATGCTGCTCAACCCTTCTCAGCCGACCACCAATCCCTCGGCGGCCAGCGTCGCCGATTCCAGGATTGGCTCTGGATCGCCGCAGTTCAGCTCTGCAGGCGCTAATGTGTTTATCCTTTTTGATACGAGCAATTATATGTATCGCGGCTTTGTTTTCGCGCAGGATGCCATTTCTGATTTCGTGCGTACTCTGGACGCCACTGCCAAAATTGCCTTCTATTCCTATAGCCGGGATGTCGCTCGGGATGCTTTGCTCACTTCGGACCGCTCGCAAGTCTTGCGCGGCGTGCGTTCGACCGTGGCGGGAGCCGATGCCGCCCTGTATAACGCCCTCCTGCTTGTTCTCAGAGATGCAGGTCAGTATACCGGCCGCAAAGTCATCGTCGTCTTTTCCAATGGGCCGGACAATGCCAGTATGGTCCCGCCCGAAGGGGTAGGCGAGTTGGCGCAGTCGGAAGGTATTCCGATCTATATGATCAGCACTCGAGAAGCGAAACAGGACCCTATGAGTACCGCCGTATTCGAGCGTATGAGCGCGAGCACCGGTGGTCAAGCCTACTTTGCGAAGAATTGGAAAGAGCAGGAGCAGGCTTTCGCGTCCGTCCGCGATGATCTCTCGCACCTATATGCCTTGAGCTATTACCCGCAGCCTAATCCCAATCGCGGCTGGCGCACAATCACCGTGAAGCTGATTGGCGAGAAGTTGAAGGCGTTCCGCATTCGAACCAGGAACGGATATCGGCCGCGGCCCACCGGTTTCACGCCTGATACCCCGGCCGATACCGCGCTGGCGCGTTAGCGTAAGACTAAATCGTCCGCGCGCGCTGGTTAAGCCCCGCCGCCGCAGACTGGGTATTTTAGCGTTACCTTTGCTGAATCTCGAGAGCTTTCGTCAACTTGAAATTGAGTCTCGTCTCAGCCGCAATCGTGATATCACGATTGCCCGTCAGCGCTGTGCCTGCAACTCCCGCTCCGCCTCCTGCACCTGCACCGATGGCAGCGCCCTTGCCGCCTCCCGCTAGCACGCCGATGAGCGCCCCCGCCCCCGCGCCGATCGCGGCCCCCTCGGCGGTCCTCTTTCCGCGGCCTTTAGTCGTTTCACTGAACGTACTGGTATGAATCGTATAACTCTGGCCTCCCACCTCAACGGACGTGAGCGTGATACCCAACTCGGCACTACCCTTGAATCTGCCCGCTCTGTGAGGAACCACACCCGCACAAAGCAAGTAGAGCGAAAGCACAAAGCCACCGCGAGAGTGTTGCTCGGTACATGGATTTTTTGACCTCCGATAACTTTCGGGTTGGTTCTAAGAACATATCAGGGTGATCATGTACGGAGTACCTCAATCTCGGTACGCGGTGCCTAACAATGCATACAACCGCGTATCGACCGGCAGCTTGAGGAGTTACATTCTGGATCAAATTTGATCCGGGAGGCGGAAAATGGCTCGTAAGATAATCTATATCGTTGGAGGCGTCGTCGTAGTTCTGCTGCTCGTGGCGGTTCTTCTGCCCTTTGTGATCTACGCCAATCGGTTCCGTCCAGAGATCGAATCCTCGCTGAACACTGCTTTGAATCGCAAAGTTGACATCGGAAATATTCGCCTGTCAATCCTCTCGGGCGGAGTGACTGTGGAAAATATCGCCATCTCGGATGATCCGTCCTTCAATGCAGGTCCATTCCTGAAAGCCAAATCCCTGAGCGTAAACCTGGAATTGCTTCCTCTGATCTTCTCGCACGCCATCCACATCACGGGTTTGATCATCGATCAACCTAGTGTGACGCTGCTTCGCTCTCCGGCTGGGACCTGGAACTTTTCCACCCTGGGGGCCAAGCAAACACAAAGCAAAAATGCCAGTGCGGCGAAGTCGGCCGGCACCTCCAGTAGCGGCTCCAGCCCCGACCTTTCTGTTCGCGGTCTTTCCTTAGAAAACGGGACCATGGTCGTCAGTAGAACCGGCGCTGCCGGCCGGCCACACACATACGACCAAGTCAACATCAAAGCCTCAGATCTCTCTTATACGACGCAGTTTCCATTCGAGTTGACTGCCAGGACCCCCGGCAACGGCACCATCAAACTTATGGGCAAGGCAGGACCCTTGAACTCGCAGGACACCGCGGCTACTCCCTTGAACGCAAGCCTCGAAGTCAAGAATTTGGATCTGAAGTCGACCGGGTTCATTGATCCTTCCGCCGGAATGGCCGGCCTAATGGACTTCAGCGGCACGTTGAATTCTGATGGGCGCACCGCTACTTCCAGCGGCAAGATCACAGGAACTCACTTGCAACTTGTTCCCGGGGGCTCTCCTGCCACTCAGCCTGTAAATGTTGATTATGAAGCCGTGTATGAGTTGAAACCGCAGACCGGTCAGTTGCGTCGCGGCGACGTGCACATCGGAAAAGCTGCCGCTGATCTCAAGGGGGAGTTCAACGACTCGGGAGCCATCGCATCCGTGCAACTGAAGCTGACCGGTCAGAACGTGCCCGCTTCTGATTTGGAGTCGGTGTTGCCTGCATTAGGGATCACCCTTCCTTCTGGAGCATCACTGAAACAGGGTGCTCTAAATGCGAACTTGGCTATCAACGGCCCGGTGGACAAACTGGTGATCACCGGCCCCGTGAGCCTCTCGAATGCGAAGCTAACTGGCTTCGACCTAGGCTCGAGGATGGGCTCGCTCGCCGCCTTTAGCGGCATCAGCGAGGTGGGGGACACCGAAATTCAGACGTTCAGTTCCGACGTGCGTGTCGCGCCGGAAGGCATCCGCAGCGACAACCTTAGCCTTCTCGTGCCTTCGATCGGCTCGATGACAGGCAACGGCACCATATCCGGCGACCATAAACTGGATTTCAAAATGATTGCGCATCTGGGTCGCCAGAGCACTTCGTCCGGCCAAGCCAAGGCCGCGGAAAGTGGGGGCATACCTTTTAGGGTTCAGGGCACAACCTCGAATCCTCAAATTGTCCCTGACCTGGCGGGAATCGTCGGCGGATTCACAAACGGCCTCAAAAGCGGGGGCACCGCCATTCCGTCGAATAGTAAAGACCTGCAGCAGGCCATCGATAAGTTCGGCGGCCTTCTGGGGAGAAAGAAACAGCCGCAGCAGTAAGGTCTGTTGCGCCGGTCGATTCGCAGAGCCTATTAGGGCTCCGCTGCCGCGCTTCTGTGATGTGCTACCGCCAAGTGGAAGGAACGCTCCAGTAAGGCGATCGCTCTCTGCACGTCCTCGTTTGTTCGCAAGAAGACGCTGACCCACCCCGACTTCGGCAAGATATGATGCGGTTCGGCCTCTCCAGCGGCGACGATTTCATTGCGTACCGCCTTGGGAAAGGGAATATCCACGAGGGCGTCGCCGTGGACGTGCCCCAATTCACGTTTGCCTAGGCGAAGCTCCAATCCACCGTAGCGGTGCGGTCGAATCTCAACCTTCTCCCAACCATGTACCGCGGCTACGATTCGCTGCCGCGTCCCTGCGACTGCCATTGCTTTACGCTCCTATACGTCTATTCTAGCGCTTTATGAACAATGCGCACCCTTCTCTCGACTCAGAGGCTTCACCTCCTCGGCCCGTGGGCGAAAAACCAACTTCTGACGAGTTCACCCGTGTGCAGCTGCGACGGTTCCGCAGACTCGTCATCGTCGTTCAAGTCATTTTGTTTGCTGCACACTGGTTCCTGTATGAGACTTGGATCGCTTTTCATCCCTTGCTCGACCGTACGACACACTCTATTTTGCGAATTGTGTTCCCGCTCGCCGCGGTGAGCTTTGTCATCGCCTCCTTACTCGCCTGGCGGTATTTCAACTGGACGGTGCGGGCCTTCTACGTGATCTCCGCGATTTGGGTTGGGCTCATGATCTTCTGTCTATTCGCGGCTGCCTCCTGTTGGATTATTCTCGGCCTGGTGCGGCTGGCGGCGGTGCATATCGCGCCAAATCAGATCGCCGATGGATTATTTGGGGCCGCTCTTCTCGTCGGCTTTTATGGCGTCGTCAATGCCGCACGCGTTCGCGTAACTCGAATCAGCATAAGGCTGCCGAACTTGCCGGGCGCATGGCGTGGACGCGTCGCCGCGCTGGTAAGCGATATGCATCTGGGGCACGTCCGCAATGTCGGCTTCATGCGGCGAATCGTTGCCAGGGTGAATCAGCTACGCCCCGACGTTGTCTTCATCGCCGGCGATATGTATGACGGCACGAGGGCCAATGTCCGCGCCTTGGCCGGACCTTGGTCGGCGCTCTCCTCACCGCTGGGCGCATTTTTCGTTACCGGCAATCACGAGGAATTCACCAACCGCGCCCAATACCTAGAAGCCGTCTCGAAAGCCGGAGTCCGCGTCTTGAATAACGAAAAAATCGAGCTCGAAGGCCTGCAAATTATTGGAGTACACTACCGTGAATTCACCGATCCCGTGCATTTTCGCGCCATACTGCAAACGCCCCCATCACACGCGAGCGGCCAAGTGTCCTGACAGCGCATGCGCCCCACGGGTTGACGATCGCCGAGGAAGAGGGAATTTCGCTTCAGCTTTGCGGCCATACTCATGGAGGACAGTTTCCTCCCGCCTCCTGGATCGCCTCCCGCGTTTATGGGCGGTATGTTCATGGCCTCCATCGCTTTGGGAAGCTCCTCGTCTTTACGAATTGGGGCGCCGGCACGTGGGGCCCCCCTCTGCGCGTGGGAACGAACCCTGAAATTGTGCTGCTTACCTTCGAGGAATTCTGATCGGTTCCTTCCACCCAATAACACCACCCCCGCATTTTTTTCGCAAGTGCGCATTCTGTGAGAGTTAGCGCCGAAAAGGCGAGTTGGAGCGCGAAAGCCTCGGAGAGATTCTCCGCAAGAGCATCCGGAGCGCACAAGCCTCGCCTCGCTCACGCCTACCGGAGTTAACACAGAGGACGCAGAGGCGCAGAGTACACGGAGAGAAACGGGCCACCCCACCCCGATTTTTATGCAAGTGTTCATTTCAGTAGACTTAGCTCCCCAATCCTGCAAGTGCTGATTTCAGTAGAGT
>QHYQ01000225.1 GCA_003224175.1 Acidobacteriota bacterium
GCGGCTTTGCGGCGTGGTCTGGATGTGAAGTTGATGTTTCTCTGCAATCGTTCGCCTGTACCACGGTCCGAGCACGCGGTTCCACCACATCACAACGCCGGTAACAAGCAAAGCCACGGGTACGAGGCCAAAAAACGTCCAGACTAGCTTCAAGGGAAGCGAAGGGAATCTGCCGAAATGTAACCGCGCGAGCCAAGCCAAAACCTGATCGCCGAATCGGAGATCTCTCGACTGCGGTGTGTCGAAATAGTCGACGAGATCATTAAACGGACTCGGCCAAGAGAGATAAATTCCCGAGATTCCCCACATAAAAATAAACGCAAGAGACCAAAAGCCCAACGCACTATGCAGCGACCAGTTGAAGCTTCTGGGATTCGCTTTCCAATCGATGATCAAGCTGCGCCGCCACTTATCGACGCCCGGCCACCAAATGAGGATTCCCGACAGGCACATGAGGGCTACGCAGGCCCCGCCAACGCCATTGGCAAGGTGGCCCGTCTTTCCGGAGAGCAAGTTATCGTGCAGGTCAACCAGCCACAGCAGGACGCGGAATCCCACCTAGAGCGGATCGCCCAAATCGGCACCGGTAAACGGATTGAAGAGCCGCTGAATTTTTTTCGAGCCGCGATCCAACCAAATTTCCACCGGCTGGTTAGGGTTCCTGGACTCGAAGACCCGATTCACTTGGTAGCCCGGATGAGCGCGTTCTGCGGCTTGTTTGAGTTCGTCAGCGGTCAAGCGGGGGCCGGGATGTGCGACGATATGCGGTTGATAGGAAAACGCCTTAGCAAGTTCACGGCGATAGATCAGGACGGTGCCGGTAAGGCTCATCACCAGAACGTATAGCGCCAGAATCAGGCCGGTCCAAAGGTGAACCTGGAACAGCGCTTTCCGCAGCCCGACGCTTTGCGGCTGACGCAGCCAGCGTTCCGCCAAGGTCATGTTGCTCTCCCGTCATGCAGAAGCCACGATAGGGTGCACTTCTGTAAAATCCTCCAAGACTACTTTCCGTAAGTGACCGTGAGCGTCGCCTTGCCAAGACTATTCATGTGCACCATGAAACCCACCATCGCTGCACTCGACTGCTCATCGAGATCCAACCGAGGGACTTTCAGGGCATGCACTGTGAAGATGTAATGATGAGCTGGCCCAGGCGGCGGCGCGGCGCCGCCATAGCCGGGCTTACCAAAATCCGTACGGGTCTGCATCGCTCCGGCGGGCAAATTCTTCCCGCCGCCAGCGCCCGCAGGCAGTTCCTTCGTGGAGGCCGGTATGTTTACGACAACCCAATGCCACCATCCTGAACCGGTGGGAGCATCGGGGTCGTAACAAGTTACGACGAAGCTCTTGGTTCCTTCAGGAGCACCCTCCCAAGCCAGGTGGGGAGACCGATTACCGCCAGAGTAGCCCATTCCGTTGAATACTTGTGCCTCGGCCATTCTTTGCCCCTCCTTCATATCATTGCTCGAAAGCCGCAAGGTCATCAGTCATCCTCCGCAGGTCTTAGCCGAACGTTTGGTGCTCGCCAGATGAGTCTACAGCACAGCACTGGGCCGACGAAATCGGATTTCTAGGAGTTCGCTGGCTCAAGAAAACACGCCTCGATACGTACATGATCATAGATGAGAATCGGGGCACCGCAAACGTCATCCGGAGCGCATGGCCTGAGATGGGCGCGCTTCTCAACTTAGGTCAATTCGGATATACCGCAAATCAATTTTCCATTAGAATCGGCTCAACGCTCCGGAACGAATGCGGCCAATTTGCGGAGGCGGGTCCGCACAGGGCGTGAGGAAACGATGGATCTCTTCGATTGGGAAACTTTTCGAGCGACGCCATTGAGCCGCGATCCGTATGAGCACGTCATCGTCAGCGGATTCGTGAGAGCTGAGGCCTTGACGAAGATTAATGCCGATTATCCGGCCATCGAGGATACGGGGAGCTTCCCGATAGAAGGACTCCAGTTTGGGCCGGGCTTCCAGTGGCTGGTCGATGCACTCGAGTCCGAACAGTTTCGCAAAGCTTTCGAAGAAAAGTTTCAGGTGGACTTATCGGGTCGGCCCACGACAACTACCGTTCGCGGCCGTTGTGCTGGCGGCGACGGCCAGATTCATACCGACTCCGTTGGTAAAATCATTACGATTCTGATTTATCTGAATCCCGTTTGGGATGATTCCGGCGGCCGCTTGCGCTTGCTGCGCGCGAAAAACATCGAGGACGTGGCAGCCGAGGTGGTTCCTTCGAGGGGCAACCTCGTGGCCTTTTTGCGCTCGGATCATTCCTGGCACGGGCACTTGCCATTCAGCGGCGAGCGCCGTGTGGTTCAGTTCAATTGGGTGGCGAATAAGCGCAACCAGACCATCGTATTCCTAAGACACCGTCTCTCCGCCTCAGTCAAGCATCTACTGCGCAACGCGAAGCCCTCAAAGGCCCAGCGTCAAGACTAGCGTGTTGACTTCGCGCGCGAACCGGTTCCTCGCCGTACGGCTCAGTTCCCTCGGCGATCTGGTGCATACTCTTCCAGTAGTTCCCGTTCTCCGTTCCGCTTTCCCCGATGCGCAGATTGACTGGGTGGTTGATTGGAGATGGTCGCCGCTGATCAAGCTCGTCCGCGGAATCAATGAGGTTATACCTCTGCGACCTTCGTTCCCCGGTTATTTGCGCTGCATGGGACGAGTGCGGCAGGCAGGATATTCGTGCGTAATCGATTTCCAAGGCATTTACAGATCCGCGATCCTAGGATGGATTTCAGGCGCGGAGCGTCGGATCGGCCGCGATCGAAACTCTGCACGCGAACGCGGTGCAGCCAGATTTTATACTGACCGGGTTGTTCCGGTAGGACAGCATGTCGCAGAAATGAGCATGAGCCTGGCCATGCATGCAGGTGCTCAACGTCCGGCGGTGATGCAGTTTCCCATCCAAGCGGCTGCCCAAGACCTCCGACAAGTGCGCGAAAGGCTGCGAGACGAAGGCGCCGAAAACTACATTGTGGTGAGCCCCGGTGGTGGCTGGAAATCGAAATGCTGGCCGGCGGAGCGCTTCGGCACCTTGTGCGCTGAAGTGTGGCGGCGTCACGCAATACGCTCAGTGATAAATCTCGCTCCAGGCGAAGAGCAGCTTGCCGAAACCGTCGTCGCGCATTCACTTCCGGCCAGGCCTATTGTCTATTGCCCGGAACTGCCGGAACTTGTTGCGTTGCTGTCGCAAGCGCTCCTGGTAGTGGGCGGCGATACGGGGCCGCTTCACCTCGCCGCAGCACTCGGCACACGGGTGGTGGCCTTATTCGGCCCCACCAATGCTTCCCGAAATGGTCCCTTGCCGCACGGTGTAGTAATACAAAACCACTCGTCTGATCCTCCCAACTATCAGCGCGGCGATTACGTTCGAGGGCGCTCTTATTCTCCCGAAATGCTTTCCATAACCGTGAATCAAGTGCTTACGGCAGTGGAGCAAGAAATGAGCAGAACGTCGTTCGCCCATCAGCAAAGGTAAGTTCTCGCATTGCACCTACCCAGCCTCCTGCGGTGAAGTCACCTCGTGTAAGATGCACAGCGCACCCGAAGCCAGGGAGAATCATCGAGGTAATGCCACGATGAATACACTCATTCCTCGCCGCCCTTCATAACCTTCCCGTTTCGGCTTTGGACTGGGCGTCGAAGTGCTGTTGGATCCCGCCTCCCACCTCTGGAGCCGGAAGCTACGACTGGAATGGCGCGTTTGGTACATCCTACTGGATCGATCTACCGGATCGATCCGCGGAACTCGTCGTGATGATGAGATGATCGAGACTTGGTGTAGTCGGGCGATCACAAGTCTGCGAAGGGACTTCCGGACCGGCAGTAACCTTAGACAGCTTGCGGCGAAGGGCAAATCAAACCTGGAGCGGGCTGGACCTTTTGGACCCGCAACGTGATTGCTGAGCCGGTCAGGAACCCCGAGAGCACAAGCTCAAAACTGAACGGAAATACGAAATGGAATCCGTCCCAAAACCGGATCTTCTTCTCAACCCTCTTCGGCAAGTAAAGCTTCACGTACTGGCCATCGACTAGAATTTTTGCTTCCCTGTAGCCCACGCTGGCATAAGAGAGTCCAAGTTGACGTTTTAGCGCCAGCGCCACCATACACTCGCTCGGCTTTCCAGGCTTTCCATTCTTGATGTCTTCCCGGGTCACATCAATGTTCACGTGGTCCTCCTTGCCGCGGCACTGATCCACAGCATAGCAGGGGAGCAATGGTGCAGAAAAGAGTCTAAGTAAATCGCATTTAATATCTGCGCAGAGGTCGTTCCGAGTGCGGCTCGACGGCTTCTATGGCGCCTGCCTCGGCGATGGCATGCCGCAGCAAAGAAGGGCGGCGGTCCCACGCCCTTTTCTCGGCAGGCCGAATCCACTAACTTAGAACCCGTGTATATCGTTAAACGAGAAGACGCGGGGGTGACGAAACGCTACGACAGAGTTTCGGCCTTCATCCTCAGCGGCGGTGCAAGCTCGCGCATGGGCAAAGCAAAGGGCCTGCTCGAGTTTGGCGGTCAGCCCCTCATCCTTCGAATCGCCCGTCTCGTTGAGCCTCTGGTTTCTGACGTGACAGCAGTCGGTTCGCCCGAGCGCTACGCGGATCTCGGGCTGCGGGTGATCGAGGACCCGCAATTCGGCGGTCCTGGTGAACGCACTAGAACTCCAGGGCCTCTCGCCGGAATCGCTAGCGCGCTCACCGCGACCCGGATGGACTGGAATCTTATTTTGGCGTGCGACTTACCGTACCTCACTGCGGAATGGGTGGATTGGTTGCTCGCTCGCGCGAAGGATTCCAAACGGCAAATTATTATGCCGCGCACCGCGGGGGGGCTTGAACCGCTCGCCGCGGTTTACCGACGAGAGTGCGCCGAGCGAATTACTGCGGCGCTGCACCGGGGAATCCGCAAAGTTACCGATGCGGTGGAGGAATTCCGCATCGAAGTCGTCGACGAACACGATTGGCGGCACGTCAATCCGGACGGACGTGTACTGCGCAACATGAATGCTCCACGGGATTATGAAGAAGCGCAAAGATGGCTGGAAGCACGTCATCTATAAAGACAAGGTTCCGAGCGTCTATTTCGGCCGAATCGGCCTGGGGATGGACTTTTGCGAAGAAATGACCGGCGTGGGGGGGGCCGGAGTGAAGCTGCTCGCTTTCAGACAAGTTGCTTCCAACAGAAAACTCCGTGTTCGATTTCCCATCTGCAGCAAGGGGTCTCGTTCGTATAACTGGGGCCCTGTTCTCGTTCAGAATGATTGGTGACACTCGGAGTAGAGTGTCGCCATGCAAATTCGATGGGGAAAGCCACCCCGAGTCCGCCAGTTGGCGGAGTTGGGGTGGGAGCTGAGCCGCGAGGCGGTTCGGCGGCTCGAGTGGATGAATCACTACCTGCATCACGGACGCAACGCGGCCTTCACCTGTCGCCATTTCGGTATCAGTCGGCAATGCTTCTACCGCTGGTGGCGCCGCTATGACCCACACAACCTGAACAGGCTGGAGGCGCGCTCGCATCGCCCGCACCAACTCCGCCGTCCCAGTTGGTCGGTCGAGCAAGCCGACCGTGTCCTGATTCTGCGCCGTCAGTATCCGCGCTGGGGCAAGGACAAATTGCGTCACGTCCTCCTTAAACAGGGTCTTTTGTTGTCGGTTTCCACCGTCGGTCGCATCCTCACCGATCTGAAACGCCGGGGCGTGCTGGTCGAAGCTCCGCCAACCACGGTGCTCCTGCGACAGCACCGCAAGCTGCGTCATCGTCCCTGGGCCACGCGCAAGCCCCGTTTTTGGCGGGTGCGCGAGCCGGGCGATCTGGTCGCTCTGGACAGCAAGCAGGTGCGTCCGGCACGCGGCGTCATGTTGCAGCACTTTTCGGCGCGCGATCTGGTCTCCCGCTGGGACGTGGTGCAAGCCCACTCCCGTGCACGGCAACCGCCGTGCCTGACAGGCCTGCTCGAATTCGGCCGCGAATTCGCTGCCGCCGTCGACTTGCACGGCGCGGATCGGGAAGGGCATGCGGAGCAACAGGGTTTCCAGGAAGGCGAGCGCGCTGCGGGCATGAATGGTCACGTCGAGCGCGCCCACCGCACGCATAACGAGGAATTCTACGAAGTCACACCGTAGCGCTGGAACCTGCTGGAGGTGAATCGTCAACTGCTGGCTTGGGAGCGCACCTATAACACGATCCGCCCACCTCAGGCCCTGGGCTACGCCACCCCACTGGAGTTCCTCCAGCGTCACCACAAATCCAAACCCAAAATCCAAAAGTGTCACTAATCATGTGGACGAGTACAGGGCCCCTGTCAAGCCATTTCAGAATGTAACCCTAGCGATGGTCGTCGAGACATTTGAAATGTAACCGAAGATGGCCCTCCGTCGCCGTGGCTGTGGGAAAGTGGGAATCGCTTTTTGATTTCCAAGCTCGCGGAGCGA
>QHYQ01000624.1 GCA_003224175.1 Acidobacteriota bacterium
CTGGCGATGAGCCGCGTCTTAAACTCCTCGCTCTTCCGAAGTGCCTCTTCCGCCTCCTTACGCGGGGTGATGTCCATGAAGGCTACGACGCATAGGGTCCGCTCGTCCTGGACCATGACATGGGACCAATATTCTACCGGAAAGCTCGTGCCATCCTTTCTCCAGAAAATTTCGTCGTCTCGGTGAATGCCTTTGCCTTCTTTGAAACCCAAGTATATGGGGCACTCCTCGAGCGGATACGAAGTGCCATCCGCGCGAGTATGGTGCTCTGTTTCGTGCATGTTCTTTCCTAGCAACTCGCCAGCATCGTTGTATCCGAGCACATGTGCGGCGGCGTCATTGCAGAAGATACAGGTGCCGATCTGGTCACAGCCAAAGATAGCCTCAGCAGCGGAAGACAGGATCAGCCGGACTCGGTCTTCGCTATCCCTCAAGGCGCGCAAAAGCCGCGCATGATCATCAGCGGTAGGTTCGGCTTGATCCGGGAGCCCATGAACAGGATGAGACATTTGACAAGTCCCGCCCCTCAAACTTGAATGTATCTCAGGCTTAATGACGAAGACTATGGGGTTCGCCGCCTGCGATGCTTCGAGAGTTTCTGGGTTGCCGTGATTTTGAATACCCCTCGAAGGCTAGCCTCTTCGAGGAACTATTGTCAACCCGAAGTCAACCTAACACCTTTGGGAAGTTGAGCTGGCTTTTAGCATTTTCTGAGTTTGTTTTGAACGGTCGTATATAGGATGGGACACCGGCGATGAAAGCTAGTCGGTTGGCGCGCGGTAACCGGTCCTTGCATAAACACTGAGTGGTGGCAAGCCTTTTGGCGGCATCAGTTTCACTTTGATTTTCCGCCAAGTGCCGTTGCGCCTGGCGTCGCTTGGTTTGTATCCCAAGACGTACTGATTTCGCAGTTCCATACCAATCTTGGCCGCAATATCCGGTAAATCGTTCAAATTTGCCGCCGCGAACACTCTGCCACCGGTCATCTCGGCAAGCTCGGAGAGCAGTGTAGGGCCGTCACGCTGGACGTGAAAGGACTCGTCAGGTTGGCGCGATCGTTAAAACTCACCATGAAAAATTCATCGCGCGGGTTGGCAGTCCTCAGGAATTGCACTGCTGCCTGGCGTGCCCTGCCAATCTTGTCTGACATGCTGCCGCTCATGTCGAAGATGACGCCAATCGAAATCGGGACGTCTTCGCTCGAAAATGTAGCAATCTCCTGCTCTTTGCCGTCCTCAAATACTCGAAAGTTTTCCTTTTCCACGCCGGTGACCAGGCGATCGTTAGGATCGGTAACAGTCATATTGATAAGTACCAGGGACACGTCTATTTGGATCGGCTTGCTCGAGTCCTTCGCGGTGTCTCCCTTATGGTGGATCGATAGTTCCGGACCGATGGTTTGCGGGACGGTGGGGAACGGTAGGATCCCGCAAAGTGCCATGGGCAAGAACCACCGCGGAGCAACGCTTTTCATAACCAGTCCCAGAGTTCGCATGACCTTCAATGTTAAAGACCGTCCGCAAGCGCAAATATTCCTGCGGGTCTGCCTGCTGGATAACTGGATCGAGCGGCCCACCCAGGTGACTCTCAGGCCGGTGTTTTACCGGCAGTCGCCCTGATTTCATGGACGATCCGATCGAGGTCGTCGGAAAACTCGCGCGGACGCAAGGCAGGACAGCCAAAACATTCTGCCCCGATCCTGAGGACAGGCACCCACCAACAACCTACTTCAACAGGAAACATGTAGAACAGGGTCGTACGCGAACCCGACAACGCAGCGCCAAGCCAATCAGTGCTCCTACCCTCGACTCTGTGCACCGTAAGCACGATATCGAATTGCTTGTGGTTGACGAGTTCCCTAAGCCCTCGCTGTGAATTAGCAAAATGGCATCGACATCCTTTTCCTTCCAATTGCCGCTGAGTTAAGTAAAACACTTGCAGGCCATCGCCCACTAAAAGAACCTCAGCGCTGCCTTTTTCATGCAAACTGTCATGCGTTCGTGAAAAATGTGGCACCGGCGAGAGTTGATTCGAATCCGTCATTTCGCGAAAGAGATGTCGGCTGCTTAAAGTTTGAACTTGAGCGGAACGCATACTGCACTCATGGCCCTATGCAGAACGAAACGCCGCCCCGCCATCACGACTATCCGAACTCTTTTTTGCTCTCTCACATTAGGACAGCGAACTCGGTGAATTTATTCCCTGAATTCGCTTAGATACGTGGGAGACTTCTCGAACTCTTCCATTTACTTCGATTAACACCGTGCGGGAATAACTGGCAACAAGCCCCGGTCAGTTCTTTCTATAGCCAAGTAGCTCCGAAGATTCCGCTGGCGCTAGGGAAATCGTACTACGTGATTGCCGCAGGACACGCGGCGTTCGGAGCGTTAGCGGAATTGGTGGGACTTTACGTCATTCTGGCCGCAGGCACCAACGTTCTTCCTAAACGCTTGCTTCTGAGGAATTATCGCGCCTGGATGCGCGCGACGCTAGTACTGTGGTTAGTGGTTCTTGCGCTGGGCGTTGCGACCTACGCACGATGGTACGTGCATCCGTAGCTTATCTCACCAAGCTTGAGGCCCCGGCAAGTCACTCGGAGTGTCACGGAGCTTCTTACCCTGATCTCTCAAGGGGCAATAAAGCTGGTTGCGAACAATTCATTCCTCTTGTGAAAGTCCACGCGGCTTTTTCGTTCTCTTGACCAGCCAGGGCTTTTCCACTCGGCTTGTGCTCGTCACACCACACGATCCATCCCTGAGAACTAGGTGTACCCACCGATTCGTGCCAAAAAATTATTTCTTTCCTACGTTTCGGGAATTTTAGGGTCACTCCGCCAGTCTATATGAATGCAAGTAAAACTCGGCCCACTTCGGACCGAGGACTCAATAAGTATCACTTATTGGAGAAGGAGAACACATGAAAGCACTACTGATCACCGGGCTCGCATTATGCTCCATGCCCCTCGCCGCACCCGGCTTCGCGGCGTGGCAACCGCAGGACCAACAGGGAAAACAGGACCAAATGAAGAAAGACGATAGCATGAAAAAAGACACTATGTCTCACGACAGCATGCCCAAAGCGGGTATGTCGGCGGACAGCAAGTCAAGGAAGATGAAAAAGGACAACGTGAAGAAAGCTGCTGTGAAGCACGACGCCATGAAACAACACGACATGACCAAGACCGACATGTCAAATGGCAAGTCACAGGAA
>QHYQ01000226.1 GCA_003224175.1 Acidobacteriota bacterium
GACCGGGCCGGGCGGGCCTGCCAAGCCGGCGTTTCGCGACGTAACCTCGTTCAAGAAACCATGCTGCGGCATTCGCGCCAATACAGCAAACCCCCTCAAGTTTCCGAATAATTGTATGGACGGCCACGGCCCGGCGTGGCGCTGGCGCAAAACTGCCAACCGCGGGAATAGTTTGTCTCAACGTTGGGGTGTATCGGCGCACACAGGAATCCCGTAGGCGTTCAAGCAAGATTGTGAGGGAGATCGCAACCCTTTCGCTTTTCAGGGCGTCACAGCGACCTAAGAATGATGCGGCATTTGGTCCTGCCCGTGCTCTAACCGAAGCAGATCAGCACCGCTCGGCCACCGGAAATGGAGACGACAATGGCACATTCAAACTCGGCCATCTCTCAGTACTGGATTTTTATTGCCTGCAACGGAAGCAAATAATTGGGGTCGTTCAGGGAACAATATGGATCTCGGCTACGATATTTTTCGAGAGTTAAGCGACGGTAACCCGCTGTGGATTGCGCAAGCAGCAACCCTCAAAGAATCAGAGGACAAGCTCGACACACTGGCACGCACGTTACCCGCAAAGTATTTCATCGGCGATGCGGCCAGCGCTACGATCGTAGCTCGCGAAGGGGGCAAGTCTTGTTAAAGGACCGCGGAACGTCTGCATCCGAATCGTTAGGCTCTTCATGGTCTCTGCGTGTCGCAAGCGGTTGCACTCGGGGCAGGACAGGGGTTGCCGCCCGATCCTTTGGTATGGCACTTGTTTATGGAGTGACGCCTTTCGAGCCGGCAAGGTACAGTGGACCAGCCACATGGCAGGCCAGAAAAGCGCGGTTTCTATAGCCCGCAGCAGCGTGAGTCTCTTTATCGATGCCGCCTATAAATCAGCGCTGGTGATCACGCTCGGAGCTTGTCTATTTGGCTGTGCCTCGCCCGATCTTCCGACCGCTCGTCACCCGATTGTTCCGGTTCCCGTAAGCGATTTGAGCGCGCGACAGGTGGGGGAGACGGTCATCCTGACTTTCACGCTGCCGGTGACCTCAACCGACCAGCAACCGCTCGTGGACATGCCGTCGGTGGAAATCTATCGGAATACGCGACAAGCCGCGACGCCTGTCCCGAAACGCGCGGCGAAAAACAGAAGCACGGCGCGGCTGGCCGATACCATCCCCTCCCAGACGGTCGAGCAGTACCAGAAGAACGGGCGCATCGAATTTCCAGACAAGCTTGATCCGGACGAACTGGCGGAGGAAAGTGGCACCGACTTCATCTATACAGTACGTACCCGCGTGTCTCGAGCGAAGGTGTCGGCCGATTCCAACGCAGTTGACGTGCGGGTTTATCCCGCACCGGAGACGGTTCAGGACCTGCGCGCCACGCTTACAGAAACAGCTTTGGTGCTCGACTGGAGCGCGGCGCAAAAAGCGCACAGCGCTTCCGCCGGCCAGGCTGCCGGATTTCGTATTTATCGTACCGAGGTGGATCCGGCGATGGCGGAGGCCGCGGTTTTCACTCCTTCCCAGGCAAAACTGATCGCGCCGCCGGAATTGCTCGCGCAAACGACGGCGACGGAGTACCGCGATACGACCTTCCAGTTTGGCCATACTTATTTTTATAGCGTTCGTCGGATTTTGCAATTTGGGGCCGCAACTGTGGAATCGGCCGATTCCTCTCCCACCGTACTTACGGCCAAGGACATTTTTCCGCCAGCAGCTCCGCAGGATCTGGAAGCAGTCGGCGTCACGGCAACGAACGGAACCCCCGCATCTGTCGAGTTGACCTGGAGCATCAACGCCGAACCGGATTTGGCCGGGTATAACGTCTACCGAAGTGAACAGGCCGGCGCGTCCGGACAGAAGCTAAATAGTGAACTCTTGCTTGTACCGACGTTCCGTGATATGTCGGTCGTACCAGGGAAGAGTTATTTCTACCGGGTGGGAGCGGCCGATCAATCGGGCAACGAAAGCCCTCTCAGCTCGGCAGTAGAGGCCCGCATCCCTGAGCCATAGCCCAGCCAGGCGAGGACCACCCATGCCCCCTCCGCCGAAGATCGCGCAGGTTCATCGATCATCCCAAGCGCCATTGAGGCTTGGTCTGGTTATCGGTGCGGCTCTGTCAGGAGTGGCCATCGCCTGGCTGCTCATCGCGAATCGCTTGCCCGCACTCGATCGGCTGGCAATGCCACGGAATCTGGCGGCGGGGGCGCTGCTCATCGCTTTTATGCTGGTGCCCGTCTACCGATTCCGAAAGCATCCTTCGCACGTTTTCAGCTGCGGTCTTACCGCATGGTCCATCCTGACGCTGATCTATGCCATATTGCAGATCCCGTTCCCGCGCCTGGGGATGCGCATGGGCACCTTCCACTTTTTCATGTTGGGTGCGGTTCTCCTGGGCTTAGCTTCGGCGCTGCTCTGGGTCGCACAGGTGTTTCGCTCGGCGTGGTGGATGGCGTCACAACCAATCCAACGCTCGTGGCCAAAGAAAACCGGCCCTTTCGTGAGCACGTGCTGGAACTCTGCGAAATTCTGAAGGACGGGATCGTAAACGCGGAAGTGGTCTCCACCGATACCGAGGGCATTTTGCGAGAGGCGCGGGAGATCGCCGGCTGGCATCCGAATATCGTCGTGAAAGTTCCGATGATCCCGGATGGAGTGCGCGCCCTAAGCATACTCTCGAAGGAAGGCATTCGAGTGAATGTGACGCTGTGTTTCTCGGCAACGCAGGCGCTGCTGGTGGCCAAGGTGGGCGCTTATTTCGTGAGCCCTTTCCTTGGACGGCTGGACGATATCTCCGAGAACGGACTGACGCTCTTGCGGGACATTTTGGAGATCTATCGCGCATACAACTTCACGACGCAGGTACTCGCCGCCAGCTTGCGTCATCCCATACACGTCGTGGAGGCAGCTAAGATGGGCGCACATATCGGCACGATGCCCTTCAAGCTATTCCAACAATTGTTCCAGCATCCGCTGACGGATAAAGGGCTTCAGAGTTTCCTCAAAGATTGGGAGAAGGCGCGCGCGGTGCTCGGCAATATTGTCGAGCCATCAGTCCGCAAAGCCGGCCGTTGATCCAGACATTAGGGAATTGGCATATGTGGGCCGTGAACGCGGCCAGTTTGGCCGTGTTAGGCGGTGCGTTTATCTCTCGGCTGCTGGGATGGTCGCCCGACCCGGATGAGATCGAGCGGCAAAGACGCGCTTACTTGAATCAAATCGGGCGCATCGTCGAAGGGCAGGTCACGGACCTGGTGGAAGTGGCCGAGGATAGGGCCCGGCGCAAAGGCAGCAAAGGGGCAGAGGGGCGCCGCAAACTGGTCTGCTACAGCTACTCGATTTCCGGCGTGAGCTACGAAACGGCGCAGGACATTACCAGTCTGGAAGGCCGCGCTGGGATGGAGCGCATAATCACCGGACTTCCCGCCAGCATCAAATACGATCCCTCCAATCCCAGCAATTCCATCGTCATCGCGGACGATTGGTCCGGCTTGCGCTGAAAATTCGTGAAGAAGTGGGCGGAAGAAGCGGACCTGAAGAAATGGGCCGCGCTGGCGATCGTAGCCGCGCTGGCGGTGACACTTACATTGGGATCGGTCATCGTTCTAGTGGGTGCCACCATCAGCATTTCACGAATGACCAATCCCGCCATGCGCGCGCTGGCCACGGTGGCGGAGTTGCTGACGGGAATGCTGTGGCTGGTCGGTACCGTTTACATCGTTACACATCTAGCCGTGCTCATCTTCGGCAGAGACAGCTCGCCCCGCCGTTAAGGCACCACCACAATTAGAGCTGATGCGTTCCGAAATTAGGCCGCAAGGAAGACGTGCGCCTCGAGGCTTCACGGACAAGTTGCAGATCATTCGAACCCTGCTAGGCTAGAATCCTATGGCGAGGCGCCCGAATGGCTACCGAGGAAAAAACGCGACCGGAAATCGAGGAGCTGCGGCGGCGCAGCGCAGCGGCAGAAGAAGGCGGAGGCGTCGAGAGGCGCGAGCGCGAGCGCAAAGCGGGCAAACTGGCCGCGCGCGAAAGAATCGCCCTGCTCCTGGATGAAGGCACGTTCGAGGAACTGGACAAATTCGTCACGCATCGCTGCGTGGATTTTGGCATCGAGCAGCAGCGTCCGCCCGGCGATGGATTTATCACGGGATACGGCCGAATCGACGGCCGGCTGGTTTATGTTTTCGCGCAAGACTTCACCGTCTTCGGCGGATCCTTGTCGGAGGCCAACGCCTCGAAAATTTGCAAGGTGATGGATCTGGCCATGCGCGCGGGCGCGCCAGTGATCGGATTGAACGATTCCGGCGGAGCGCGGATACAGGAAGGCGTGATGTCGCTGGCCGGCTACGCGGATATTTTTCTTCGCAATACGCTGGCCAGCGGCGTGATTCCGCAAATCAGCGCGATTCTGGGCCCTTGCGCGGGCGGCGCGGTTTATTCCCCGGCCATCACCGATTTCATTTTCATGACCGCCGAGACTGCGTACATGTTCGTCACTGGCCCCGATGTGATCAAGACGGTCACGCACGAGGAGGTCACCAAGCACGAACTGGGCGGCGCCATGACCCACAATGCCACCAGCGGCGTGGCGCATTTCGCCGCGCGTGACGATGCCGAGTGCCTCGCCATGATTCGCGAGCTGATCAGTTTCTTGCCGTCGAATAATCTCGACGACCCCCCGCGGCGCGCCTGCAATGATCCTGCGGAACGGGCCGACGCTTCTCTCGATGAACTCGTCCCCACGGAGGCGCGCGTGCCCTACGACATCAAGCAGGCTATTTACACCGTTGTAGACGACCATTATTTTTTCGAGGTACAAGAGCACTTCGCGAAAAATCTGGTCATCGGTTTCGCGCGTCTCGACGGCAGGCCGGTGGGCATCGTCGCCAATCAGCCCGCCGTCCTCTCCGGCGTGCTGGACATAAACGCCTCGGTGAAAGGCGCGCGTTTCGTGCGTTTCTGTGACGCGTTCAATATTCCGCTGATCACCTTTGAAGATGTGCCTGGCTTTCTTCCCGGCACACAGCAGGAATTTGGCGGCATTATCCGGCACGGCGCCAAGCTGCTCTTCGCTTTTGCCGAAGCCACCGTGCCCAAACTGACCGTGATCATCCGAAAGGCCTATGGCGGCGCCTATTGCGTCATGGCCAGCAAGCATATCCGCACGGATGCGAATTTCGCCTGGCCCACCGCGGAAATAGCCGTGATGGGCCCGGAAGGAGCCGTAAACATCGTCTACAAGCGCGAAATCGAAAGCGCGCCGCAGGCGGAACGCGAACGGCTGCGCGAGCAAAAAGTCGCGGAGTTTCGCGCTCGCTTCGCCAATCCGTATATCGCGGCGGAACGCGGTTACATCGACGCCGTGATCGAGCCCAGAGAGACGCGCATCCGCCTGATCACGGCCCTGCGCGCGCTGGAGAACAAGCGCGACTCAAACCCGAAGAAGAAACATGGCAACATCCCGCTTTAGTTAGCGGAAATGTGCTGAATTGACGAGCGCAAGGCGGCTGGATATGATCGGCCGCAATCTTAATTCTGTCGGAGGTGATAAATGCCCGGGAAAACGAAGGCGAAAAAATCGCCCGCGCGAGCGAAAGACGGGAAGACGCCTTTCCGCGTGAAAGCTGAGAGCATCGAAGCGTGCAACTGTCAGCACGGCTGCAACTGCCAGTTCGCCGGCTACCCCAATGAAGGCAAATGCGAATTCATCGTCGGCTACGAAGTGAAGGATGGCAAGTTCGGAAACGTGTCACTCAAGGGCGTGCGCGCGGTCGTTGCGGCGAAATACCCGAAAGCAATCCACGAAGGTCACGGGCATGTGGTGCTCTTTATCGACGAAAAAGCGACTCAAGAACAGGTGAACGCATTCGCAACCATTCTGTCCGGAAAGATGGGCGGAATGCCTTGGGAGGCGCTGGCCGCAACGATCGAGCGGTTCGAGGGGCCGATTCGAAAACCCATCGAGATGCGCATGAATGGCGTGCGATCGGAAATGCGCGTGCCCGGCGCGCTCGAATTGAAGTTTACTCCCCTGCGCGATTCGGTCTCAGGTAAGGAGAAGGAAGTTCATATCGTTTATCCAAAGGGCGGCTTCTTTTGGAATGACGGAAACGTTGCGACTACAGAAACGATGCGCGTCGAACACGGAAACTTCCGGATGGAATGGCCGAACCGCTACGCCGCTGCAGCCGAAGTGAATTGGACGAACCAGGCGTAGCCTATGCTCAGTGCGGGTGTCGCCGCTACCTCTGCCCTCGAACGCATGATCCGCCGGGATCGGCTCATCATGGCGCTGGGGCTTGTCGCGGTCCTTGCTCTTTCGTGGAGCTATCTCGTAACCGCAAGCGTTGGGATGCGGAGCATGCTCGGCGACGCCGAGATGCATACGGCCATGGGAATGCCGGAAATGCAATCTTGGACGCGCGAATTGGCCGCTCTTTTTGTGATGTGGGCAGTGATGATGGTGGGCATGATGCTGCCTTCAGCGGCGCCGCTCATTTTGTTGATACTCGCCGTATATCGCCGCCGCGACGACCATCACACGCGCCTGAACAGCATATTATTCGTCGGCGGGTATTTACTGGCCTGGACAATATTCAGCCTGGCCGCTGCCTCAGGACAAATCGCACTTCATCGCGCGGCCCTGCTCTCTGCGGACATGGCAGCCCGCTCGGGCGTCTTGACCGCAGCCATTCTCATTATTACCGGCGTTTACCAATGGCTGCCTATGAAGAACGCATGTCTCGTCCACTGCCGTTCACCTCTAAGTTTTCTGAGCCATCATTGGCGGGAAGGACCCGCCGGGGCGGTCCGCATGGGCTTTCTTCACGGGCTGTTCTGCGTAGGTTGTTGCTGGGCTTTAATGACGCTCTTGTTTGTCGCCGGCGTAATGAACCTGTTGTGGGTGGCTGCCATTGCCGGGTTCGTGCTCGTGGAGAAGTTGTCGCGGCAAGGATTGGTTCTCGGCCGCCTCGCCGGTATCCTGCTGATTGCCTGGGGAGCATATCTCTTCGTCCACTCCATCTAGAGAACTTGCACCGCCAGTGGTATCCATTGCAGTCTAGAATGCACGCGGTTCGGCTGCGGGATCATGTTCAAAAAGCTGCTCATCGCTAATCGCGGGGAGATCGCGGTGCGTATTCTACGAGCCTGCCGCGACCTCGGAATTACCGGCGTAGCGGTTTACAGCGAAGTAGATCGCGCCGCGCTGCACGTGCGCATGGCCGACGAAGCATATGTTATTGGGCCAGCCTCTTCGCGCGAAAGCTATTTGCGCGTCGATAAGCTCGTGGATATCGCGCGCCAAGCCGGGTGCGACGCACTCCATCCCGGATACGGCTTCCTGGCGGAGAATCCTGAACTGCCGCGTGCCTGTGCGGCGGCGGGCATCACGTTTGTGGGCCCATCGCCGGAGGCGATGGAGCAACTTGGTTCAAAGACAGCCGCCCGCGAACTTGCTT
>QHYQ01000227.1 GCA_003224175.1 Acidobacteriota bacterium
AACAGGGGAACACAAACCGTCAGAAGGCCTGCAGCAGCGGCGAAAATCGTGGTAAGCCTATGTCTCATTGAGATGCCTCCGATCGGCAAACATCTTTCTCCATGAACCTGCACTATTGTCTCACTCAATTGCCTGAGCTATTCGTAGTAAGCCGGAGCTTTTTTGAGCTTCGCATTGGCCGTGAAATCGTGCTGGATCCAAAGCTGCGCGCCCGTTTTCTTCAGGAAAGCCTCAATCGCGAGCCTGCTGGCGGCGGTTTGCTCGCGGTTGAAATCGGTTTTGGGAACCCGGTGCTCCGTGCGTTCCTCCGGGTAATGATAGAGATCGCCCGAGAGTAACACGGGCCCAGTCTTGCGGAGTTTCACAAAGAGAACCTGATGGCCGGGCGTGTGCCCAGGAGCCGATTTGATGATCACGGTGCCGTCGCCAAAGACGTCGTATTCGTCGCGGTTGAGGATCACCGTTTTGCTATCTTTCAGCGCGCCGTAGTTCTCCGGAGTAAGGCAGCGCGCAAAGGCAGGTGGTTGCGTAAACATGGCGTCGCGCTCTTCTTGCCGCACCAGCCACGTGGCGCCCGCGAAATCGTTGGCATTTGCGGTGTGATCCCAATGGCAGTGGGAGAGCGCCAGGTAAGTAATTTCCCCCGGCGCGTATCCGGCTTCGGCCAATTGCGCTTTCAACGGCCTGGCCACTGTGGCCATCGCCGAACTCCCGGGGTTACCCTGCGTTACGCTCCCACCCGACGTCAAGAGCCGGTCCGGCAGGACACCGGTGTCCCAAATGAGAGTCCCCTTCGGATGCGCCGCCAGAAAGCACGGTACGGGCATATCGGTTGTGGCTAGATCTTTTGGCGCGAAACCGTACACACTCGTATCGGCAATCTTCAATTTTCCGCAGTCGAAGACGTAGAGCCTCAACGACGCCGGCGCCGGCGCGAGATGTCGCGCTTGCTCCGGAACTTTACGATCGGCCGTCTGCCCTGCCGCGATGCTCGCCGTCAGCAACGCGGCGATGAGCATCAGCAAGGCCGCGACGATATGCGCTTTATGCCGTGACATGGATTTCTTCCTCTCGGTTCACATTTCCCATCAGCGGGGCTGTCAGTTAGCCCTGCACAATCTGCACGCTAAGCCCTTCCGGATCCTTGATGTGAAAACCGGCATCAATGTTCTCTTCCGGAGTTGCACCGAGCAGTTTCAAATCGCGCGTAACCGCTTCCTTGTCGAAGTGGTCCACCGCGATCGCGAAGTGATCCACGATACCAGTCGGGCTCTTGTGGTGGAGCGAAACGAGCGTCTTGGTGATCCCCAAGCGAACAATTTCGTTGGTTTTATCCTGGCTCACCACAGAGAAACCGAACAGCTTTTCATAAAACTCGATCGAACGCTGCAAATTGGTGACTTGAATGCTGACGTGATCGATTTTCGCGCCCTTGAAACCGGTTTCTTCAACCGCGGCGGCGGCCGTCCCGCTTGCAGCAGCCAGCATCGCCAACCCGCGAATCAATCCCCGGCGCGTGAGTGCGCCTCTTTCGAAGCTTGTCAGAAGATTGGAAATGATCGTCTCCACCGATGCCTCCTTTCGTTCGAAAAACGAAAGCCGTTCAGGCTGACTTCTTTCCAGCTTTGATCGAGTTGTACTCTTCAATCGCACTCTTGGTGCCGGCCATATCAAGATCCGGCGTAAGCGTGCCCCTGAATTCGTCGTACAGGCGGACGGTATTCATCACGATTCGTTCCGGCCCCATCCAGTTGTCGAACTTGCCCATCTTGATATCCGCCGCGGCTTGGCCGGCGCTCATATGAGCGTCATAGCGCTTTTTGGCCTCGACCTTCAAGACTCGAAAATACTCGGCCATCTCCACCAGGTCTTTCTTTCCGCCAACGGGCCCGTGACCCGGGATGATGGAGTCCACGTCCATCTTCATGATTTTGTCGATGGCCTCCAGCCACTTGGTCACGTAGCCGTTGTGGGCATAAGGTACGAGGTGGAAAAAGGCCAAGTCCCCGGCGAAAAGAATCTTATGCTGAGGCAAATAAGCGATGATGTCTCCCCACGTGTGAGCCGGCCCGGCAAAATGGAATTCGACGACATTCCCACCGATGTGATAGGTCAGGTTGTCTTCAAAGGTGGCGCCAGGCGGCGTCAGCTTGCGGACCTCGGTGCCGTCGGCCACGCCTTCTTGCTTCGGCCACGACTTTGGGGTTGTGGGCACGGCCTTCAAGACCTCTTGTCGACAGTAGGGATGGCCCAGAATTTGCGCCGGCAGGAAGAATTGATTACCCGCTACGTGATCGCCGTGGTGATGCGTGTTAATCAGTTGCGCGATCGGCTTGCCACCCGTGGCCTGCTTTGCTGCGGCAAGGAACGCTTTGGTTTGCAGCGGAAATCCCAGAGCATCCAGGGCTACTGACCAGTCCTCTCCCACGAATAGACCGGCGTTAGAGATTCCGGCGTTGGGAAGACCCGTGCCCCCCTGCTGCTGGTAGACGTAGACATTGGGCGCCAGTTGCCGCAGCTCGGTTTTCCACATGGGCATCAGCGGGTAGTGATTGTCCAGCGGGGGAAGCGGCGTTACCGACGGCCACCCAAGCCGGCTGGAGGATTCGTCCAAACGTTGGACCGCTTGCGCCAAAAGGGCGTCCAGCCTGCCAGTTCCTGCCAACACGGCGCCAGCGCCAAGCCAAGCAGCCCCCTTCACGACTTCACGCCGTGTCAATCTCTCTCCCATGGAAACCTCCTCGAATTCGCAAGGCCTATGCCGCCGGATTATGGTGGTGTTTAAGCAGCTTGGTCAATCGGTTTTACGCGATTCCGCGGAGACGCCCGAGCTGCACAGCCGCCCAGAATTGAAATGATCAGAAAGCCGGAAACCACATCACAGGATGAGCCCCCTCATTGCGATTGCCTACACTCTCAAAATATGTTTGCCTATTATCCAACAAAGCGCGTAGGGCACGTGTTACAGCATGGCGTTAACGTGCCTTAGGCGAAGATTCTAAGACTTTTTGGGACGAGTGGGGCGGTTCACCGCCGCCACTGGCGAAAGGAGGGATATGTCAAAACGAATGGTGAGTTGGATTAGTGCAACCCTTGTGGTCTGCACTTTCTCTATTTTTGGTTCGCTGCTTGGGCAGTCGCGAACGGCGGCGGCAAAACAGCCGCAGCCGCAAGCAGCCGCTCACGCTCCCGATGGCTGGGACCGGCCCGTAGCGAATTCCGCCAAAGAGCAACCTGGGCCGGCTCCGCGTCACGATATTTCCGGGACTTGAGAACCGGCCAATGGGCCGAGCGACGGAATTCAGGGAACCGGATCGAAGTCGATGCCTGCCGATGGGAAGCACGAGCCCCCTTTCACCCCGCTGGGTCTCGAGCTATTGAGCCGTACCAAGCCGGGAAACGGAAACAGAGAAGTGCTGCCCGCGGATATCGGCGATCCGGTTTTCTTCTGCAACCCTCAAGGGATGCCGCGGGAAGATCTTTACGAACTCCGCGAGACCCAAATTCTGCAAACGCCGTCGAAGATTGTGATGCTCTATGAATTCGACAAGATCTGGCGGGTAATCTGGACAGACGGGCGGGAATTTCCGAAGGATCCCGAGCCGCGGTGGTTCGGATACTCCGTGGGCAGGTGGGTGGACGACACGACTCTGGTGGTGCAGACGATTGGCACGGATGAACGGACCTGGGTGGACAAGGCGGGGCGTCCCCACGGCGGGGATCTTCGCGTGGAGGAGCGCTTTCATCGCGTGGACCATGATCATCTGGAGCTTACGGTGACGATTGACGACCCGAAGATGTACACAAAGCCTTGGGTGGCGATGGACAAATTCCCATTTCACTTGCTCGCGGACGATTTCGATGTTCGCGAAATGATCTGTTCGCCCGCCGAGACGTCGGAATACAACAGAGTGGTTGGCAGTCAGACAAAATAATAAGCTCCTGGTATCCGCTGCGGTTTGACATTGCCTTTGCGATTTAGTAGAAGCGCGGCACACAAGGAGGTTTCCATGAAGACTTTTGTTAGGCGCGGCTTGTCCGTGGCGATGCTGCTGGCGATTTCATCCGTCGCGCCGGGCCAGGAACCCGCCAAAAAGGTTTCGGTCAGCAATGGGGAAGACCGAGCCGCCTTGGAGAAGGAGCTGTGGGATGCCGACCAGCAGTGGCTGTGCAGCTCCGGCGACGGTCCTTATCACAAGGACTACAAAGAGTGCATCGAATTTCGCAACCAATATTGGACGAACCAATTTTTCGAGATATCACCGGAAGGCCAGGTTCAGACCAAAGCGCAGATGATTGCCGCGCAGCGCGCCGCGCATCCCTCTCCGGGAGTGGGACCTTACCCGGACGATTTCAAACTGATGGCCGTGTACGGGAATTTTGCGCTGGCCACCGATCATACTCGTCTCAAACGTCAAAGTGTCGACGGCAAGGTTAGCGAGATTGAAGTTCGCGTCTTGCGGATGTTCGCAAAGGAAAATGGCAAGTGGAGACCCGCTGGCGCAGCACTCGTGCCAATACGAAAATAAGTTAGCTCGGATCGATTCGGTATACCCAGGTTCGCTCAGTGCTGCCATTGACACGCTGGAGTATTTCTTCTACGAGTGTGTGCGTCGGCGCGAGTGTGCAAACCGGATCGGTTGCCGTTGCATCACCGGCGAGCAGGAAAGCCTGGCAACGGCAACCGCCGAAGTCGCGCGTGCGGCGATCGCAGCTCCGGCATGGTTCCGGCATCCAACTTTCATCGCGAAACCGGTTGAACGCTGGCGAGTCCTCCCAGATCCAACGCAGAGGGCGCTCGCGAGCGCTCGGGAACTCAAGCCCAGGGATCACCATAGCGGCGTGGCAAGGCAGCACGCGACCCGCAGGATCGATGAGCATCTGTTGATGTCCCCAGCCATTCATGCAGGGCTTTGGGTATTTTGCATAATAGTCGGGCAGGACGAAGTCGATACGTAACTTACCCTTGAGCCGCTCGCGCGCAGCCTCCACGATCTCGATCGATTCCTCCAGCTGTCGGCGTGTCGGAAGTAGTGACTCGCGGTTGCGGAACGCCCAGCCATAATATTGCACGTTCGCAATTTCCAGCCGTTGCGCTCCCGTGCGCTCGGCGAAGTCGATCATCTCCTCTAGCCGGTCCAGATTACGCCGGTGAACGACCATATTCACTGTAAACGCGATCCGTCGCTCGCGAATCATCTGCGCGAGACGCAGCTTGAGCGCGTGGCTGCGTGCTCCGGCGAATTCGTTTGCGGGCGCTTCCTCGCTATCCTGGAAGCTCAATTGGATGTGATCGAGACCGGCGTCGATGAGCTCGTCCAGACGGCGTTCGTCGAGCCCAACTCCGGAGGTAATCAGATTCAAGTAAAGTTGCGCTTCGCGGCCCGCGCGTACCAGTTCGGTGAGATCGGCTCGCGATAAAGGTTCGCCGCCCGTGAGGTGCGGAGGGATAGTGCCGCTGCAGTTCTTCGACGATGTTCTCTAACGTGCGCTCACCGTCGCACAGTTCCACGATGGTGCGCGCAGGTCCCTTCAGCCGCAGCGCGCCTTCAGGAATCAGCAGCAGGTCTTCCGGACCTCCGGCAGCGTTCAAGCGGCACCCGGGAGCGAGCCGCGGCACACGATTCCCTTCGGGCGCGTTCAATTCGACACGCTCTCCGCTCCCGGGTGGAACGCGCCGGGAGGCGGCCAGCCGGGAGAGACGTACGCGAAATAGAGTGCGTCCAGCTGTGCCCACAAAATATCGCACTTGGCGCGCAGCGCTCCGAGCGCGAGTTCCTGTTCCGTAGGCGTGCGCGCATGTTCGATAACCCAGGACAGGGCGAACTGCGCGTCTTCCGGTGCTTGCGTGAGCCGCGCGTCGAAATAGGCCAGCCCGCCGCTTAACCATGGATAATGCTGGCGCAGTCGATCGATACGCAGCGCGATCAGATCGCGCGAGAATAGCTCCGTGAGCGAAGACGCCACGGCCTCCAGGAAACTATGCTTGGAGACCAGATCCAAGTAGGCATTCACCGCGTAGTACACCCCCGGCAGAATTCCACGCAGCGACGTGACCTGCTCCCTGCCGAGACCGGTTGCCTCAGCCAGAGCGATCCACTTTTCGACGCCGCCCGGATGTGTGCCGTCGCCGTCATGGTCGATGATACGCTTACGCCATGCGCGGCGAAATGCCGCATCCTCACTTCGCGAGAGAATGATCGCGTCCTTGATTGGAATGACGCTTTGGTAGTAGTAGCGGTTGAGCGCCCAGGCCTGAAGCTGCCCGCGAGTGAGCTTGCCTTCGTGCATCAACTGGTGGAAAGGATGGCGGTGGTGGTAGCGCTCGGGGCCGATGGCTCGCAGGCGCGCTTCCAGTTCAGCCGGCGCAGTGCGCTGCCGTTGCTGAACCGGCGTCACAGTGTAATCTCCATGCCATCCCGGGCCACTTCCCAGCCGGCTTCGCGAACCATGCGATGTTCGATGCTCTCTTCGTCCAGGATGGGATTGGTGTTATTGATGTGAATGAAAATCTTGCGGGGCCGCTGGAGCGCGGCGAAGCGTTCCAGACTTCCAGCAGGTCCCGAGAGTGGGAGATGACCCATTTGCCGCGCGTTGCGGCTTATTCCCGGAATATGCAACGGTTCCTCATCGCTCCAGAACGTCCCGTCCAAAAGCACCACATCACAGCCTTGCAGGCGCTCCAGCAAACGATCGGGGACGCAAGAGACCCCCGGCAGGAACGCCAGCGTTTTCCCGCCTGATTCGGGTGACATCAAAAGACCGATCACCGCATCCGCAGGATTCAATTCCGCCACTCGCGAGGCGCTTACGAAACCCGGAAAGGAGCCATGTAGCGGTAAGGCTTCGAGGCGCGCACCCCCGGCGCAAAAAGGCCGATCCAACGGAATATCCAGCCAGCAGACCTGATCGGCGAAGCGCGCGAGTACGCCTAACAGGGTGTTATCTTCGGTCAGAATTCTGCGAACCGACGGGGTAGCGTGCACACGAAACCAATGAAACTCTCGAAGGAGGAGCAGGCCAAGGATTTGATCGACTTCGGCGCTCGGGAGAATCACATCGCGAATTGGGGAGTTGCGCGTTCCGTTCCGCGGCCAAAGCTCAGGTGTGGCTTCAATCTGCACACGCAGGTCCGGCGAGGCGTTGATCAGGCCCCATTCCCCCGGAGCGACGCTCCAGGCAAGCTGAGCCTCTGTACGGGGAGAACCGAGGAAGTTGCCTTGCCGCAGACGGCGACAATTCACACACCCACAGTTCCACTGTGGGAAGCCACCGCCCGCCGCGCTGCCCAATATTTTGACTTGCATCCTAGGGCAGTAAAGTGGAGGGCACTAAAGCGGCGTGCCAATCCCAGTGATTTCAGATACGAACGTCACGTCCTCGTGATCGAGGATTTAGAGCTCGC
>QHYQ01000228.1 GCA_003224175.1 Acidobacteriota bacterium
AGAGAGGCATCATTCACCGCGATCTGAAACCTGCAAACGTGAAGATTACGCCGGAAGGCAAGGTCAAGGTATTGGACTTCGGTTTGGCGAAGGCGTTGGCGGGTGACGCAGCAAACGACGATCCCTCCAATTCCCCGACGCTGAGCCTGGCGGCGACGATGCACGGTGTAATCCTGGGCACCGCAGCGTACATGAGCCCGGAGCAGGCTCGGGGAAAGGCCGTGGACAAACGAACAGATATTTGGGCTTTTGGATGTGTGCTGTATGAGTTGCTCACAGGAAAGCAGACGTTTCACGGCGAGGACGTAACCGACATCCTGGCTGCCGTGGTCAGAGCCGAACCTGACTGGCAAGCATTACCCGAAGCGACCCCACTACAAGTTCGCAGCCTGCTGCGTCGTTGCCTCCAGAAGGACAGATCGGTGCGACTTCGAGACGCCGGTGATGCTCGCATCGAGATTCAGGAGGCCGTGTCTGCTCCAGTAACTGCGGCTGCAGCGACCACTGACCCAGCGACGAAAGGCTGGCGCGAGCGGTTAGCCTGGGTTGTCTCAGCAGTTTTATTGTTCAGCACGATCGGTCTGGGCGCTGCTGCGTTCTATCTCTTTCGAGTGCCGACTGACGTTGTCCCTACGCGGTTCTTCATCTCTCCGCCGGAAAAAGGAATTTTTGACTCAGGATCGGCAGGAGCTGGGTTTGCCGCCGGGGTCATTTCCCCCGACGGACGACGGCTTGCGTTCACGGCAAGAGACGCTTTGGGCAAGATATTGATCTGGGTTCGGCCACTCGATACTCTTGCACCGCAGGCCTTGCAGGGAACCGATGACGCTGCGCTCCCTTTTTGGTCGCCAGACAGCCGTTCAATCGGCTTCTTCGCCCAGGGCAAACTCAAGAGAATTGACGTAGCCGGTGGACCGCCCCAGACGTTGTGTAACGCGCCGAACGGTCGCGGGGGAACTTGGAACCGTGACGGTCTAATTCTTTTTGCGCCGGACATCCGCAGTCCCCTGTTCCGCGTAGCGTCCGCGGGAGGCGAACCTGTTGCCGTAACGAAGTTGCCGGCGCAGCTGGCCTTTCACCGCTTTCCCTCCTTCTTGCCCGACGGCCACCACTTCCTCTATTTTCAGACATCAGGGTCGTCCGAAGCTTCTGCAGTCTATGTAGGAAGCCTGGATTCCAATGAATCGAAACGCTTGCTTGGCGCGGACACGGATGCCCTTTTTTCGGTGCCTGGGGAGCTGTTGTTCGTACGGCAAGGGACGCTTCTGCGTCAGTCCTTTGACCCCAAGCAGCTCCAACTCAGCGGCGATCCCGCACCGGTTGCGGAAGAGGTCGCATCTGGTGCTGGTGTAACCTTGGGTGGGTGGGGTCCGTTCTCTGTCTCTGAGAACGGTGTACTGGCCTACCGTAATGGGCCAGGCAACACCGGGGACCTGCAGTTGGCTTGGTTCGACCGGGCCGGAAAACCCATTGAGAAATTCGGCAAGCCGGGCACTTATCGGGGCGTGGATGTCTCCCCCGATGGAATGCGCATAGCGGTTCATCGCCACGATGGCAAGGGTGGGGACATCTGGCTGTTTGAGTCGGCTCGGCGGACCATGTCACGTTTCACGTTTGACGCATCGCAAGACAACTCCGCGCCGATCTGGTCTCCAGACGAGAGCCGCATCGCCTTCAGTTCGGTGCGAAACGGCAAATGGGGAATTTATCAAAAATCCGCTAACGGTACAGGCGAGGAGGAACTATTGGTGGAGTCGGACCAGCCTAAGGTTCCGATGTGTTGGTCTCCAGATGGCAAATCCATCGTTTACTTGGTTTACGGCCGAAACACGAACACGGATCAATGGGTGCTTCCGTTGGCCGGAGATAGGAAGCCGATTCCGTTTTTGCAGTCGCCATTTAGGCAGACACATCCACAGATCTCTTCTGACGGAAAGTGGATCGCCTATAGCTCCGACGAGACGGGCAGGTACGAGATATATGTCCAGCGCTTCCCGAGTGGTGAAGGCAAGTGGCAGATTTCTACCGGTGGCGGGATGTTTCCGAAATGGCGTCGAGACGGCAAAGAACTCTTTTACATGGAGACCCTTTCACTGGGAAAGATGTTTTCGGTAAAGGTGAACCCCGCAGGGCCAACTTTCGAATATGGCGACCCCACGGAACTGTTCGACTCTGGATACGTCGAGCTTGGACACGTCGGTCTGAACTATCATACCTACGCGGTCTCACCTGACGGACAACGATTCCTTATTCCCCGTCCCGTATCCACCGGCGCTGCAGAAGCAGCATCCGCACCGATCACAGTTGTCCTCAACTGGGCGGCGGGGTTGAAGAAATGACCATCTCCGCCAGCGCACGTCTCGGCTTTTACATGGTGCGGCGGCGCACAGCAACGCAATCTAAATGATCGGCAAAGCCATCTCGCACTATCGCATCTTGGAAAAGCTCGGTGGCGGCGGCATGGGTGTGGTGTACGAAGCCGAAGACTTGAAGCTCGGCCGCCACGTCGCCCTTAAGTTCCTTCCCGAAGAACTGGCTCGAGATCCACAGGCGCTGGAGAGATTCAAACGCGAAGCACGCGCCGCTTCCGCACTGAATCATCCGAACATCTGCACGATTTACGAGATTGATGAAGTTGACGGCCAGGCTTTCATGGCCATGGAGTTACTGCAAGGGCAGACGCTTAAGCATCGGCTCAGCGGAAAGCCCTTCCCAACGGAGCAGTTGTTGGAGTTGGGGACAGAAATTGCGGATGCGCTGGACGCCGCACACACGAAGGGGATTGTGCATCGAGACATCAAACCGGCGAACATCTTCGTGACGGATCGCGGCCACGCCAAGATTCTCGATTTCGGTTTGGCCAAGGTGCAGCGAGGAGAGAAGCAACTAGCGAACGGCGTGGCTTCGCAATTGCCGACAGCTGGAGTATCCGATCAGGACCTAACTAGTCCGGGTACGACGCTGGGGACGGTGGCTTATATGTCGCCGGAACAGGCACGAGGGGAAGAACTGGACGCTCGGACTGACCTGTTCTCTTTTGGTGTGGTGCTATACGAGATGGCGACAGGAAGACTGCCATTTCAGGGCAACACCTCAGCAGTCATCTTCAATGCGATTCTGAGCAAAGCACCCGCGCCGCCGACACGACTGAATCCAGAACTGCCTCCGAAGCTCGAAGAGATCATTAACAAGGCATTGGAGAAAGATCGCAAGCTGCGTTACCAGAGTGGGGCGGATTTGCGCACGGATTTAGCACGACTGAAGCGGGATACGGATTCCGGACGTTCAGTCGTTGGCTCACCGTCTGCCGAGGCGACTCCTCAGCCGTGGTGGCGCAGCAAGGCAGTGTTAGGGGTATCCGCGATTGTCTCAGTCATGGTGCTAGTGGGTGCGGGCTGGTTCTACGGGTTCCGTGGGCGAGGCGAGACGATCGATTCAGTTGCGGTCTTGCCTTTCGTCAATGCCAGCGGCGATCCGAACAGCGAATACTTGAGCGATGGGATCACCGAGAGCCTCATCAACAGCCTCTCCCAGTTGCCCCATTTGAAGGTAATGTCGCGGGATTCTGCTTTTCGATACAAGGGAAAGGAAACGGATGCGCAGACGGTGGGGCGGGCGCTAGGGGTGCGCGCCATCTTCAAGGGCAGGATCATGCAGCGGGGAGATAACCTGGACATCAGCGCCGAGTTGGTAGATGCCCGCGACGACAGCCACATCTGGGGCGAACAATACAGCCGCAGGTCGGCGGACATTTTCGCCTTGCAGGGGGAGATCGCTAAGGAAATCACGACCACGTTGCGGATGCGGCTATCGAGTGAAGACGAGAAGCGCATGGCCAAGAGTTACACCGCGAATCCCGAAGCCTATCAAGACTATTTGAAAGGCCGCTACTGGTGGAACAAAAGAACTGAGGCGGGGATTACCAAGGGCATTGAATACTTTCAGCAGGCGATCGAAAAAGACCCTAGCTACGCTCTGGCTTATTCCGGTCTGGCTGATAGCTACAGCTTACTTGCGAACAACGGTCTTGTTCCAGCGAAGGACGCTTATCCGAGGGCCAAGGAGGCCGCGCAGAAGGCTATGGAAATTGATGACAGGCTCGCCGAAGCCCACGTCTCGCTCGGGTATGTCAGAACACAATTTGAGTGGGATTGGCCCGGAGCCGAGAGAGAATTGCGGCGAAGCATCGAGCTCAATCCAGGCTTTGCCATCGCGCACGATCGCTACGGTACAACTTTAGGACGCATGGGACGCCTTGAAGAAGCGGTCGCGGAGAAGAGACGAGCCGTGGAACTTGATCCCCTCTCGCTCATCATTAACAGGAATCTGGGAATCATATTGTATTTGGCACGACAGTATGACCAAGCAATGGAGCAAGAGCGAAAAACATTGGAGCTGGATCCGAACTACATCGGGGTTCACCTAACAATCGGCCAAGCCTATTTCGAAAAATCCATGTATAAGGAAGGCATGGCGGAGGTTGAAAAGGAGTTAGCGATCTCCCCGGGCAACCCGGTGCCACTATCGTGGCTCGGATACGGCTATGCGATTGGCGGTAGAAAAGCGGAAGCGCAGAAGGTGCTTGATCAATTGCGCGAGCGCTCAAAGCAAAAGTATGTTCCTGCGTGGACCGTGGCTGACATCTATCTAGGCCTCGGGGAGAAGGACAAGGCATTCGAGTGGTTGGAAAAGGCTTACGAGGAGCGCTTCGCAGGTTTGGCGGCAAGCATTAAAGTGGAGCCAATCTTCGATCCGCTGCGCTCTGACCTGCGCTTCGCAGACCTGCTGCGACGCATGAACCTCCAGCCCTAACACAAACGCTGTTCGACGCCGTTTTCGGCTTGCCGCTCAAGGAGTTCCCCACTTTCGTCTGGAACCGGGCAAGGCTTGTTTGCTGTTTCAGCGAATTCTTCTCTTCCTGGTGGGGTGCATGCCGGAAATAAAAACGGGCCGACCCACGTCAAAGCCGGCCCGATTCGCCCTATGGGTTAGCACTGGATCGTGGCTATCGCCCCGGTTAATCCTGCAGGTCCTGTCCCGCCATCACTACCGTTTGTCCCTAAAATCGACACGCCCATCGGCCAAACGCAATGCACTTGACTTGTAGGCTGACTGCGTGCTACCAGACCGCACCTGAAGCCATATGACAGACATCGAGGTCCCCCTATGGCGCAAGAAGAAGCCAATTCCCAGCTGACCCGTCGTCGAGTCATGCAATATGCAGGACTGGCCCTCGCAGCAACCGTGTACCCGAGCGAGCCGAGTGCGGCGCTGGCAGCCGAACCGCAAGAAGCAGTAAGTCCGACCTACCCGGATCAAATCAGCGACGTGATGGAGCGGCTCAGCAATTATATGAGCCAAGCCGGCGACAAGGATTTGCCCGATCGTGCTCTCGAGCA
>QHYQ01000229.1 GCA_003224175.1 Acidobacteriota bacterium
ATATACTTCGTAGGGCGCGTCGTGTAGCAGGTCGGGATGGGCGCAACCGAAAGCGTGATAGGTAATGGCGCCCAAAATGCGCAGGCGCGAACCATCGTTGGCAGCGGCGACAGATCGGAGCGTAGTCGTGACGGGCGAGGACCAGGGGTCGGCTTTGAAACGATCTAGATACCTAGTGCCCAGCGCGAAAAGGTCCGGCACAGTGATCGAGTCCCAAATCTTGCGCCAATCCTTCAGCTCGATACCATTTAGCAGGTCACTGCGGCGGGTGGGTGACAAGAGCCCCATCGTCTCCTCGCTTAACCCACGCAGTGCCTCTGGCAGCCGCGCCGACTCAAAGACCCACTCACGCGCGACCTCGATGCGGAGCGCCACCAAGCGTTGGTCGGACTCTTCGAGACGATCCCAGCTGGCGCTGCGAATCGCGGCGATTTCTGCGCCGACTACCGCGGTGGCGGCGGGACTACCAGTTCTCCACCGAGAACTGGCGGCCGAGCCGGCCGCTAACGCAAATGTTGCGAATCCCCCGGAAAAGTAGCTACCCGATCCCTCACTATCAGGGCGAAACTCCGATTCTAGGTTCGTCTGGGGGTCGGTGTCGTAGAAGTTGAAATACCGATGCTTGCGAACCAGTAGGTGGTCCTCTGAAACTACAAGGTCGGAGGGGCGCAGGAAGTATGCATAGATTGGACCGGCGAGGGCGGTGGTGACCTGAGGCTTGAGGTTTGCCAGTAATTCAGCGCAAAGCTTTTCGATTTCCTTGCGGTTAACTTTGGATTTGGAGGCCTGCTGAACTAACTGGCCGACGACTTTGCGCACTGGCGCAGGGTCATAGCGAACGATAAACTGCTTTTCTTTCTCGGTAATCTTTGTTCCCTTTGGTATTTCTACCGAATGCAGGCCAGCGACACCCTTCTGGATTGTGACGATCCCGCCTGAGAGTTTCGCCGCACCGTCGTAGATGGAGAAGAGATCTGTCAGGCTCGGAATCTCTTGCGCATCCAGAACTTGTTGGAACTCTATCGCCCGCCGGCTCCCAGGTTGGGCGCGAGGGCCCAGCAGGCAGGAACGAATCTTGTCATCCGGCGAGGTTTCCTTCTCTTCCCGCTGACAGTAGCTCAGGATGGAGCGGACCGAATCGAGCGACGCAGCTGTGTACGCGGCATCGTCAGACGCGGAGGAGAAGTGATCGCAGACGTAACGGAATAGTTTGGCCTCCTGGTCATCGGTAATTGCCTCGCGGCGATTGAGAAGACAGATCAATTCGATCAGCGCATGCAACTGGCCGAACTGAAGATTCGCGTCGATTGGTGAGTGAGATTTTAGCCGGTCAAGTGCCGCAAAGAACAAGCGGAAGTCAGAGGCTTCTAGTGCCGTGAGATCAGTGAAATAGGCATACGCACCAAAGGAGTCGCTATAGCGCTGGGCCAGCAGCAAGGCGGACTCCTCGTCGAGCGGCTTGGTGCGGTGAGCATTGATCCGCGATACCGCGAGAAAGTTATCGAGTTCCGTGTGGCGCGCGGCCTTATCCTTGTAACGAGTCTGCGCGAGGCGAACCAGAATGACATCCTCCACCTCTGGCGCTACCGTTTTGGAGACTCGCTTGAGCAACCTTGCGGCTTGCTCGGTGGAGGAATGGCCCTGGGCAACCGTCCAGACCTCGGCTGAGCCTGGGAAATCGACGTGGCCCGTACCGTCGAGAGGCACGGAGCGCAACACCTCCGTGAAGGTTGAGGCTGAGTCGAGGTGCTGCGTAAAGAGCCCTCTCTCTGCGAGTCCCGCGGATGTGAAGAGTTTGTAGAATTGCGTGGTGCGAGACAGACTGGTAGTAAAAAACGTCTGGTGTGGGAAGTCTAGCTCGGACAGCGTGAAGAAGAACGCAAGCAACCTGCCGTCGTCGCGGTCGAGCAACGCACGAAAGAATGCCCCGGGCTGATTGGGACTGGCGCCCGCGAGGCGCGCCCAGATCGACTCGGCATTTGGTCCTCCCGGGACTGCTGCGTGGGCGCCTTGTAGAGCTAAGGCCGGCGCGTAAAGAAAGAGCAGATCGGCATAATTATCGTAAAGGCTTTTTATATTCGCCGCCGACAGGAGCTCGGAAATCGTCTTTCTGTCGAGCACGCTCAGGCCGACATATAGGCGGGCCATCATAGGCATGTGCAGGAGAGCGGCGGCAAAGCCTCCTGGATCTTTGTCACTGGCATAGAACGCGTCGTGCCACAGTTTTTCGCTGGGATAGACGGGAACGGATTCGTATGGAATTTCAAGCGAGTAGGACTTGCCGGCTTGAAGGGCGGCCTGAATTCCGAGTTCGTCCACAGCCAAAGCCGAGAGTGTTTCTTGTTGGCGCGCCTTGGACTTGCTCTCCCCGCGATCGAGTTCTACTTTACCCTTTGACTCGCGCATCGTAATGCCCAGGGCGCTCAGAACCTTTTCGGTGTTGCGTCGGGCGTCCTTTCCAGTGAGGGCGAGCGTAATGACGACGCGGTTGCCATCTCGTTTCCCGAACGCCGCGAGAGCAGCGATCCGTTGAAAATGTTCCTCGATGGCGTCGGCATATAGGTGGCCATTAGCATCGGGATGTGTTCCGATTTGATCGACGAGGGTTCGGGCGTATTCGGCGAAGAACCGGTCCGGCGGAATCCCTTCCTTGGTGTGCGCCGCGAAGGCAAGAGCCTCCAGTCCTCCGGGAACCACGGTGGTGCTGTCCGCGCGCGCTTCTGTGCCCAACAGGCCACGGAACTCTTGACGACCTGCCGACTCTAGTGCGGCGGCGAATTCTTGGGCGTGTTTCAAATCCCCATCGCGCATGGAGACCGCGAACCCCCGCTCGATCACGCGCAATCGTTCAGGCGAAGATGCCGCAAGCGATTCGGCCGATCGGGCATAAGCGTCGGCAGCCGAGGCGCCATAGCTGTCTTCGGCGCTCGCCAGACGTGAAAGAAGAGCAGGATCCTGCACGGCCGCGGCGCCTTCCTCGAGAGCGCCGCGGGCTTGGTACATCTGGCCCTCTTTCTCCAGAGCATCCGCCTTCACGAGATAAAAGTCCGCGAACTCCGGTGCCACGAAAAGCCCTGCGTCGGCTGCTTGGAGCGCACCGCGAGCATCGCCGGATTCAAAAAGGAGCCGTGCGACTCGATCGTGCGCCAGTGGGGAATCCGGCTGCACTTCAAGCACCCGCTTCCAGGCGGTGAGCGCTTCGCTGGCTTGGTGCAAACTGTCGAGACTCTGGGCGAATTGCGCGCGAAAAGCCGGTTCGGGCGGGAAGTTGGCAATGACTTGACGGGCCAACTCCTGAGCTTTGCCATCTTGTTGCGAAGCGAGATAGAGGCGGACAAGAGATGTGCTTTCCGCGATGTGAAGGCCGCCCAATGCTAGTGCTTCCTCAAAAGAATGGATGGCCAGCGCAGAATCTTGCAAGCGCTCAGCTGCCAGGGCCTGCAGAAACCAGAGATCCTGGCGCTTGGTATCGGCGCGCAAGGCTTGATCGAGGTAGGGGACCGCGCCCCGATCATCATTGCGGGCGAGGAGGATGTGCGCGAAGTCCTCGGATGCTCGCGGCGTAAGCATTCCTAATTCGGCGGCGCGCTTCAACGCCGTTTCGGCTTTGCCGAGCTCGGAACCGCGCACCAGATCATGGCCGAGAGCGGCATAGCTGCCGCTGTCCAGTGGACTCACTTCCGTCAAGGACTCTCGCAGGCGGGCGGCAGTGGCGTAATCCTTGAGCTTTTCGAAAAAGGCAGCTGCAGTGAGCAGCGCACCCGCATCGCGGGGGTTCGCCTCCAACGCTGCCGCAATGTCGTCGCGAAGACGGAGCGTATCGGCCTCGCTGATCGGCTCCTGACCTAGCAAAGCAGCTGCTTCTGCCGCCTTGGCTCGCGTTTCAGAGTAAAGTTCCACCGGGGGAAAGATCGCACCATTTGCGGCCGCTATATCGGGTACTTCCAGAAGCTCATGCCCTTCTTTATCCCTTACGACAGAGCGCGAGACGATAAACCCGGCCGATGGCGCGGAAGGCGTCCAATCTACCTGGAGGAAGGCTTGCGATGAGTCTTGCTCGAGTGACGCGAAGAAATCGCTCAGGGAGCCTCGGAATATCGTGCCGCCAGTTGACTGAAAGAGCGGAAGCCAGGCGTCATTTCCACCGTCAGGTGCAAACCAACTCACCTGCAAATGCTGAGCACCGAAGGCCCGCACCAAAACTGCCGAAGCGTAATCCAGGGTTGCGGGGTCCAGGGCGGGAAAGTTGCCGATTAAGAGTACGCTTGACCAGTCCGTTCCCAATTGCGAGGCGCTGGCCGAAAGGGCATCGAGGATAGCTGACGGAGTGGTTGTAGATGGATCAGCGGCGGGTTGGACGTCGTCGAGGGTGCGCTTCAGGCCAACTCGATTAGCAATAGGACCAGCAACGGCCAGCGAACTGTTCCGGAGCAGCGCGATCCGCAGCGAGCGTCCGCGCAAAGAAGTATAAAACGCGAGCAGGCCGGTCTTGACACTGCCCAGCTCTGCCGGGCTCATCGTATCAATAAGTAGGACGACCGTGACCGACGATGAGGGTCTTACGGCAAAGGAGCTCGCGTCGGCCAAGCCTGCATACGTCTTGACTGGAGAAAACTCCCGATCAGGCTGGGAGGGAAGGCGCAGGAGAACAACGGAAGACGCCTGCGCAACACCGCAAACCGAAAGCATGGGGACGCAGACTAGCCCGGCTAGTAGGCGGGAGAACAATTCTATTCCCTCGGAATCTCGTTACTTTAGCGATTATCGTTCAGGTGGGGAACTGAACACAATAAGAGGTAAGACACGAGAGCCTGATCAAGGCGCCTCGTTTGCGACGCGCCTTGAGATCCGTGACCGCGTTGGACGAATGCTTGTTGGCCGTCCTTGAGAGTCAAGAACCAAGAATCAGCTGACGCCGGGTCATCTTTCATTCGTATCCGGTAGTTCGATTGAACCGAGGTCTAAGCCGACCTAGCGTGAGCCGGACTCTCTTGAGTTTTTCTTCTTTTGTGCGGTGTTTAGCCATTGGCTTCACCCCAATCTGTCTAGGCTACTTTCAGCGCGGCGGCCAAAGCGGAGGAGGTTTCATCTATCTCGGTGGTGGTGCGAGGGCACGTTCTGCCCTCGCACCGACCGGACGGATTTAGAACGTGAACTTCAACCCGAGTTGCATCACGCGGCTGCTTCCTGAACCAACCAGCGGATTGCCGGCAGCTACGTCGGGTGTGGCGCACCCGCAGCCGAACGTGCTGGAGGTTCCCATGTCATTGGTTCCACCAGAAGCGCCGCCATAGCCGTTGGATGCACCGTATGGATTGGAGATGATGGGGCGGTTGAACAAATTAAAGAGCTCCACCCGGAACTGAGCGTTGTAGCGCTCCTTGAAC
>QHYQ01000230.1 GCA_003224175.1 Acidobacteriota bacterium
GTTCAGCTTTGAGCGCTACCCTGTCCGACTGCCGCTTTTCAACCCGAAGGCCATCCCGAGATGTGTCCGACTAATGGGTATTATCAAGTACTTGGCAGTCCCCAACAGCCTTGTAAGTTGTTGTAAGTACTTGTAATCTCCGCGTTGACACGGTAGAGGTCTGCGGTTCGAGCCCGCACGGGCCTACCATCTTTTTCAAGAACTTGCGGTTTTGCACTGGCGGGATTTGTGCCATTTGTGACGTTATTTGTGACGTAACAACCAGTGGAATTCAATGCCCCCGAAACCGTCTAGCGCTTTTCTTTTAGCCTCAAGCCTTACGTGGGAGTAATGGGTGAGCGCCTTAGGTGATGCGTGCCCTGCTATCGCCATTATGGTCTGCTCGCTGGCTTGGGATTCAACTCGGTAATTGCAAGAAATGGCTCTAGAAGCCGTCAGGCGTCGGGAGTCCCGGGTTGCAGAGGATGCGGAAATCTAGTCGGTTCGGGTATTTCGGGTATTCTCCGTTTTGTACGTCTTGCTGAGACCATTACGAGTATTCGTCACAGTAAAAGTGCCATCCTGCAGCGCCGACACCTTGAAATAGTAAGCGGTGCCGTTGTGCTGCGGTGCTGGAGGAGCCTGCTGGCCCTGTGGCGGAAGCGCGACCGGAGCCACAGGCATGGCGGTCAGGGGTTCATCGAACAAGTTCGCGATGAACATGCCGGGCACGGTATATTCCTGGCCGCCCAGCAGCGAGAAGTGCATTTGCCAGAGGTCGACAAGACCCGGGGAGGCGAAAAGCACCTTCATTGCTTCCGGTTGTCCCCCTTTGCGAGTCCCATTGTTCATGATCGCAGCTCGCGGATGAAGAGGATAAACCAGCAGGTCCGAATTGACGTTTCCGTGACGAGCAAGGAGATCCAAATCCACAGAACCGAGGCGATTGCTCGGACACATCAAGTCGAATTGCCTATTCAAGGTCAGGTCGCCCAGGACAATCGTACGAAACTTTCCGAAGGTAATGAAACTTCCGACAGACTGGTCATCTTCGGTCTTGGCGACATCTGCTGCCTTGAAGTTGGCACAATAGGGATTTGGGGAACCGGCGCCCGGCAACGGGGCCTTCAACACATCGCCGGCCGCGGCTACTATGCGCCAGTCCAAACCACCGATTGCTATCTTATCGCCGGGCTTTACAACCGTGTGTTTCACCTGGCCATAAAGTTCGGAATAACGCTGTAGAACCGGATCAATATTGGGACCGGGCTGGGTATTCATCCCATGGTCAATGAACTCCTTGATGGGAATATGGGTCGCGAGTTCGGAAAGACCGCCGATATGATCGTTGTGGTAGTGAGTGATAATCAGGTGATCGATCTCCTTGACGCCAGCGTCCTTGACGGCGGCCATAACGCGTCCCGCATCACGAACTGCACCGTCTCCACCGTTCCCAGTATCAACAAGCATCGATTCTCCGGAAGGCGCGACAAAAAGGACAGCATTGCCGCCCTCCACGTCGATCACATAAATGTCCAACGTCTTCGGAGGTTTGCTCTGTGCAACAGCAAGCGAGGCGGAAAGGACCAGAACCAATAAGAGCACCGTCGTTCTCAGCATCAGAGTCCTCCTAATAAGAATTCTCCGTCCGCATCATAGCCATACTGGCCCTTCCAATTCCGATTCGCCGACATCATACACCTGGTATAGCGGGCAAGATCACGAAGCAGGCAGCGGCAACTTCAGATCAACATCCGCCGTGCGGGTGATTAAAAACGGCAAACCGACTCTGTCCGGCCAATTCTTTTCCGTCGTGATTCTTCACGAGTCACGGCATACTCTTCCCCAGCAGCACGTAGCGGTGCCCCACTATCTCCGGGCCGCAACCGACGGTTCGAGACTGATGCTGATCAAGCCGGATTGTTTGCGCTAATCTGCACCGGGAACCCGTCCGGATCAAGGAAATGGAAACCGAAGCCACCACCCTGCTGGTCAATCGGAGTGGCCCCCCGCCCTTTGAGATCCGCAGTCACGGAGTCCTTATTGAAGTTGTCGACTCCGATTGCAAAATGGTCTACCTTGCCTGGCGGATTACCCGGTCGCAGGACCAGAAAACCTTTCCCAAATGTTAGCTGGTTGTTCCCCTCCCGTTTGTTCACGGAGCAACCGAAGACGCGTTGATAGAAATCGGTCGATCGCTGCAGATTGCTGACGAAAAGAGAGACGTGATTGATACTGTTTCCCTGGAATCCCGCCGCCGACGCCGTAGCAGAGCTGGCCGCCAACAAAGCCAATCCTTGAACCAGCTCCCGCCGTGACATTTTCCTGTTCTCGTACGCTTCTAGAAGTCTCGAAATCGTGCTCTTCATTGAATTCTCCTTCTGATGGGAATCAGCCTCGTGCGGCGGATTTTAGCACGCGGCGAGCGCCTCATCGCCAAACGCTCCTGAGAGCCCAGCAAGCTGTGTCACGAACCGCTTTGCGGAAATCCCGTGTTTGATTCTTGTCCCCATATATCGGCAGATATAAACTTTAGAAGTTGATCCGCCACGATTTGAAAAACTGCAATGAAGAGATCAAGAATCGTCGGCCTGGCCATTCTGATGGTCGTGGTCGTTGCACTCGCTCTGAACTACAGTAGCCTTCGTAGAAATTTCGTGGGCCTGAACCGTGGCGACTTCGGCTTCTGGCTGACCGGGGACCCTGTCACCACACCCGTCACCGACTGGTCGTTTACAGATGCGGTTCCAACGGTTTTGATTCAGACTCGGACGTGGTATCTCATCCCCCACTTTGTGCGCACATACATTGCAAGGAATGACGCACAGCTGTACTTGTTCTCCGAGTATTTCGCGCCAGAGCCAGGGCAGCCGGACCTTCGCGACCGTTTTCCGGAGGCCAGGTTCTGGAACCGTATGGTGGTTCGGGACCCTCGGATCCGTGTGAAGATCGGAAATCGATTGTTCGAGATGCAGGCATATCCGCTGACCGACCCGAGCGGAATGGCGGTGGCTCGCCAAGCGTTCTTGAGCAAGTATGCCGACGTCAGAAAGCAGCAAGCGTTGCCGGAATCTCGCCGTCCAAGCTTGTATTTCTTTCGCCTCGATCCGCGGTGGAATGACATCCCGTAGATGACGCACGCCAATCTTCTTGCTCATATGCTGAGGATAGGAGCGTCATCCCTACACAACACACTATCAACCTTCACCGCCAACCTCCATTTCTCCAATGCCACCGCATGCCTGGCACTCCCCGCTGCCACCGCACGCAGTACAAGATAATTCATGGCCGAAGTCGCCGAAATCGTCGGAAGCCTCGTTTCCAAGAGTTTTCCCTCTTCCGTGGCAAGCTGAACACCTGCCGTCGCCGGGGGAATCACAATTAGGGCAAGTCTGGGTGGACATGCTGCACCTTCCGACACTTTTGGCGATTCTGATCTGGTTTCGCGTCACTGTCAAAACAGCCCAGCGCAGGAGGAGAATGTCGCAAGCTGAACTTCCAGGAGGAGTGTCCGTATTCGCTCAAGACGCCGCAACCTCAAAGGCCAGCCTGCAGAAGCGGCGCAGGCTGCCTTGATGAAACTCTACTCCTTCGCGGGCACATTCAGTTGTCCCACAAACGTAAGGAAACCGGACGGCTAGAGCTTCGATTTCGACTCCAGGTTCCGTGGAGAGGTTCTTTGGCATAGAAATTCGACCTCTTCCTCCTTCACGAATCGAAATCACTTCAGGTAACGCCAGCAGCATCAGCAAATGGGTGGGAGAGAGTTAACACCCGCGTCCTCCCACTCTTATTCTTGACAATACCGTGTGTACCGTAATAGATGTAGGCAAAATAGAATCGTCCATCGCAAAGAGGGATAACCATCAGAGTCAGAGGAAGGCCTGCGATGCGTCAGAGAAATTGGGTTTTTGTCGTTGCATCGTTAGCGATCCCCAGCCTGTTGGGACTAATTTCAGTTAAGACTCATGCGCAGACGTCTCCACCAGCCAGCCAGAGTGCGGCGCAAGGTGCAGAGAAACTCTACGACTGGAAAGCTAGCTTTGGGAAATACCCAACAGGGAAAGTGCCACGGACACGTGATGGCAAGCCGGACCTGCAGGGTATATGGAGCCACAGCATCCTCACGCCATTGGAGCGGCCGGCCGCCCAACACAAGACGGAAATTAGTGAAGCAGAAGCAAGGGAAGCCGAAGATATTGCACACCAAGCAGCGATCGATCTTCGCGTTGAGCCCACTGTTACTCCGCCAGGCGAAAAGACAACGGACGCCTACAACTCGCTCTGGAGAGATGGTTACTGGTACAAAGTGCCGATGACAAGTCTGCACACGTCCCAGGTAGTGGATCCACCAAACGGGCGAGTGCCTGCGCTAACTCCTGCTGCCAGGGAACGAGGGCAGGAGGCTGAAGAGAGGCTCAATCGTCCAGCTACGGGTCCGGAAGACCGGCCTCTTTCGAGCCGGTGCGTTCGCCCTGTAAGAGTCGGTCCACCGTTTATGGGTTCAGGTCCAGGAAGCCAAGAGAGTACTTTCCAGATTGTGCAGAGCCGTGACGTGGTGGTCGTTCGTCCGGAAGCCCATGAATCGCAGATGATTTACCTGGACGGACGTGCGAGACCTCCTGAGAACCTTCGTCTGTATAAGGGAGCC
>QHYQ01000231.1 GCA_003224175.1 Acidobacteriota bacterium
GAATTTCAAGGATTGGGGGATGGGTGGGACGTTCGCCTATGGCAACACCGAAAAGGCGCATCTCACCGAGCGCTGGAAGCGCCTGGATGAAGACCATCTTCTTTACGGGTTCACAATCGACGACCCGGGTACTTGGACGAAACCCTGGAGCATAGAATTTGTAATGTGGCGACTGACGGATCAGGAGCAACTCGTAGAGTATGCATGCCATGAAGGCAATGTCGGTCTGGAGTTCACCTTGTCGGCAGCACGGGCTAAAGAGAAAGAGCAAAAGGAAGAGGATGGTGATCGCCGATGACGTTGAAGAATTCGACGGTCGTAAGTGTGGACTACGATCCTTAGAATGTTTCGCGTATCGAAAGAAGGACAGCAATTAGAGTCAGAGGGGGCGTACGATGCGTCAGAGAAATTCGGAGCTTGCGGTTGCATCGGTAGCTATCGCCAGCCTGCTGGGACTCATTTCCGTTAAGGCTCATGCGCAGACGTCTCCACCAGCCACCCAGGGTGTGCCCCAAGCTTCAGAGAAGCCCTACGATTGGAAAGCTAGCTTCGCAAAATACCCAACTGGGAAAGTGCCCCGGACACGTGATGGCAAGCCGGACCTGCAGGGTATATGGAGCCGCAGCATCCTCACGCCACTGCAGCGGCTGAACTCTCAACGAAAGACGGAAATTAGTGAAGCAGAAGCGAGGGAAGCCGAAGATATCGCGCAACAGGCATCGATCGATCTTCGCGTCGAGCCCACTGCTACTCCCCCGGGCGAAAAAACAACAGACGCCTACAACTCGTTCTCGCGAGATGGTTATTGGTACAAAGTGCCGGTGACAAGTCTCCACACGTCCCAGATAGTGGATCCACCAGATGGGCGATTGCCTGCGCTAACTCCTGCTGCCAGGGAACGACAGTAGGAAGCGTA
>QHYQ01000232.1 GCA_003224175.1 Acidobacteriota bacterium
CGTCAAATTTCAAACCGACGCCTACGAAGGAGAACTCATGCAATGAGTTTTTCTCAGGCGCCCATGTCTCCTGAGGAAACGCGACGCCAACCAGTCGCGTACCGGCTTTCACGGGAATGCGGACTTCTAATCCTGCATCGGGCTCTTGTTCTGATTCCGGCCCCTTCCTGCGATCAGCGCTAAGAGTAAATGTCTTAACTCGCGTGCCATCCAGGCGGAATTCGATCTGGCTGGACTCGGCCAGGCCGAGGATTTTTTCGCCGTCATAACTTCTCCGTAGACGGGCTTTGATCACGTATTCACCGTCGGTTGCGAAGTAATGGCGAATGGCGATCCCACCGCGCGACCCGAATGGCAAGTTTTCGCTCACGCGGTCATCTTGCTTCAGAAACTTCGAGACTTCGTAGGTGGTGACGTCCGGCCGCGCCGACGGTATCCCCAGGGCCAACCGAGCGACCTTCTCCGCCGCCGACATGTATCTCTCCAGCAACAAAGGAGAGATCGACAACACGTCTCCGATGTTGTCGAATCCGTAACCCGAATCGTCGGCCGGAAGGAGCGATGGAAGGTCGATGGCATCGACGTCGAGCGCGAGCAAATCGCGGACTGCGTTCGTGTATTCGGCACGATTGAGGCGATGAAGCGTGGCCGTCCTACCAGGATTGGGATTAGCTGCTGCAGAGCGATCCAGTTCCGTTTCGAGAAATGTGGTCAACGAATCGTAACCACTCTGCTCCGGCCGCGGCATACCAGGCGGGGGCATTGCGGCCGTACGTAACTTCCGTACAACCTTTTCCCAGACTTCCGCGCCCTCGCTGGGACGGTCGACGTCCATCTTGTCAAGCATTAGTCCGGCGGTCTTCAGCCTGTCATTGTGGCAGACCACACAGTAGCGATCGAGAAGCACGCGGTGGGGTGATGGGGTTGGGGTTAAGGAGACACGGTTTGACTGCGAAACAGGGCTTGACTGCGCCTGAACTACCTGAAGATAAGCAAATCCGCACAATACAACTAGAAGCCAGCCCGGAAATGTTCGGCAAATCACGGACAAAGCTCAGAGCGGTCGGTAACTTTGAAACGCCTCGATCGTACTTAAGAGGGACAACCGTGTCAAGCGAGCGTCCGACCGGGTGATATACAGCGCTCTAGGACGAATTCACTTGCAACAGAATGTCGGTTCTGTTGCCTGAGCGAAGGAACGACAATGCGGGCCCTGAAGAACCGGTTGCGAAGACTTGAAGAGCGGCTCGCGCCAAGACGAGAGTTGATGCCTGTTGTTTCGGTTATTTTCGTGAAACCAACGCCTGATGGACCGCGCCGGTGTGACAGTGTGAAAGCAAAGATCGAAGGCGGCGGAGTTCCCGCAGTTGAAAGCGACCGCGAGTCAGGCGAAACGCTCGAACGTTTTGACCAGCGCCTAAGGAAAATAGCCGAGACACGCCGGCATCCGAGGTACGCCGTTGGGATCGTCATGATGCCTGTCGATGATCTGCCGGAGACAGCAGCAGGGTGCGCATCAGGCTCATAACGCAGGTCCGATTCTTTTGCCACGGCAAGGTAGGCAACGCGAGAGAACCGTGGCTTGCAGGCGTAGCTGCAGGCCTCTTGATTCTGGCAAGTTGCTCGAACCAGGCCACGAAACAGGGCGAAGCCAACACCGCACCCAAGAAAGTTGCGCCCCCGAAGGAGGCGAAGGAGGCCGAGACAGTATACGTTTTCGCTTCACCAACACTAACTCGATCCCGCATCAGCCCGAGGTCGGCGGTGCCTGCCGGTTCTCTTCTATTCGTTGCGATCGCCTCAGAACTGCTTACGGTAAACACGGCTCTCAACAACTCCTGAGTCTGTGACGATAGCACGAAGCTCTGCCCCGTCGTCGTCGATCACGATGTCTGCATGTGCCGTAATACCCAAGGGTGCGACGTTGAGTGTCAAGGTGCCTGTACAGTCCGGAATTACCGTATACGTGCCCTCAATCGTCACCTTGGCGATGTTGCCGTTTGCGCTTAAGGTTGCGGTTGCGTCAGTGTTACCTTTCCCGTCGAAGGTCTGCCTACCGACCTCGGCGAAAGGGCCCGCAAAAGGGGCTGGGAGCCCAGGGATTGTGTCGAGAAGAGTTCCGGTGCTGGTGTATCCGAAGCTGCCCCGTAGGGTAGCGTTTGAGCATTCTTTAACCTTGCCTGACTGTTCCTGACCGGGGAGTGATGGGGGTTCAGTCGCCCCTCGGGCTTGGTGATTAGGGATAAGGCTCAAGGCAATAGCGAGTACTCCGAAACCGAAACCTATCGCGGGAATCTTGCCGAATTTGTTCATGATTATTCTCCGTTCTGTAGGTGTAGGTTGCCCCACGGCGCTTTTCGACACCGGCCCACCTGGACGCGAGTAACCGCGCGAAATACGACGAAACGCAACCTGGATAGGACTGGAAGGCTAGAGGTAGCCGCAGCGGGGACTGCTTGCGGGCTGGCACCACAGTCCCAGTCTGCCGCGAACGCTACACCACGCGGGGGGGGAGTCAAATCATTCTCCACGATTTGGTGGGCGGCGATTCTTCCGCTGTTGCCGCGCCGCCTCCAACTTCCGATCGCGCTCGGCCTGAATCTCCCGCTGATGCCCGGCGAGCATGTCCTTTGGCGTGATGTAGCCGATGGCGCTGTTCAATCGAACGATGTTGTAATGCGCGACGTAACCGTTAATCAGACGCCGCGCATCGGGCCCGCTGTTCGTCTCATCGAGCCGACGAACCGTGCTCAATTTTCTGTCGGCAGGAAGAAGTAAACACCTCGAGGCGTGATGTCCTCGGCCTCCACCCGAGCTTCCCCAATTCCCGATTGGTTCGTCCAGCGGCCGTCATCGGCAGCTTCATTCGGATCAGTATATCGTGGACTGACCTACAATAGATCGGCTCACGACACTTTGCGGCACTGGGCGATGACACTTTTTGTCAGTTTCAGCCCAAAGCAAAAGTCACCAGCGGCATTCAAGGTTTCTGTCTCCTTGTTAACCCGTGCCTATCTAAGGGCTTGCGGTCTTTGTGCTGCATTGATAATCCCCTCCACCGAGCATGGTACCGCGCTTGCACTAATGAAGAGCGTGTCCCGGTGCGAACACTCAAGGAGATGTCATGCGGAACAAACAGAAGGGTTTCTCATTAATTGAGCTGTTGATCGTGGTGGCAATCATTCTGATTATCGCCGCCATCGCCATACCCAACCTGTTGCGGTCGAAGATCGCCGCCAATCAGGCCTCGGCGGTGGGCTCGCTGCGTAGCTTGAACACGGCGTGCATCGCCTATTCCACGAGCTATGGAACATTTCCGACGGCGCTCACGAACCTGGGCCCCATCGGTTCTAGCGGCACGGCGAGCTCCACGTCGGCAGACTTGATTGACTCTGTGCTGGCCGCTGGTACCAAGAGCGGCTACACGTTTGTGTATACGGCGGGCTCGAGCAACCAGTCTTACACCATCACGGCTACACCCATAACCGCGGCCACGACCGGACAGAACATGTATTACACCGATCAGTCCGGCGTAATCCGCTCGGACACCTCTGGCTCGGGCGCAGGCTCGGCCAGCACCCCAATCGGCAACTAAGTCTTTCTGGGTTGCTTGAAAAAAAGGAGAGGAGTTGAACTCCTCTCCTTCTTCATTTTTATCCATCTCTCTGGCAAGAACCGACCGCTAGTGCCTGTTTTTGATTGCCCGTCGAAAAGGTCCCAGTCTCGCCGCAACCTGCAAAACTTCAGCGTTCCTTAACGTCGCTGCAGTCAGCTTGATGGCACTGAGATCTGGTACAAAGAGCGCCCTGCTCGGTCCTATGGCTGAGCGGGGCGCTCTCTTGATAGAAGCCGGCAGGCGCACGCGCGAGCGATTACGAGCTCCTGAACGCACCCAGCGTCCGCCGGGTTCCCACGCGTGTAATCACGATCTTTCCGCCCACGACCTTCACCGTGCGGCGGACGGAAATCGAGGATATGGACCGTGTCGGAGTGGTGGCTGAGATTGAACGTTACCAGTTCTTGCGTGAAGACGAGAACACTGGCTCCAAAGCTTCAAATTTCAAGCGAGAAAGACAAAGCGACCTGGCGCAGCGAGAGTAAATGTGAAACGCACCACGAAATGGGCAAGCCTTGGCGAGCGCGTCCCAAAGCTCCAGGACGGCGAAAGAATCGTTCTCGAGTGTGACGGCGACGCGGGTCGCTCAAAATGCCGAAGGGCCGGGGCTGCTGGCCAGCTTAGTCCACGATTTCCAGCATCGAAGTTGGGATTGTCCTTGGTTCCATCTTTTTGCCCTTACACCCACCGCAGACGGCGTTTTCGATGCCCTCAATAATTGTTAGTCTGGCAACGGTCATCTGCTCGCCGCCGCTCTTCAGTCTGACAATAACCCCAGGTTTGAATTCGCTGACAATGACCCCCGGTTTGTCGTTCATTTCTAGCTCCAAAGGGAAGGACTTTACTTTCAAGCTTAACAGCGGCAGTCCAGGACGGAGCTGCTGGCGTCGAAAGAGATAATGCACGTATGAGCCCAGTGAAGTGCCGGAAATTGGCCTCGCTCATTGTTCAATCTCAGGGTTTGCTTCTTTCCATCCGGGATGTTGGCAGGTTCACACCGAGCAAAGGGTGGGCTCCGGCACTACTCCAGGATTTCCACCGTTACGCGCTTTCGCAGTTTCATGCCCGCCGCAGCCAAGATAGTGCGGATGAAATCGGCCATGTGCCCCTGGCGGCCGATCACTTTTCCGATATCGCTGGGGTGGACGCGCAACTCAAGCACGGACCACCAGCGAAAAAACGGTCCGTCGGCTGATTGAACGCGGAGCGCTGACAGACGAACTTCGATTGGAACGCTCTTTTGATGCGAACGGTGACATCCGCGATCTAGTCAAGGGATCGCCCCCCACGCCACGGTCGGGCTGAGAGATCGCACCACCGTCAGCGCGTGGCAAGGCCTCTCGTGTCGTAGCTATCCCCCTTCGGGAAGCAACTCGACAAACAGGCTGACCATTTATCCGATCTTGACGCTATATAGCAATAATGCGATACTCCAAATTGGCAGGGAATTCCAGGACCACATGAGCGGCGAATTCACGATTGAGTATGTGGAGCTGCCCAACGGGCGGGTGCCTGCCCGCGAGTTCGTGGATTCGCTGGATGACAAAACAGCCGCTCGGATAGACGCGTTCGTCGAGCGCCTACGCACCTACGGCAACCGAATGCAAGGAAAATTCGTGAAGAAGCTCACGGATAACATATTCGAGCTGCGGGTCAAACAATTCGATCGGATTTTTCGGGTTCTCTTCTTCTACCAGCCGGGAATGTTAATCGTGATTACGTCAGGATTTCAGAAGAAGACGCAAGAGACTCCGCCGAGCGAGATTAGAAGGGCAGAGCAGCTAAAAAAAGCTCTGGATGAAGTACCGAAACCGTTACACGGGATCGCAGAAGGAAAGAGAAGCTATCCTGAAGGAGTTGGGACTATGAAGCGTGACAAACACAGTGAAATTGTCGAACAGCGTGCGCGCAAGAGCGCAACCTACCGTAAGACCTTCGGGCGAACCTTGCACCAGATTGACCTGGCCTTACTGGTGCGCGAGATGCGGGAGGATGCGGGGCTGACTCAGGCGGAGCTCGCCAAGAAGGTTGGCACCACGCAGTCTGTGATTGCCCGCCTTGAGGACGCTGAGTACACCGGCCACTCGCTCACAATGCTGGAGCGCATCGCCGCGGTCTGCGGCATTGCCCTCAAGCTCCATGCGGAGAAAAAGCCCAATTTCGACCGCGAGGTCGCGCTGGTCTAGTTCCATGGAGAGCGAGCCATTGAACGACTGGCCGGTTTCCTCTTCAAATCGTTGAGGTCCAATTGAACTCAGCTGAATCGGTCCAACTTCGGTCCAATTCAACGGGTAGCTGTAAGCGCTGGATTTTATCTAAGCGACACCAGATGCAGCTGTGTCTCGCCAAAATTCCGTCCGCCTGTGATTTCAACAGGGTACAGCGTTGCTCTCCACAAGCGAAATGCGATAGCACCCTCGGATGGTCGACGCCGTTGGGTTACTCGTAGGCGCAATCCTTCGTCTCTTCCGCACCCGTCGCAGACTACTGCTTGAGAACCTAGCTCTTCGCCAGCAACTCACAACGCTGAAGCGAAAACATCCCAGGCCCAGGCTATCGGCGTTCGATAAGATGTTCTGGGTCGTGGCGCGAAGGTTTTGGTCCGAATGGAAACAAGCCCAGATGGTCGTCAGTCCCGAGACCGTGGTCCGTTGGCAGCGATCTGGGTTTGCACTCTATTGGCGTGCGATCTCCAAAGCCCGCGGGAGGATCGGCAGAAAAAGGATTTCGAAAGAAGTTCGCGATCTGATCTTTTGCATGGTGACAGAGAATCCCACCTGGGGCGCACCTCGCATCCACGGCGAACTTCTCATGCTCGGTTTCGATATCTCGGAACGAACGATTTCCCGCTGGATGAAACGAGCTCCGAGAGACCCGGAGCCAGCAAAACGCTGGCTTGCCTTTCTTCGAAATCACCGAGAAGCGATCGCCGCGATGGACTTCTTCACGGTTTCCACGATCAAGTTCAGTGTGCTCTACTGTTTCTTCGTCATCGGTCACGATCGTCGGCGAATCCTGCACTTTAATGTCACTCGGTATCCCACCAGCGGATGGATTGTTCAACAGTTGCGGGAGGCTTTCCCCGATCACCCGACTCCTCGATCTCATCTTCGATCGCGACGCCAAGTATGGTTTGGAGGTTCCCATCGCAGTGCGGTCGATGGCCATCCGTGCGGTGCGGACCTCGTTCCAAAGTCCTTGGCAGAACGGCGTTGCGGAGCGGTGGATTGAGAGTTGCCGACACGACCTGCTCGACCACATCATTGCTCTCAATGAACGCCACTTGAAGAGGCTGCTATCC
>QHYQ01000233.1 GCA_003224175.1 Acidobacteriota bacterium
CATGAGGTTCGAAGACGAGGAGATCCAAAATCTGCTGCGCATCGTGAAACGCGATCTGAAAGATAGCCAGTCCAAAGATCTCTCAAACGATTGGCGTTTTGCCATCGCATACAACGCAGCTTTGCAGGCAGCTACGGCGGCACTACCTGCTGCCGGATACCGTGCATCCCGCGATAGCCACCATTATCGGGTCATCCAGTCGCTTTCACTCACGCTTGGCAAGAGCGCAGAATTTATTCGAAGTTTTGACGCTCGGTCGGTCCCCCTCTCTTTTGCGCGGCCTTCCGGCGGGAGCCTTCACGCCTGCTAAGACCTTTTCCTCTCGTGTAGTGAAGCATGGCGTGTCGCAGCAGCCAATTCGCTTTGGTCTGGTAACCGCGGCCATCGGCTTTGAGCCATGCGATGACGTCGGAATCCAGACGCATCGTAACGGGCTTCTTCGCTGGTCGATAGAACTTGCCGATTTCGGCTCCGCTCCAATCGACAACCGCGGGAGCGTCCGAGAAATCAATGTCTTCGTCTCTTTTTGCGGTGATAGCTCGGATGTCTCGCTTCTGCTCCTTTGTAAGCTTCCTCATAGGCTCTCCTTTCGTGGGACTCGGCGGCGCGAGCCGAGATGACACGAATGACTTCTTCGTCGAGTTCCTCATAAAAAGTATGAACGACCAATAGAAATCGAACCCGGTCCTATGGCTCCGACCGTTATCCAACGTTCCTCATCTTCAAGAGTGACGTCAGGCTGCGTAATCGCGTAGGGATCGTCGAAAACGAGAACGGCGGTTTCAAAGCGAACATCGTGCTTGCGAAGATTTTGGCGGTTCTTGTTCTCACCACCGATCCAAGAAGCACGGATGCGGTCGATCGTATTGGGTCGGATGAAATAACGTTACAGCATGACAACCTCCTCCTGAATTCAGGGAAGGAGATCATCGCTCTTTTGCATCACAGCGTTATGTGCCCAGGCGCTTCTGCCTTGGCGTTGAGTTCCGCGCTATTCTGGAGGCCATCTGCTAATTAGACTCGCTTGGAACCGGTGTCCGGCGCAATCAAAATCGGTGCGCGGGATGGCCCTGCAAAGAACGGGCCATAGGTACTGAAGGAACAGACGATCTCATGCTAATCGAGGGCATTCTTCCGGTCTATCAGCGCTTCATCTCCCAAATCGTCGTCAGGGGAGGTTTTCACGTTACTCACAAGAGTGGCGATGCGGTCGAGAACGTCACTGTCGAGTGGTGTGATGTGTCCCGGGGAACGCTGCATGTTAGACCAAAAAACTCATGGAGGAAAGAACTGGATCTTCGCTCGCCGCGATCAACTCGCCACCACTCGTTAGCCTGTAATCTTAGGCTGCCTTCTCGGCATTGCCGACGAGTCACCGGCGTAGCCACAGGCCTGCCCTTCTTCGTAATCACCACGGGCTCACACGTGGCGCGCACATCGTCCATGATCTTTAGGCACTGCGCTTTGAATTTAGCGGCTGGCATGGTCCTAATAATCATCATGCATAGCGGCCTTTACACAATCGACCTTACCTCACCGATCTCCTCAAACCGTTTGATTAATGAGACTACATTGTGATATAATGTGGCTACTTATAGGGGGCTGAATGGAAAAAGTAGGTATTCGCGAGCTGAAGACGCACCTAAGTCGGCATCTCAAAAAAGTCCGGCAGGGAAAGCGATTGCTGATCACCGAGCGTGGTCGCACGATTGCAACTATCAGCCCGGTGGACGCACCGAGTGAGCTCGACTGGGCCTATCGCATGGTGGCCGAAGGGCGCGCACACTGGAATGGTGGTAAACCCGGCATTCCTGAGAATCCAGTCAAGCTAAAAGGTCGGAGGACGGCCGCTTCCATCGTAATCGAGGACCGGCGGTGAAGCTTTATCTGGATACCAGCAGCCTGGTCAAGGTATTCGTGGCGGAAACTGGTTCCGATGCAGTACGAAAATTGGTGGCCAGGGCAGCCGCTGTTTGCACGTCAACAGTGGCCTACGCTGAAGCCAGAGCCACGTTCGCGAGACTACGTCGCGCTGGCCAGCTCGATGCATCCGCATTCGCTTCTGCCAAACGGGAATTTGAGGCGTATTGGCCGACATATTTGACCGTGAATGCGACCGGCTCGCTTTGCCGCGAGGCTGGTGAGCTAGCCGAGCAGTTCGGGCTCCGAGGCTTCGACGGAATCCATCTCGCATCCTTTGCTCAAGTAGCTCGTGAAGCTGGCATTGAGGAAACAAACTTTTCCAGCTTCGATGACCGCCTAAATGAAGCGGCGCGGGGTTTAAGGCGCACTCTCGCCCGGCGTCAAGGCTGACGAAACACCGGTTTGCCGCTGCGACCCGGCGGTGATGTCTCTCGACGTTGTCAGTCTTGGGAAAGTGAGGTGGATCGACTTTGTCAGCGATCTAGCTTAGCTAAATGCTCTCGCTCGGAATTACGGTAACGTATTTGGAAGGGTGTCAGGCTGCGGAAGCCAACCGTTTGTTTTCGATCTTCGCCAAGAGAGTCGTCAGGTCTTTGCGCGTGAAGGTCCCAGCCTTGGCCGCGAGATCTTGGTCGCGTGGGAAGATCCAGCTACGATGCCGCCAAGGGCGGAGCGCAGAGGTTGAGACTCCAGGCCAGGCAGTCGCACGAGGGCGAATCGCTTGCGCCACTTGCTGTCGGACCACATCAATGGCGCATCTGCTTTGTCTGGCGTGATAGCCATTGCTATGACGTGGAAATCGTCGACGATTCACTAGCAAGGAGCTAGAGATGAACAAGACCGAAACGCTGATGCCTCCCGTGCATCCCGGTGAAATCCTCCGTGAGGATTTCATGAAGCCGCTTGGCCTGACAGTCAACAAGCTCGCGCTCGAACTGCATGTTCCTGCGACCCGCATAGGGGAAATTGCGCATGAGCGCCGCCGGATCACTGCGGAGACTGCCCTGCGTCTGGCGCGATACTTCCATACGAACGCTGAGTTTTGGCTCAATCTGCAGAACTTCTACGATCTGGAGGTGTCCAAACGTTCGGGAAAGGTTTCCGAGATCGAGCGCCAAGTACATCCTGCACCATCGCTGGCTTCCTGAGTGCTGCCTAAGCAGGAGAGTGAAGTGAAACCCGAAAACTGTGCAGTAGTTCAAAGCTTCCGAAAGCGGGAAGTTCCCGCGACGAAGCGCAGTCAAGGGCGACCACAGGGAGCCGCATCAGCGGGCCTGCCCTTTGACGGCGGTCAGCGAAGGTGCGGAAGCCCTATGGCATAGAGGAAGGCATGCTTGTCACGACTGAGGCGCGTGAGGATGGCGTCCTAATCCGCCCAGCGGTGGTGATGCACGTTGAGAAATAGCGCCCGCGATGATGGTCCGCCTTTTTCTTGATGCGAACGTTCTCTTCTCTTCCGCGATGCCGGTCTCGTACCGCATCACCAATTGAGTCTGCCAGTCAATAACGAGTGGGAGACTTCACTAAAAGCATGGTACAAGATAACAAAGGCCGCCAAATGGGAACACCTCCTCGATCTGCGGCAGACCTTTCCGAGTGCTGATAGCGTTGGAACGTGCATTGTCTTCAACATCCATGGGAACAAATGCAGGCTGATTACGCGCATCAATTTCAAATGGCAACTGGTTTACACGTTGCACGTCTTGGATCACGCTGAGTACGATAACGGGAGATGGAAAAATGATTGCGACTGCGATTGAGAAAAAAGACCTGATTAGCAACATCGGTGCGCCGAAGGTCATCACCTCAGACGCACAGCACGAGCGATATGTTGCCGCTCTTTTGGAATTGGAACGCCGGGAGCGTCGCGGTCGTTTGAACGCCGCAGAAAGGGCGTTCGCTGAGCTTTTGACTTTGCTGGTTGATGCCTACGAAGAGGAGCACCATGCGATTCCTTCAGCATCTCCACTTGAAGTCTTGCGCGAATTGGTGAAAGCCAACAACCTCCGGCAGAAGGACCTCGTTCCCGAGTTCGGTACGGAGAGCATCGTTTCCGAAGTCTTGAATGGCAAGCGAGAACTGAACAAGGACCACATCGAAAAGCTCAGCAAGCGGTTCAACGTTTCTCCGGCGGTGTTTTTCTAATCAGGGCGAATCGGAACGCAACGGGCTCGGAAACGGGGTCGCAGCAGATCATTGCCGAAGTGGGTGCCAACGTTGCGACATTTCCTACCGAGAAAGACCTCTCCTCGTGGGTGGGCGCCTGCCCCGGCGATGAGGAGAGCGCGGGAGTGAACTACAGCTACCGGTCTCCGCACAAATCGATTCGCGTGCCTCAGTCAAAGCGATGCAACCAATTCGGCAAACTCGACGAATTTGAAAAAGGTTCCCGCCTACGTGATATCCTTTGGCTGCACTCCCATAGCAAAAACAACATTTCGAGCGAGCGTTTGGAGGATGATTTCACTCAATGTTCTCGTGCCCGGTGCAGGCACGAGAGTATCCTTCCTGATGGTTGATATATTCTCAGGTTGAAGCTCGCTGGGCTCTGGCAAGCCGGTCTCTCCCGGTTGCAGCCTTATATGTATTGGCAATTCGGTGAGGGTTGTGGAGAAAGGGATCGCTAAAACGGTGCTCGCGTTTGGATGTGTGTTTCTTCTGTCCGTCGAAACAATTAATACCGGACGGCGGTATTTTCCTGGTGGGTCACTTGGGAAAAGTACGAACCATATCTGTCCACGCCTGGGCTCTGGCAGTTGGTCGAAGCCCCTCACGCATCTTCACTCGGCATGAGCTAATTGAGGTCGGCCGCGTTCTTGTCGGTTTTCTTCTACTTCTTCTGATAGAGCCGTTTCTCCGAGGGCACCCCATGCGTAGTCTTCTCGAATGGTTGACTCCTGCATAGAATCGTAATACGCCTTAACCTTCTCATCTAACTGTTCCATTTCACCCCTACCTTGCAGATTAGCAACGATCTGCTCCAGTGCCGCGCTCATTGACGGAGAATGAGTTTTGGCACGGAATGTCCTTAAAAAACGTGCAGATTCTCGTGAGAGCGACACGGTTATTCGTTCCTTCGCCATGTTCTTACTCCAGTGTGATGCATTTCACACGCTCATCATACGGCAGAGACGATTCGCCGTCAAGCGTTATTTAATTGTCTTATTATCAACAAGAAAGGGCATCCTAGAAGCCGTCTTAGTAAGCCGAATCCCCGAAGATCGAGCGCCGATGAGGGTGCCAAGCGCCGAAGCGATATCCCTACGTGGATGTTCATAGAAAGACTCCAATACAAACACGCACTCGGCCAGAACGGCGGGCAACACCACAATCACCACGTCGCCGCGATCGCAGGCATCGAAGAGTCTTCCAGCGGCCTTGGCATGTTTTTCGTGGTCTTGTACTAAATGGCGAACGATCAGATTCGTGTCGACAAGCCTTCGCTTGCTCACCGGAGGCCCTCACGAGCACGGGCGGCCTTCGCAGCGGCCTCGCGAATTTGGGCGAAGGACATCCCCTTACCCTTCTTGCTGGCGAGCACACCCTTGAGTGACCGCGTACCCGGATGCACGCGAATCGTCGCATGGTCCCCCGCCACCACGTACTCTAGCGTGTCGCCCGGCTTGATTCGCAACCACCAGCTTGACCGACTGCCAGTGTGCGATGTGCCGCATCTCCCCCTCGCCGAAGATGCCATTCAGCATGCCGGCTGTGCAGAGCAACCCTACATGACCTCCATGCAAGGGAGTGAGCGGGCGCCCGCTGACGTCTGCCTGCTGTGCGAAGAGAACGGCCGACGCCTGGCGATAACCGGACGATCGGGGAAGCAGGTCTTCGATCAGATCCAGCGGCAGTCCCCGATAAACCATCTGCACGACGTACGCATTCATCGCCGCCTCCGATGCCTCCCTCGCGAGAGAGGTAAAGGCCGGCCGGTTCCGCCAGGATGTTTACTACCGCCTGAACGAATTCGTGATCACCTTGACGCCCCTCAGGGAGCGAGATGACATCCTCGACTTGGCGAACGGTTTTCTGGTGGAAGCCAACATGGAGATTGGGCACAGCTAGGATGCTGGCAAATGCGGCGGAGTGCCGATAATTCGCATCTCGGTCTCCTTCGGTTCCGAGCATTGTTAGGGCGAACACCGAAACAGTCTACTTGGACCGTCGCGAGGCCGGCGTCGTTATGACCTCACTCCATTTTTCGCGCGGCTAGCCAGGCTCACGCTCGCTTAGCTTTCACATCGGCCATGCGAATGATCAGCCGCTTTCCAAGAGCCCTGGCTGCCCGAGTGATAGTGTCGAGCGTTACAGATATGTTCCGGGGATCCAGGAGGCGGTCCAGCTGTGACCGGCTGGTGTGAAGCTGTTTCGCCATCGCTCGTTTCGTTTTCTGTTGCTCTTGCATGGCTTGTTCGAGTTGCCAAGCGAGCACTCGCTTGATAGCAACCGCCTCGACCTCTTCCCGAATCCCTTCCTGTTCGAGAAAACTATTGAAGGTTGACCCACTGTGGTCCGTTCTCTTGCGATTTTTTCTTACGTTCATTACCGTCCCTTTCATTTCAGTCCAAATTGATGCTTGCTTTTGTTGCTCCTCGCCAGCGCTAAATCCTCGCCCGGCGTCTTCTGCGTTTTCTTAACGAATCCGTGGAGCAAGACCATCCGAGCTTTCCTGTCGATATAGAAAAGCACTCGTGCGATTCGGTTCTGAGCCAGGCTCGTGCGCGCCTCGTAAATGCCTTGGCCAGTGGCCTACAAACGGGCATCCCGATGGGCCAGCCAAACTCCACCGTCTTGACGTCCTCTCCTATGCGTTTCCGATCATCGGGCGAGAGCCCCTTCAGCCATTCCCGCACCGGCTCCCCGCCCGCCTCGGTGCGCAAAAAGATCGCCGGGAGCCGCTTACCTTGGTTTTCTGGTGGCTCCGATTGGACTTCTTCGCCCTTCGGGAGTTTCTTGCGCACTCAGGTAGTGTACCACATAAGGTACACTGAGGTTCTTTAGAAATTGGTTCGGACTCGAGCGCAGGACAAAAGTAATTATCCGTCGAGACGCCCTTCAATACGTTGCCGGCGGCTTGAACAAAGTCATAAACCTGCCAGCGGCTCGGTGGTCTCGCGCCATAGAATCTCGAAGCGGCGACACTCTCGGGATCTTCTCCAGCACTAGCGGACCGCGCTTGCCGGCAGACTCTCCGGCCAGCCGTGGGAGTCGCTGGCCGGAAAAGACAGCGACTTGACAAATCCACTTATTCCGTTAAACCAACTCCGGAACGTCATTCGCCGGGCCATGCTCCTCATCGGATGTAATTGACCCGGATGATCTCGCGGTCCTTTCGGTCGATGCCTCCCCGA
>QHYQ01000234.1 GCA_003224175.1 Acidobacteriota bacterium
AGAACCTGCAGTGTGGGCAGAGGTCTTCCCTGGGAACTCAACCTCAATGAACTACGCCACGCGTTCGTAGCGATGATGAAGGCCACCGAGCCTTGGCAGCGCGGTCACACCACCGCGAGCGGCCGCGCGAACTCTTCTTCCCGGTGTTTCCTTCTGCAATCCCAGATGAGTCCGGTCTTCGTGAAAGTAGCGAACATATTCCGAGAGTAGGCGTTTCAAATGGGCCTCATTCATGGCGATCACGTGGTCGAGCAGGTCGCGGCGACAGCTTTCCACCCAACGCTCGGCAATTCCGTTTTGCCAGGGACTTTCGAAAGAAGTTCGCACCGGGATCAAGCCCATCGACCGGACCGCGATCGGAGCTTCAAATCCATACTTGCTGTCACGGTCGAAGATCAGGAATCTCTGACCGGCTTGATACGGGAACGCCTCGCGCAGCTGTTGGATGATCCAAGCGCTGGTCGGCTGACGCGTGACGTTGATGTGTAGGATCCGCCGACGATCATGACCGATCACGAAGAAACAATAAAGCAAGCTAAAGGTCACCGTCGGAACCGTGAAAAAATCCATCGCAGCAATGGCTTCGCGATGATTGCGAAGAAACGCGAGCCACCGTTTCGCGGGTTCCGGGTTTCTCGGCGCATGACGCATGCAGCGGGAAATGGTTCTCTCGGAAACATCGAATCCCAGCATCAAGAGCTCACCGTGAATACGCGGTGCGCCCCAGGTTGGGTTTTCCGCCACCATCCGAAAAATCAGATCGCGAACCTCTTTGGAAATTCGCTTCCGGCCCATCACTCCCCGAGCTTTGGAGATGGCACGCCAATAAAGGGCCAATCCCTCCCGGTGCCAACGGACCACAGTCTCTGGAGTTACGACGGTCAGAGCTTGTTTCCAGCCTCACCAGACTCTTCGCGTTAGAACCCCAAAAAGTCTATCGACCACAGCAATCTGCGGTCGAGGATGCTTGCGCTTGAGCACGGCGAGTTGCTGCCAGAGAACCAGGTTTTCCAGTAACAGACTTGACCGGGACCGAAAAGCTCGGAGAATGCTGCCAAAGAGAAGTCGCCCGATGAGAAGCATGCACGGTTGGTATCGCAGATCGGCTGTGAATCGCAACGGCGTATATAGTTGAAATCACAGGCGCACAGAATTATGGCGAAGGACAGCCAAGCGATGACCGTCTCGGGCTTGACGATGAGCAATGCCGATCGCCAGGCGCTCCAGAATCGTGCGAGCCATACCCATAGGAATCGATCCGTGCGATTCAAGCGCAGCCGATGGCCACGGCTGGAGCGCTGGAGCACCCAGAGCTGATGTCGGAGGGCAAGAATCTCAGCTTGCAGCGCTGCGCGAGTTTGAAAGGCTTGCCGAGCAGAAGAAAACAGCGAGAGAATGATCGTCACCATGTCGCCGAAAAGCTACAGCGACGGCTGCCTAAATTCAACCAGTTCAGTCAGAACGTCGTTTTTGGTAGGGACAGGTTCAGACTGCAAAACACAGGAGAAAAAGTCATGAGCAGAGTGTTCGGAGGTGCTCGTTGGGGCTCTCGCATTGCGGTGTTCGCCTTGGGGCTGCTCCTGTCGGTGGTGGCAGTTCCGGTTTTCGCGCAGTTGCCAACCGCAACAATTCTGGGAACCGTGAAGGACTCTTCGGGCGCCCTGGTCCCGGGTGCGAGCGTTATGGCCCAGAACTCGGAGACGGGCGCATCGCGCTCCATCTCGACCGATGAGACCGGCGCGTATCGTTTGGCCGCACTGCCTGTGGGTCACTATGACCTGAGAGTTGAGAGCTCCGGCTTCAAGCCAACCACGCAGAAAGGGCTGGTTCTCGACGTTGGCGAGGAAGCGGTCTTGAACTTTACGCTCGAGGTGGGGAGCACTTTGCAGGAAGTGGTGGTCACCGGCGAAGCTCCGCTCGTAAACACGACCACAGCCTCGCTTGGCGGCCTAGTGAGCGAAAAGAAAATTGTTGACCTCCCGCTGAATGGCCGCAACTTCCTGGACTTGGTCCTGCTCCAGCCGGGCGTTTCCCAAGACGTGGTGGTGGTCCACCTTGGCGGGGGCGGCGAGGGCACCACCTATAGCAGCAACGGCGCGCCCATCATCTCCAACAACTTCCTGCTGGACGGGACGCCCACGCAGAACGTTCTCGGCTACAACGGCGCCTCGGCCGTGGGCACGACGCTCGGGCTGGACGGTATCCGCGAATACAAGGTCATCACCAACGCTTTCAGCGCCGAGTACGGCATGAACATGGGCAGCCAAATGACGATTGTCAGCAAGGGCGGAAGCAATCAGTTTCACGGCGATGTGTTCGAATACCTGCGGAACCGGGTCCTGGACGCCAGGAACTTCTTTGATGACTCCCAGGCGCGTTGCCAGGCCAGTAACCCCGCCAATGCATCCTCTTGCCCGCGCAGCCCGCAATACGAACGGAATGACTTTGGCGCCGCTTTTGGAGGGCCGATCCGCAAAGACAAGACGTTTTTCTGGGGTGTTTTCGAAGGTCTGAGACAGGTGAAGGGGAACCCCGTGGTCACCAAGAGCATTCCCGCCGCGTGCGTGGCCAACGGGACGCGCACGATCGCTCAGGGCAACCCCAACGGTGCAGACTACACGGTGACGCCCGCCGATTGCGGGAATCCCGGTGGGATGAGCGCTAACATAAAAGTGGACCCAGCCATACGGCCCCTGCTCGCGCTCTACGACCCGGCGGACTCCAACTACACACAGAACTCACATGAGTCGGTGAACTACGGCCAGATGCGCGTGGACCAAAACTTCGGCAAGGATGACAGCCTTTTCGCGCGGTACACGATTGAGGACGCCATCGATTTTGTCCCAGGGCCAGGTTTCGGCGCCAGCGTGTACGGCTTCAAGGAGTTCCAGAACTCCGAGCCCAGCCGCAGCCAGTTCATCACCCTTTCCGAAAGCCACATCTTTTTGCCCGCGCTTCTGAATACGGCGCGGATCTCCTTTAGCCGGACAAACATCCTGGCAAATCTCGTTGCCAATCCTTCTCAGACCGGGCAGGAAGTCGTTGGTCCGAATGTGTCGTTCCTCAATGGGGAACCCATCGGCTTGATCGTCATCGGAAGCAACGGCAGCGGGAGTTCGACATTCACCACGATGGGGCCGGACTTCGCCGCCCCCAACTATCACTTGCAGAATTATTGGAGCCTGGGCGAGGACCTTTACTATACGAGGGGCAAGCACGCGCTGAAATTCGGCTTCCTGGGCAACCGCATTCAGTTGATTACCGGTGAGACAGTGTGGACCCGCGGCCGCGTGAATTTTCTGGGAGGACTTCCTGCCTTTCTACGAAATCAGCCCTCGCAGGAACTCGCCGCGATCCCCGGCGGAGTTCCGCGCCGCCATTTCCGGTACGAAACCTACGGGTTTTATGGGCAAGACGACTGGCGCGCGACTTCGCGCCTGACGCTGAACCTCGGTCTGCGGTACGAATTCAACACGACCCCGGTTGAATCCCAGGGGCTTCAGACTACCTTGTTGAACGCCGGTGCTCAAGTTGACGTCGTTGGTGGCCCCGGTTGGACCAATCCCCTCACGACGGAACCCTATCTGCGAAACCCGTCGCTCAAAAACTTCAGCCCTCGGGTCGGCTTCGCTTTTGACCCGACGGGAAGTGGGAAAACAGCACTTCGTGGCGCCTACGGGATTTACTACGATATTGCTACCATCGGCTCGACCACGTTCGGATACGTTGTGGGCGATCCGCCATATCGCTCGATCAACGCCGTTTTTCCAGCGGCGCCGCCGGCTCCACCGCTAGTGTGGGCGCCGGGATTCATCTCGGCCAGCCCCGGTCCCTATCAGCCTCCCTTCCCCTTCCCTGGGGCGACCACTACCTTTCAGGGATTTTTCCCTCCGGCCCCCCTCAATCTGACCCAGCATGACATTCGCCAGCCGTATCTGATGCAATGGAACTTCTCTGTCGATCGGCAGTTGCCCGGCGATATGGGCCTGACGGTGTCGTACGTGGGCACGCGGGGCCTGCACCTCTGGGGGCAAGGGGACGCCAATCCCTGTATGCCGACACATATCGTCAACGGGGTTCCCGACTGGTCGAATACGCTGGGCCCGCCAAGTGCCCTGTTCCCGCGTGGTACGCCCGTGGCCTGCCCGTCGACGAACTTAGCCTTTCCGTCGGGGCATATTTGCACCGTCATCCTCAACAACGGGGTCACTCGGTTCATCCCGAGCGGACGGAACAATTGCAACTTTGGCAACGACAATGCGGTCCAAACCACGTCTGCGTCCTGGTACAACGGCCTCCAGGTAAGCCTGCAGAAAAGGCTGTCACACGGCCTGGAATTCCAGAGCGCATACACTTACTCGAAAAACCTGGACCTCCCACAGGGGCGACTTTTCATCGACGGCGAGGTTGCCACGCCCCAGGCGGATCGGTACGTCGACAGGGGTAGGTCCGTCTACAACGCCACTCACAACTGGCGGTTTAATACCCTTTACACCTTCCCCACTCGGAACTTCCAGGGTTTTGCATCCAAGCTGGTGAACGGCTGGTCGATGCAGAGTATCATTGCCTTACAGAGCGGATTTGCGTTTTCCCCCGCCGCTCCCGGCGGAGTCGTTCTGGCCCCGGGTAGAGCCGCGGTTGACGTGTCGCTCAACACGAACACCAATATCAACGGCGCCTACGAACGCCCTGAATATGTCACCTCCGCCAACATAGGCGATGTGACCACCTGCGTGGCTAACGGCCTTACTCCTTCGGGTCGGCTGTGCAACCCTAATGCCGTCGTCTACAATCCCGCCATGGTGATTACGGGTAATCCCAACCAATGGTACAACCCGAACATGTTCACCGCGCCCGTTCCGGGTTTCCTGGGCAATGTGGGAAGAGGGATTCTGACTGGGCCCGGCCTCTTCAATGTGGACTTCTCCTTGCACAAGGACACCAAGCTCGGGTTTCTGGGTGAAGCCGGGAATCTGCAATTCCGGGCGGAATTTTTCAACCTCCTAAACCGCGCGAACTTCGTCAATAACCCACCCAACGGCAACGCGATCGTTGGCCCGGGTGCGGGCGCGCTTACGCTGGCCAGGGAGGGACGGGACGTTCAGTTAGCGCTGAAGATGAGCTTCTAAAACATCAAAGGCCAGGGGTCCCTTCAAGGCGCCCGGGGCAGCCAACGCGCCGTTTTCCGCCGGTGCAGTGCCCTGTTACGGACAAGGAGACAGACCCTTCCTCTTGGCTGGCTGCCCTGCTGGGAGCTTCGCGACAATCGCTCGCTGTGGAGAGTGTTTGGAGCGGGCGATGGGAATCGAACCCATGTCCGAAGCTTGGGACAGATACGTCAGACCGCGAGCCGCAGCAGGAACTGCGAAACGCGGTGCCTGAAATCAAACTGGCGAAATCACCGCGATGGGCTCAATCTAAAAGCCAAGATAAGGAATGTCGGTTTCGGCACGTTGCAGATTGTCCCTACCGAAAACTCGATCTCGGTTAAAAAGGTGAAGTGAAGCAGCTGCGGCAAGCGCATCACTCGGTCTGCAGGAAATACGAACGAAGGATACGACGGAGGGACGTTTCGTGGAACACGAGCACGTGGTCCAGGCACTCGCGCCGAATCGAACCAATGACGCGCTCGACGTAGGCCCGCTGCCAGGGGGATCGTGGGGTGCACCGCACTTCGCGGATACCCATGTCTCGCACCTGGTCTCGGAAGGCATGGCCGAAGATCGCATCGCGGTCGCGCAGCAGGTAGCGCGGAAGCTGTTCAAAGGGGAAGGCTTCGCGCAGTTGCTGTCCGGTCCACTGCGCGGTGGGGTGGGCGGTCACATTGCAGTGGACAATGCGGCGCCGGTCATGGGCCAACACCAGAAACACATAGAGAACCTGGAAACGAAGGCAGCTCCCCGTGAATGCGGGGTGCACCCCAACCGGGATTCTCCCGGCACATCTGGCGGATCAGATCTCGGACCTGGCGCGAAAGGACAGGTCGTCCGGGTGGGCCGCGCCGCACCTTCCAGGTCCAGAACAAACGAAAGCCGGCACGATGCCAGGCAAGGACCGTTTCTGGCCTGACGATGGCCAGCGCCGAGCGCCAATCGCTCCACAGGCGGGACAGACAGACCCACAACAGGCGGTCCCTGCAGGTCAATTTCGGGCGCTTTCTTGCGGACCGCTGAAGCACGCCGATTTGGTGGCGCAGCGCCAGGTTCTCCAGTTGGAGCGCAGCACGCGCACGGAAGAGCGAAGACAGTGTGGCGAGGAGTGTCGTGAGAGAAATGAGCATCAGCGAGAATTATGACAGAAGTATAATTCCCGTCCGCTCAGACATTTCGAGATTTTCGAGAGGCACAGTACCGAAATCCCGGATTAATGGTCGCTCCGCTCCGCGGCGCCATTCGTTTTGCTTGTGCCTCGGGTCTCCATATGCTTGCGGTCCCATTCTTGCGCTTTGCGTGTACCCTCATTCAGTTCTGTCTGACTCATCATACTGGCCAGCACTTTCAGTAATTCACCACTGCGAGGATTACCGCGCTCATGTGCGATTGTTGCCCACGAGTACGCTTCAACGTTATTTTTGTTGATTCCCTGGCCAAGCCAGTACCACATAGCCACTGCTGATTGAGCCGAAACATTTCCCTGCTCGGCCGCTTTTTCGAACAAACTAAAGGCCTGCTTATCATCGCGCAAGACGCCTGTGCCTCGAGCGTAACGAACGCCAAGAGCAAACTCGGCATTCGCGTCGCCCTCCTGGGTGTCCGCGACCCGAGTCGTGGATCCGGGCGTGCTGGTGTCATCGCCGCCGTGGCCGGGATCAATCACAATAGGTTCGATTTTCGGTCCGGTTGTTGGTGTCAAAAAGGACTGACTGAGTGGCGCGTCGGGAGCTAGAGGGCTAGTAGCAGATGTTGAAGGGGTGGCCGACCTGCCGGAAACTTCGGGAGTTGGCTGGGGCGTCAAAGCGGGCACCGCTGCCGCGCTAGCCGGACCCTGTGATCGCCGGCTCGCTCTGACCCCCGAATGAGACAGGAAAAGACCCGCAAGGAGAAGCGCTGCCGCAAGAGTTGAAATGCCCCAGACCCTGCGGCCCAGGCCCCCGCTGGAAGCTGCCAGATACGAGAGGTGCCGGCTTTGGAGGAGTGGTCTCAAATTCGACCACAATCTCCCGTGCGTCATTGGACTCGCCCTGCTTTGAATCCAGATCAGCCTTGAACATGTTTGGGTGAAGAATGACAGGTGGCTGCAGCAACGTCTGAAGCTCTTGCTGGGTCGCCACACATTTCGGCTCCCGAGGATTCATTTCGAGGTCGTCCAACACTTGGGCTATGATAGAGGAATCGACCTGCTTGCAGCCTGCAGAGTACCCAAGAAGCAAGGAGTTGAAGCATAGGTTGTTGATGTTTCGCGGAATGCCTTCGCTGTATGTCGCAATCTTCTCCAGAGCCTCGCTGCTGAACAGTGGCGCTCCAGCATGACCCGCCACTTGAAGCCGGTGTTCGATGTATCTCACGATTTCTTCCCGCGCAAGCGGCTCCAAGCGGCACAGGATAGATATGCGCTGCCTAAGCTGCGCCAGGCTCGGACTCGACAGCTTGTCCGCGAACTGGGTCTGGCCGGCGAGAACGATTTGAATCAGCTTCGTTTTGGGCGTCTCGAAGTTGGATAGAAGCCGGACCGTTTCCAGCACAGAGTTGTCGAGGTTCTGGCACTCGTCAATAACCAACACAAAACGCAGGCCAGCCAGCAGTTCGCGCGCAAGATCCTGGTTCAACCTCTCGTGCATGCTAACAATATCTTGCCCCGTCGCATCGAGCCCCAAACCGCTGAGCAGGTAACGGAAAAGCTCCCGCGAATCACACTGGGTCTGGAACAGAAAGACCGTGCGGGATGTCCGCTCTAGTTGCTCCAAGAGTTGGAGCAACAACGTGGTTTTGCCCATGCCCGGCTTGGCAATGAGGACCAAGAAGCCGCACCCGGCTTCGAGGCCGCGGATCAGGGAATCGAACGCTTTGCTGTGGGTTCGGCTATGGTAAATGAACTGCGGGTCCGGCGTCACGC
>QHYQ01000208.1 GCA_003224175.1 Acidobacteriota bacterium
TTATTTACTGCCGTTGCCATCAGCTTTTCCTCAGTTCGCGCTCGCGTAGAAGCGTCTTGACCCGCGCCAAATCTTTCTTAGCGGACCGCAGCCGGCCCACGGCCTCGGCCTGGCCGGTGGTGAGCTGAAAACGCAGCCGAAAAACCTGCTCGGCCAGCTCGCGCTCACGCGCCTCGAGTTCCGGCTCCCCCAAATCCCGCAATTTTTCGACTTTTCCGGGCATCACAGTTCTCCCGCGCGACTTACAAATCGCGTGTGGATGGGCAGCTTGTGCGCCGCCAGATCCATGGCCTGTGTGGCCGTGGCCAGATCGACTCCGGCCATCTCGAACATGACTCGCCCGGGTTTCACCACCGCGACCCAACGCTCCGGCGCTCCCTTCCCTTTGCCCATACGCGTTTCCGCGGGCTTCTTAGTAAAGGGCTTGTCCGGGAAAATGCGAATCCAGAGCTTGCCGCCACGCTTGATGAAGCGCGTGATGGCGACGCGCGCGGCCTCGATCTGCCGATCGGTAATCCACGCGGGCTCGAGAGCCTTCAGGCCATATTCGCCGAACGAAAGCTGGCCTCCACGCCAAGCCTTGCCGCGGCGGCGCCCGCGCTGCTGTTTGCGGTACTTCACTTTCTTGGGCATCATCATGGCCAGTTTCCTCTAATCCACTTCCGCAGCCGCGGCGGTTCCGCGCCGTTTGCCTCGTTCGGGCACGTTTTCGCCCTGGTAGATCCAGCACTTCACGCCGATCACGCCATAGGTGGTATACGCCTGCGCAAATCCAAAATCGATTTCCGCGCGCAGCGTCTGCAGTGGAAGGCGGCCTTGGAGATACCATTCCTTGCGCGCGATCTCCGCCCCATTCAGCCGGCCCGCCACGCGGACCTTGATTCCTTTGCAACCGAAGCGCAGCGCCGAATCCACGGCTTTACGCATGGCGCGGCGGAAGGCGACGCGTTTCTCGAGCTGCAGCGCAATCGATTCGGCCACGAGCTGCGCATCGAGCTCAGGCCGGTGAACTTCCTGAATGTCAATGTGCACTTCGCGCTTGGTGCGCTTCTGAATTTCGTTCTTCAGCTTATCGATCTCGGCGCCCTTGCGGCCGATAATGATCCCGGGACGCGCCGTAAACAGACGGATGACCAGCTTATTGGCGGCGCGTTCGATATCGATGGCGCTGATGCCGGCCGAGCGCAGGCGCTCCTTCAGCTGGCGTCGCAGCACCACATCTTCGTGCAGCAGGTCGGCATAATCCTTGCCGGCAAACCATCGCGACCGCCACGGTTTGTTGTAACCCAGCCGGAAACCGTATGGATGTGTCTTCTGTCCCAAAGCAACTCCTCCCGGACTACTCTCACTCCTGTTTCTTCGGCTTGCGAACAGGCGGCTTGCGTCCGCTAAGGGCTTTGCGCGCCTTCTTGACTGCGCCGCGCACGCCCTTTTCGGCGGCTGCTGCGGCTTCGGCGGCCGCGGTGCGTACAGCGGCGGCACGATGATGTTCTACAACGGCGACGACAATGTGAGCGGTACGGCGCACGTAACGGAAGGCCCGGCCCATCGGGGCGGGCCGCAAACGCTTCCAGCGCGACCCTTCGTTCACGAAGCAGCGCGAGACGTACAGTTCGTCCACATCGAGCGAGGCTCCGGCATCCTCGGCCTTGCGTTCGGCATTGGCAATGGCGCTGCGCAAGACTTTTTCGATGTCCCGAGCCGCGCGCTTCTTTGTATAACGGAGAATCTGCAGCGCATCTTCGGCGCGCTGGCCGCGAATCAGGTCCACCACCAGGCGCGCCTTCTGCGGGGACATGCGCACGTGCCTCGAGAGCGCTTGCGCCTCGATGGCCGGCGCACCTGGGATTGTGAGATTCGTGGACATCCTCGTTTAACCTTTTGGGCCTAAGCCTTTGGCGCAGGGGCCGCTGGTGCGGTACCCCCACCCGCCGGCGCCGGTGCGCCGGGAGCTGCGGGAGCGCCTGCCAGACCCGCAGCCTTCTCCAGCGCCGCCCTGACCGCGTGACCTTTAAATGTGCGCGTGGGCGCGAACTCACCGAGTTTGTGCCCGATCATCTGCTCGGTGATGTACACCGGGATGAACTTCTTGCCATTGTGCACGGCAATGGTGTGGCCGATCATCTCGGGAACAATCGTGGACCGACGCGACCACGTCTTAACCACTTTCTTTTCGTTCCGCGCGTTGAGCGCCTCTACGCTAATGCGCAGAGGATCGTCCACGAACGGACCTTTCTTCAGCGAACGACCCACAGTGCTCCTTACGGGTTTGGCTCTTCCGAACTATTTATCTGCCTTCTTATCTTAACGATAGGCAGACCAGCCAGCCTACTCATCCACGCGGCGCAGCTTGATCCATTGGGCGCGCCGAACCTTGCGAAAGCCCCGTACCGGTCCGGATACCCGGTGCGAATGTGGGCAGAACGGACAAACGAACCGCGTGCCTTGCTGGCTCGGCTGCTTTTCCACCAGCACCGCCCATCCCGGCTTACAAAACCGGTAGAGTACGGGTTCCAGCGGAACCGGATGCAATTTTGCCGTCATCTTCCGCACGGGCTTAGACACTCGCGACCGCGCGGCCGGCTTGCGCGCGCTCGAGGCACGCCGAGCCGGCGATATACTTCGTGATGCTCTCATGGTTGCCCTCTCCATCACCCGCCGCGCCGGGATCCTTATTGGTTTCGTCCTTCCTATATTTTACTAACTTGGAGCTGTTACTTCCACGCCTACGGCGTCTCTGATTTAGGGCTTCCGACGCTCGGCGATCATCCGTTCGGTGCGGCGATTATGCCGCGTCTTCGCGCCAAGGGTCGGAAAACCCCAGGGCGTCTGGGGGTGGTTGCCCTTTACACGGCCCTCACCACCGCCATGCGGATGATCGACCGGATTCATAGCCACGCCGCGAACCGTCGGCCGTTTGCCATGCCAGCGAGTCCGGCCAGCCTTGCCGTAGGTCACATTCTCATGGTCCAGATTGCCGACCTGGCCGATGGTCGCCATGCAGTCGACTCCGAACCGCCGCACCTCGCCAGAGGGCAACTTCACCAGCGCTAAGTCGCCTTCCTTGCTGAGCAGTTGCGCTGCTCCGCCTGCGGCGCGCACCACCTGGGCTCCTTTGCCCGGGGAAAGCTCCAGGTTATGCACCTGGGTTCCGGGCGGAATGAAGCGGAGCGGCAGCGCATTTCCCGGCAGGATATCGGCGCCTTCACCGGTCTGCACCGTCATGCCGACCTCAAGACCCACCGGGTGCAAGATGTAACGCTTCTCACCATCGGCGTAGTGCAGCAACGCCAGGCGTGCCGAGCGGTTGGGATCGTATTCGATCGCCGCGACTCGCGCGGGAATGCCTTCTTTCTCGCGCCGGAAATCCACCGCGCGATATTGCTTCTTGTGCCCTCCGCCGCGATGCCAGATGGTCAGCTCGCCGTGCGAATTCCGCCCACCGGAGCGTTTCTTTGGCTCAAGCAGTGCCTTTTCCGGCGTCTGCTTGGTGATTTCGCTCTTATCCAGAACGGTAATAAAACGCCTGGAACAGGTATAGGGATTAAAGCTTTTCAGTGGCATCGCTCGCTACCTTCCTGCGGTCCCCGGAACCCTCGCGGGACGCCTTGCACTCTGGCCGAATAACGACCCGATCAGAGATTCTCCGCGTATTCGATCATTTTTTCTTTCTCGGCAAGCCGGACATAGGCTTTCTTCCAGTCCCGCCGATGCCCCTCCGAGCGCCCCCGACGCCGAAACTTCCCATGAAAAATCGCCGTGCGTACAGCGTCGACCTTTACTTTAAAAATCTGCTGCACCGCCTCTTTGATTTGCGTCTTGGTGGCGTTCATGGCCACCTCAAAGACAACGGTGTGCTGCGTCTCTTTCACGCCCAATCCCTTTTCCGTGATGATGGGCCGGCGAATCACTTTGTAAACGTGGACGTCCATGGTCTTTGCCCGCGCGCTTTATTTTTTATCCTTGGTTTTGTCTTTAACCTTAGCTTTTGACTTAGACTTCGCACGCACCGGCGATTTGGACTTGCTCGAGGACTTGGATTTACGCCGCGAGGCCGCCTTGCTTTGCCGGCGCTTGCTTGCCGCCGCAGATGCTGATGCAGACGGGACCGCTTCGGCGCCAGCCGTCTTGCCGGCGGCTGCTGTAGCGCGTGCTCCTTCTGGCCCTAACGACCGGCCCAGATGCAGCGCCGTATCCTGCGACAGCAAAATACGATCGTGCCGCAACACGTCATAAGCCTGGAGCGCCGCGGGAGCGACCACTTTTACTCCCTCGAGATTACGACTGGCCAGCTCGAGATTGTGGTTGCCGGGCCCTTCGACAACCAACATGGTGCGCGTCTCTCCGTCGAGCCTGGTTAATGCCGCCCGGAAATCTTTGGTCTTGTGCGTATCCAATTTCCAGCCATCGATTACGGTTAGCTTCTGGTCCGACAATTTTGCCGAAAGGGCTGAACGCAAGGCGCCCAACACCATCTTTTTCGGAAGACGGTATCCATAACTCCGTGGCTGAGGTCCGTGTACAGTGCCGCCCTTCCGCCAAATTGAGGAGCGAATCGAACCGACTCGGGCACGTCCGGTCCCTTTCTGCCGCCAAAGCTTACGGCCTGATCCAGAAACTTCGCCGCGGCCCTTGGTCTTGTGCGTTCCAGCGCGTTCGCCGGCCAAGAACCAGCGCACCGCTTCGTGCAGCAGATGCGGATTCACCTGGGCGGCGAAAACCGCATCGGCCAGTTCCACCTGACCCACGGTCTTGCCTTGCAAATTTCTGACGTCGATGACGGCCATAACTTCCGTGCGCTCCTTAGGCGCTACTTCGCACGCTTGGACTTGCGGATCAAAAGATAGCAGCCGGTTGGACCGGGAACGGCTCCGCGCACCAGCAAAAGATTTTCTTCACTATCCACCTTCACCACGCGTAGATTCTTGACGGTCTTGCGCTCGTGGCCCATGTGTCCCGGAAAATGCTGCCCCGGCCACACACGCGAAGGGAAAGAACTGGCGCCTATGCCTCCCGGAGCGCGATGGAACATCGAGCCATGAGTGGCATCGCCGCCGCGGTAATGCCAGCGTTTGACGCCGCCTTGAAATCCCTTGCCCTTGCTCACGCCGGTAACATCCACGAGCTCCCCCGGCGCGAAGCGGTCCACCAGCACTCGGTCGCCGGTTTTCGTTTCATCGCTCGATTGCTCCAGGCGAAACTCGCGCAGCACGCGCATTGGCGCGAGATTGCCCTTCTTGAAATGGCCGGTCATGGGTTTCGAAATGCGCTGGGGCTTTACGAATTCCACCAAACCTAACTGCGCTGCATCATAGCCGTCGGTCTGCTTGCTGCGGCGCTGAACGACGACGCAAGGCCCGGCTTGCATGACGGTGCAGGGTATGGCCGCGCCATCGTCGGCAAATACCCGCGTCATGCCCAGCTTGATTCCGATAATTCCGTTCACAGCCATGCGAATTGTCCTTTACGCTGCCCCTGTTCGAAGAGAGATCCCTCGCTCCCTGGCCCCAGCACACGCAAAAGCGG
>QHYQ01000209.1 GCA_003224175.1 Acidobacteriota bacterium
ATCAATGCGGAACGAAAGTGGAAGAGGAAAACGATAATGACGAGGCTGACGATGATTGCTTCCTCGATCAGATCGCGCTGCAATGTCTTAATGGATTCTTGAATCAGGCCGGCACGATCATATGCGCCAACGACTTCTACTCCGGCCGGCAGCGAACCTTTGATCTCCTTTAGCTTCTTCTTGATCCCATCAATCACAGTCAGAGCATTGAGCCCGTATCGCATGACAACAATGCCGCCCACGGTCTCGCCCTCTCCCTGCCATTCGGCAACGCCTTCGCGCATGTCCGGGCCGAACGAGACAAAGCCGAGGTCTTTGACCAACACGGGTGTGCCATTCTTAGCCATCAGCGGGACGTTCTCCAAGTCACCGAGAGATTTCAAATAGCCGAGACCGCGAATCATGTATCGCGTTCCACTTAACTCCAGAACTCGTCCGCCGACTTCGTTGGTGCTGGATTTCACCCGGTCAATGACCGTCGCGAGAGAGATTCCGTAGGCGAGCAACTTGTTTGGATCGAGGTTGACCTGGTACTGGCGAACGAACCCGCCCATGCTGGCGACCTCAGCAACGCCCGGAACAGTCTCCAACTGATAGCGGAGGTGCCAGTCCTGGAGTGCTCGCAGGTCGGCGAGACTGTATTTATGCGTGTGATCTACCAAAACATACTCGTACACCCAACCCGCGCCCGTTGCGTCCGGTCCAATCGCTGGATGCAGATCCGCAGGTAAGCGCCCCGCAATTGTTTGCAGATATTCGACTACTCGTGAGCGTGCCCAATAGATATCTGTGCCGTCCTCGAATATGACGAAAACATAGCTGTCGTTGAACATCGTCTGGGCGCGAACGGCCTTTACATTTGGCGCTGCCAAGAGCGCCGTCACGATTGGATAAGTGACCTGATCCTCGATGATGTTGGGGGGCTCGCCCTCCCAACTTGTATGAATGATCACTTCCACGTCCGAAATGTCTGGCAGGGCGTCCAGCGGAATGTGCCCCATGCTCCAAATCCCTGCCAAGGTGAGCATCAGGACACTCGTGAACACAAGGAAGCGATTGTGAGCGCACCATTCGATGATGCCGGCAATCATGGCTACATCCCTCCCGTTGCATTGACCGTGAATTGCCTATCGGCGATGGTTAGCCCGTTCTGAGTTGCGGTAATGGTGATCTGCCAAGTGCCTCCGGAACCCAAACTGCCGGTCCCTTCGTACATTCCACCGCCCTTATCGCTCGTCTGGACCACTGTTTTCATAGCGGCCATGCCCATTGCCGGCATAGCAGCCATAAAGAAGGTGACGGTGACTTGCGCCCCGGCGACGGGTTTGCCCGCTGGATCCGTCAATCTCACTCGAACGGTATTGCTTCCTTTTTGCGGAGGCGACGGTGCTGTGGCCAGTTCAATATTGGCTTGCGCCTGGGCCGGCGAATTCATTGCGGCAGCTTGACCTGCACCGGGAGGCGGAGGCGCGAATGCGCCCGCCGCAGCTTGCAACTGAGCTTCTGAATCGATCAGGAAGTTGGCGGACGTCACGATCTGTTCTCCCGCTTTCATCCCTTTCGTAATCACAACCTGGTCCCCGACATGCGGTCCAATCACGACTTCGCGAGGTTCTATATTCCCGTCGCCTGCATACGTGAAGACCAGATTCTTAACTCCCGAATGGAACACGGCGGAATCAGGAACGACAGTCCGCTGACCTAAAGGGAGTTTTATGCTCACGTTCACGTACATGCCCGGTCGAAGCTTCAGGCCGGCATTCGAGAACACGAGACGGATAGGCAGTGTTCGCGTGCTCATGTCCAACTGTGGCAACACGTAATCCACCTTCCCCTTGAAGACCTGTCCGGGGTACGCATCGAGCGACACTTCGGCGGGATCGCCGGGCTTTACCTTCCCGGCATCATTTTGGAAAATCTGGGCCAGTACCCAGACGTCGGAAAGGTCGGCAATCGCGTACAACTTTGTGTCGGGTTGCACGTACATGTTCGGTACAGCATTTTTTTCAGTGATATGGCCGGACGCGGGAGAGTAGAAAGTCAGATCGGTAATCGCTTCGGCCGTTTCATCTAACTTCGCGATCTCGCTGTCAGGTATGTCGAATTGTTGAAGCCTGGCCTTGGCTGCGGCAATCAGTGATGTCGCGCCATCCGCAACACCGTTGACCGAGCTCTGTTGCAGCGCGATGGCATTCTTCTTCGCCAGCAGGTATTCGCGTTCGGTCGCCACTAAATCAGGACTATAGATCGTGAACAGCGGTTGCCCCTTGCGAACGAATTCACCCGAGGCATCCGCATAGACTTGGCGAATCCATCCGGCAAATCGGGTTTGCACATACACAAACCGGCGCTCATTCGGCTGTACGTTTCCATAGGAACGGATTTCGTCACTGATGACTTTGGATTCGACCTTCCCAATCTTTACGCCGATGTTTTGCATTCGTTGCGGTGACATCTGAACCGGAGCAAGCGGCGTATCGGACGAAGGCACAGCAGAATCTGTGGTGCTATGGGCTGCTTGGACCGGGCTTTGTGACAAATCAGTCCCTGTGATTGGCGCTGGCTCTTGGGCGCGGCGCGTCTGGTTAAACGGCGAATTCCACCACATCCAGCCCGCCACAGCGATAACTAGGACCAATGCCATAAGCGTGAGCAGAAAGGCGCGGCGGTATTTATCGCCTGCACTCCGGCGCGTTGTGTCATCGATTCCTTTAGTCACGTTCATTTCTTCAGTCATGGGAGCGTCACCCCGGCGAGCCGCTCAATGTGGGCTAATGCCGTCTCGTGAGCGAGAAGGGTCTGCTGGTATTCCAGGTCCAGATTCAAAACATCGATGTAGGATGAAAACAAACTCTCAAAATCTGCGCGATTGGATTGGTACGCGGCTAATCCGGCTTGGATCGCCGCTTGGGCTTGCGGAATCAGCCCGTCACGATAGATCAGCAGTTGCTCCTCAGAAGTCTTCACGATGACGTATTGCTTCTGAACCTCAGCGAGGACTGCCTGCAGTTGGGCATCCTCTTCTTGCTCTTTTCGCTCGACGTTCACTTGAGCCTGAGCGAGAGCGGCTCGTCGCGGTTTACGCCGGGGAAAATTCACGCTGAAGGAGAGCATGTAATAGTCGCGATACTTGCGGTCCGTGTTCTGGTACATGTAGGAGAGTTCGAAATCCGGACGAAATTCCTTTTGCGCCAACTCAGCCGCCATTTGGCTGCGCTGCACCATTGCCGCATCTTCGTGAACATTGGGATTCTGTCCTCGCGCCTTATCGAGTAGTTCGCTCGCGGTGTAACGGAGGAACGTCGCTGAGAGAACTCCGGGAACAATGTCTGGCGAGTCCTGGGCCCTTCGAAGAATCCGTTTCAGCCCAGCCTGATCTTCGCCGGCCAATTCGTGATGCATGGAAATTTCACGAAGAATTTTGGTCCGTTCAAGTTGCGCCTTTAGAACGTCCCGCTGATTCCCCTCACCTGTCGCGTAATGCGCTCCGGCTTGTTGTTCTATTTGCTGGAGCAAGGCCGCATTCTGCTGAAGGATTCCTAGAGTCTGCTGAAGATAAGCGAGATGGAAATAAGTGGTCTTCAGGGTCTCGATTTCGTCTTGCAATACGACTTCTAGGTGTGCCTTTGCGGTCTCAGTATCGCGGTCCGCGACTGCGCCGCGCAGTTTGAGTTTTCCGGGATATGGAAACTGCTGAGAAACGCCGAGGCCAATGTACGCAAAGTCACTATTCGTGTAACCCGCAAACGGACGGGGACTGCCCACACTGAACTGCTGAAGCGTGAATTGCGGGTCTGGCAACGTAGACATTTGTGAAGCACCAAATGTCGCCGCCATAGCCGCGCTCTCGGCAGCGTGAATGGCCGGGTCGTTCTTCCTAGCCTCGTCGATGAGCACATTTAATGGCGTCGAATTCGCAGCCTCGCGCTGCATTTCGCTGGAAGCCTGTGAGGACTGTGGGTTTTTCAATAATTCTTGAGGTGCGGCGAAAACCCTGGACCACCCAATGAACGTGAGGAAACCAAATACAATCAGCCGAAACTCTTCACGCCGGGTAAGGACCCGCACGCCAAAACAGATACCTCGCATTATCGTCCTCCGTTGGAAATGAAATGCACGCGCACACGTAGGCGCCGATGGGAAACGGGAGGACGGAACTAGATTCTTAGAACGGAGTTCGCTTCAGGCGGGCTTAAAGGTGGGGAATAAAAGTCCGCAAACGTTGGATGTCCATTCCCAATGAGAGGAAGCAGCGCTGGCGAGATCGGCAAAATCGCCACAACCACAGCCGCAGCCGCTGAAGATGGCCCCAGATGGCTAACACTGCTGATATATGGTTGCGAAACTGGCCTGGGCGCTGTGCAACAAGATTGCGACGATGGCATAGTCGTTGAGCCGCATTGGTCGCCCATTTGACGGCAGCAGTAATTTTGAGCGGCGTTCAGCAATTGCCGAGGAACAAAGCACGAGAGACTAGGTGTTCCGAGCAAGGCCAGAAGCGCAGTCACAACCCAGAATGTACTTCGCAGTTTCATTACTAGAGATGATACTCGCGTGATCGCTTTTTAGGCAAGGAAAAGTGCTGCCGATGTCTAATCTGGCGCTGCGACAGTATGCCCATAGACGCGCGCACGCGTCGAGGCGTTCCTCCAGGAATTTCGAGATGGCGGGTGGGTGGATTATGAGGATCGAGACAACAACTCAGAATATCAGCTTTATCCCCAATTGAATCTGGCGGGAAGTGCCGGTTGTGGCCACGATTTTGCCCGCCGAGGCACTGATCGTGCCGCCGGAAAAGATGTTCGGGTTCGGAAGACCGAAGTTGGTTCTGTTGGTGATATTAAAAAATTCGGCCCGAAATAGCACGCGCGTCGTTTCCGTGATGGGCGTGGTCTTAAACACCGAGAAATCGAACTCCGCTAGACCCGGCCCGTCTAACACTCCGCGGCCCACGTTCCCCCAGGTTCCTGCCGTGGGAAGGCTGAAGGCGTTCGGGTCGTACCAGTGGTCAACGGTACGAAGCTTCACAGCTCCTTGAAAGTTTGGATTCCAATTGGGACGGTCTGGACTGAATTGGTTGCCATTGCCGGACTGATTGGATCCGACCAGCGGTGTAAGAGGGAAGCCACTGAGGAGCGTCAGGATGCCGTTCACCTGCCAGCCACCGACCAGCCTGTTTGCCGCGCCGCCTAACCCGTTGGCGAAGTGCTTGCCATTGCCAAAGGGCAGCTCATAACTGAAGTTTCCACTGCCCTGATGGCGGAAGTCCAGGGCGGAGCGGCCGTAGTCCCTCAGCGGATTGCGCGGATCCATCACGGATTGATTGTTATTCTGAGATTGGCTGCTGGCTATCCCGGTGCCATCGTCCAGGTTTTTCGAGAAGGTGTAATCAGCACGGAAGGTCAGCCC
>QHYQ01000182.1 GCA_003224175.1 Acidobacteriota bacterium
AATACGTGGCCGGGTATTGCATCGGCCTGGATATTTCCATTCGCGGTCCCGAAGAGCGGAGCCTGCGGAAATCCGTGGATACCTACACGGTGCTGGGCCCGTGGCTCGTTACCGCCGACGAATTAGCCGATCCTTCGTGCCTCGATCTGCAGATCAGCGTAAATGGCGAACTGCGGCAAAAAGCCAATACGCGCGACCTGATCCTAGGCATTCCCGAGCTGATCGAATTTGCGTCGTCGTTTTATACCCTCTTGCCCGGTGACGTGCTGCTGAGCGGCACGCCCGAAGGAGTCGGCCCGATAAAGCCGGGGGACGTGATGCGCGCGTCGATTGAGCGCGTAGGGGAGATGACGGTGCACGTTTGGGCGGCGTAAAGTTAAAGTACAGGTTGAGACCTGGCACCCCTCCCCCCTACCATTTTTCCGCAAGTGTTCATTCTAAGGATAGTTAGCTCGTGCGCTATGTAAGTATTCATTTTAGAAGAGTTGCGGCTCCGCTTTATCTTGTTTATCTTGGGCGCTCAAAACAAAGTGCTTAGCTTTCGAGTCGTGGGCGGAGGAGGGATGAACACAGCCGAGTGCAAGAGTCTTGGCGCAGCTACTCCAATTCCCAAGGCGGGCACAAATTTCTGTGCCGAACGGGATTGGAAGCGATTGCTTATGCGCGAAGCTGCAAAGAGAGAACCTTTGGCGAGCAAACATGCCACAGCATAGCACAGTGAGTACTCCGGCGTCAACACGTATTTACTAGATAATTCATTCGAACGAACCGCGAGCGCGAGCGCCAGGATTGTTCGAAGGGGAGAGGAAAGCCTCAGGTCTTGCACCCCAGCCCGCGGAAAAGTGGCGAGCGCTGGGGACCTCAGTTCGCGCGCGTGAAGACCTGTAAATCTTGCAATTCGGGATTGGTGGGAACCCAACTGATAGAGGTGAAAACTTTGCCGTCGGATGAGACGGTATAGATCACCCATTCTGTGGGGATACCTTTGTCTTTCTGCAAGCGGACGATCAAATCCGGGGCGATGCGCCAGTGGGCCAGAGTTCTATCCTGCCCCCCAGCGCGCGGATCCAGGTGATCCTTGCCATCGAATTTGCCGGAGTAGGAGTAGACCGGCGACGAGGTGGGACTGTAAGCGAGGGTGTTTCGAAGGCCGCCGCCTTCCGGCGCCAATATCCGCGTGTGCTGAGTGGGGTAAGGTGCGTGGTTGCCGCCGCGATTATTTACGGATTTGGTCTGGTCCATCTTCCACGTTCCGAATATGGGATCGGCGGAATCCGACGCTTGTCCAAACGCTCGAAGATGCCCAATCGAGAAACCTGCCAATAGAGTGACCGCGAGGAGTCCGGCGTGCAACGCACATCTGCGCATAGGCCTTTGCCTCCCATGACTTGTGTGGAAGAGCATTATACGACCGCCATTACGCAGGAAACAGAGGGTAGGCATGCCGGAGAAAGGAGTCGAACCTTCACGGGCTTGCGCCCAACGGATTTTGAGTCCGCCGCGTCTGCCATTCCGCCACTCCGGCGCTTGAATGGGAATCTATCTGATCGAGAAGCTTACTGCAAGATAGGTGTGTTACGGGCGATGAAAGCGTTTAACACAGAGGCACAGAGCGAACAGAGGAAGCGCAGGCAAACAGGCCGCCGCCACGCAAACCGACAAGCTTCGCAGCGTTCGCACCGGGCGGCTAGAAGCGGACGCTGGAGAGCATTTTGTCGAAGGTGGGCTTTAGCTGGTCGAAGTTGGCTTGCGGGGCGACGAATACGAAGTAGATTGCCTTTCCGCCGCCGCGGGGGACGGCCACGAGCCAATCGCGTTCCAACTGCTCGCTGCCGTCTTGGCCCAGCATAGGAGAGACAGTTGTAAGCTGAAGGCTGCCGGCGGGCATGCCGGCGACCGTGATGGTCTCCACATTGCCATTCTGCTTCATGTTGCTATCGCCGCTCTCGAGACCTTGCGCGATAGCGGAGGTCACCTGCTGGGCGTTTGCCTCGGATCCGCCGGATAAGGAGACAGACTGGATGACCACGCCGTAGGCCACGGCGCCGCCGGATGCACCGGCGCGGGGCGCAATGGTTACGGAACTCTGCTGGCCGGGTATAACCTGCCAATTATCCGGGCGGTCGATCATAGCTTCGTCGACGTCGGTGCTCTGAAACTTCCCGCTCGGCTGAACCGCGGAGATCGGCGCCGCCGGGACGAGGGCAATTGGGGTACCGTTAGCTGAAGCTCCGCGGAATACCGCTCCGTTTTTCGAATTCTCCGCCTGCCAGCGGCCGTTTTTTGCGCCTGAGGCGATCTCCTGAGCAGTGTAGGCATGAACCCCGGGGGCATGCGCGCGCACGGTGGCGAACTGCGGACTATCCGGCAGGTAATTTTCCGGGGGCCACGCGCGCACCTCGTTCTGGATGGCCTCTTCGCGATTTCCGGGGTTCGGGTGATCGCTCAAGAACTGCGGGCCGTTCTGGTTGGTCGCCTGGAGTTTTCGAAAGAAATCAGCCAGCGCCATCGGATTGTAGTGGGCCTTCCACAAAACGATGGCGCCGAAGGCATCGGCCTGAGATTCGTCGGCTCGCGAGTACTTAAGCATCAGCGTACCCGCGCCAATTTGAATCCCAGTCTGGGCCACGCCTCCGACGCCGCCGCCCAAGCCTCCGGCAATGGCGCCGACAATGTTTGCGATTCCTCCCACGAGGGCCGATTTCTCCTGCTGCTTGGCGGAGTGCTGCATATAGACGTGGCCCATCTCGTGGGCCATGACTCCCGCGAGTTCGGCCTCATTGTCCACGGTGGTGATCGTGCCGATATTTACAAACATGGGCCCGCCGGGAAGTGCAAAGGCGTTGACCTCTTTCTGCGCCACGACGTGGAATTGGTACGGCCAGGAGCGATCTTTCGGGATCACCGCGACCAGCCGCTTGCCCAGCGCCTGAATGTATTGCGTTTCCGGGCTCGAATCGGGCAGAACCGGCACTTGCTGATATACCTGAGCGGCGGCTTGCAAGCCCAGTTTCTGCTGCTGGGCACGGGACATATGAGGATGGCCGGGATCGGGAAACTCGGGCGATGTGCCCGCCGAGAAAGCGAGTCCGGCGGCGAGAAAGAAGATTGCGTAAGCCGCCGGACGGCAGCCACGCGAAAATGGATTTGTTTTCATTGCTCTGACCTGCGAGCGCCGGCGCTGGCGCACGTAGCACACCGCATGGCGCCTCATATCTCTTACCATGTGATGCGAGCGGCCTAGCCCAGGACAGTCTGTTTTCGTTGTTGTGAGCGTCAAAAATTGAAGCCACTCATTGTGGACGTGAAGCAGCCCGTTGGCGCTGGGGTCCGGATTCAACTAATGCGTCCACGCCGCTGCGCTATCTTCGGGACTTACCGCCTTGAAGGTCAGCGCCGCTGCCGCAGCGGCCATAAAATCGGCCACTAAGTAGATCCAGATGTTTGTCCATGCAGACAACCCCATGATCGAAATCCCCACCGCGACCGCCGGATTGAACACTCCGCCGGAAATATTTCCGACCGCGAAAGCTCCGGTCATCACCGTAAAACCGATGGCCAGCCCATAAAACGAATTGCCCGAGGTGCCTTTTGCCGTCGCCACATTCAGCACCACGAAAACCAGGGCAAACGTAAACAAAAACTCCGCGATGAGCGCCGGTCCCGTCGCCGGGCTGATCGGCGCGACCACGACTCCCGCCTTCAAATACTTAACCACCAAAGCCGCCAGCACCGCGCCCGCAATCTGAGAAATCATGTACCCCGCGACATCTTTGGTCTCACACTTCCCTCTCAGCCACACACCCAGCGTCACCGCCGGATTGTAGTGCGCCCCGGAGATGTGGCCTCCTGCGAAGACCATTACCATCAGCGCCGACCCAATAGCCAAAGGTGCCAGCGCACCCGCTCCGCTTCCCACCACTGTGCAGCCTATGGTGAATACCAGGAAGAACGTGCCCACCAGTTCCGTTATGTACTTGTTCATCCTAATTCCTCCTTATTCCCATTTATTACGGGGAGCTGGTACTGACGCGGCTGTGCAAGATACCACGGAACCGATAGATTCTTCTTCACCGGCGCTAAACATGTCCTCTAGGCGTTCGGAATGGTCAAAGGGCGAGGCAGGGTTACAATGCAACTCCCCGGAAAGGTGCACTGCCCGGGGTTCATTTTTGTTGTGGAGGGCGGCGGGAGTTTGCCAGTGTCGCGCAGGACGACTGCCCCGCAGGTGCGACATCCGCTATGATTTCGTTTATAATTGCGCGCCCAGAGGCTTTTGTTGGATGCATATGTCGCCAACAGAGACAGGGAAAGCGGGGACTACTGTCGTCCCGACGGGCGGAGCTCTAGGCGCGGAAATTCGCAACGCGGATTTGAGGACCATCGACGACCGCTATTTTGCCGTTATCCTCGGCGCCTGGCACGATCATCTGTTGCTGCTGTTTCGCGAGCAAGAACTTAGCGATGAGGAGTTGATCGCTTTCAGCAAGAGGTTCGGCGAGTTGGATTGGGCGCCGGTTCAGGAATCGGGGCGGCGGTTCGTCGAAGGCCATCCGGAAATCTACGTCGTATCCAATGTGGTCGAAAACGGCGTGGCGATCGGGAGCCTCGGCGCGGGCGAGGCCACCTGGCACACGGACATGTCCTACATGGAAGTGCCTCCCAAAGCCAGCATGCTTTACGCTTTGGAGGCGCCACCCTCCGGAGGCGACACCTATTTCAACAATATGTATGCCGCTTATGAGTCGTTGCCAGCGGACCTCAAGCGTCGGATCGAAGGGTTATCGCTGAAACATGACGGCACCTATAACAGCGGAGGCTATTTGCGCCAGGGTGTGACGGCGGTTGACGATCCCATGACCTCTCCCGGCGTCTATCATCCGCTCGTTTGTACGCATCCCGAGACGCGGCGGCGTGCCATCTACCTGGGCCGCCGGCGCAACGCTTATATCGGCGGGTTGTCGCTGGCGGAATCGGAGTCGTTGCTCGAGGAATTGTGGTTGTATGCCGCGCGCCCGGAACTAGCCTGGGGCCACAAGTGGCGCCCGGGCGACCTCGTGTTATGGGATAACCGCTGCACGATGCATCGGCGGGATTCGTTTGACGCTGCTTCGCGCCGTGTGATGCACCGGACGCAAATCCGGGATGAAGTCGCGCCAAGATCGTAGCCAGAGAAATCCGCATTCAAAGTCAGGAGCCAGTAACGGAGAAGCCGCGCTCGGGATCACGCGGGCTGAGCGCTCCGCGAGTCGTTCTGGGGCTCCTCTGCCTGCTCTACCTCGTTCTATTTGTCGTACGAGTGGCCATATCCGGCGTAGCGCCTCTGATCAAAACGGACTTGCGGCTCAGCAATACGGAGCTGGGACTGGTGTTCTCAGCGTTTGCCATCCCCTACGCTATTTTCCAGCTCATCGGCGGATGGATCGGCGATCGCTGGGGGGCGCGAATGGTCCTCTGCGTCTCGTGCGGCGTGGTGGCCGCGGCGACCGCACTTACGGGCGCAGTCAACGGGTTTGCGGCGCTATTTGCCGTGCGGCTGGCTTTGGGTTTCGGCGAGGGCGCCACTTTCCCGACGGCGACTCGAGCGATGAGCAGTTGGATACCGGAAAGCCGCTGGGGATTCGCCCAAGGAATTACGCATTCCTTTTCGCGCATCGGGAATGCCCTGGCGCCTCCGCTGATCGCCTGGATGGCGGTGCTGCTGACATGGCGCGGCTCGTTCGCAATTTTGGGCTTGCTGAGCTCCGCGTGGGTATTTCTGTGGGGCTGGTTTTTTCGCAACGATCCCCGCGAGCATCCGACGATTACCGCTGCTGATCTAGCCGAACTGCCCGCTCAAGGCACGAGAAGGCGCGCGGCGATACCCTGGCTGCGGCTAGCCCGGCGAATATTGCCCGTGACCGCCGTGGACTTTTGTTACGGCTGGGTGCTGTGGCTTTTTCTGAGTTGGATTCCAGGCTTCTTCTTCGAAGATTACCACTTGAACCTGCAATCCTCGGCAATGTACTCGGCGGGTGTGTTGTCGGCGGGAATTGTCGGCGATACGCTGGGCGGCGTGATCAGTGACAGACTGCTGCGCAAGACGGGGAACTTGGTGCTGGCGCGGCGCTCGGTAATCATCGCCGGATTCCTGGGCGCCTTCATTTTCATGATGCCCGTAATCCTGGTGCACAACCTTCTGCTCGCGGCGGTATCACTCTCGCTGGCCTTCTTTTTTGCGGAACTGATCGTGGCCCCCATCTGGTCTGTGCCCATGGATATCGCTCCGCGGTACGCGGGCACGGCGAGCGGCATGATGAATTTCGGCTTCGCGATCGCGGGAATCGTCTCGCCGTCGACTTTCGGTTACCTGGTGGACCATACGGGGAGTTGGGTGGTTCCCTTGGCCGTGTCAGTACTGCTTCTCGCCCTAGGCGCCGTTCTCGCCGCGCGGCTGCGGCCAGACATTCCCTTTGAGACGAAAGCGCCAGCGCAGTCCTAATCCTGTGGTTCGCTCAGAATCACAAGGGCTAAGGCCATCAAGGGTTCGCTTGGGGCTGTGCCGAGGAAGACTTGGGTTGGCTTTCGGCAGCGGTGCCGGACGCTTCTAGCTGGTCCAAGGTCTTCTTCATGTTGGCGGCGAAGGGCCCTTTCGGCCACTGTTTCAAGTACGTGCGCATCTGTGCTGCTGCCTTGGGGTAATCCTCTTTGATCATATAGATGTCGGCAAGCAGCCCGTATACTTGCGGGAGGTTCTGATGCGGCGCCTTTTCAACCTCCTGAGCGCTCTTCTCGGCATCATCCAGCCGCTTCAGCTTGAAACTGCCTACGGCCTGCAGGTAGTTGGCCAGTGGAATGGCAGGATCCAGGGCGAGGGCTTTTCCTGCTGTCCCGACGGAGTCCTCATATTCCTGGTTCTGGAGTTGCAGGTTGGCGAGATTCACATAGGGCGGAATGTATTTGGGGTCAACCTCGATCGCCTTGGTGAAGGCCTGGCGGGCCTTTTCGGTGTCATGACTGGCGGCATAAATGCCGCCCAGCTCATTCCAGGCGGCGGCATAATTGTCGTATTCCGCGACGGCTTTCTGGAGATGTTCCGTCGCCGACTTCAATTTGTTGTCGCGGGCATCCTTGTCGCCCTTCTCGAATTCCTTGCGCGCACTGCTGGGAACCAACAAGGAGGTGACGCTGATGGCGGAGCCTGGTACTCCGGCAATGCGCGTCAGGCGAATCGTGCCGACATCCATGGTCGACAGTTCGGGAGGGCCGCTGAGAATATGGGTAGCGGGTTGATAGCCGTCGACCAGGACTCGCAGCTCGCAGCCCGTCAAATCGCCAAAACCGCCGCCGAACCTGCCATTGGAATTCGGGAATCCCGCGCCACTCATACCAACCATGCCGATCGGCGTAGCATCGGCGGCACTGAGATTCGCATTGCTCTGGGGGCCGGCTCCCAGGACAAATTGAAAATAGCCCTTCAAGTCGGTGTGAATTACCTGCAAGAGGTTCGGGCCGCAATTGAGCTGCACGGAGATAGGTTCGGGGGAAGGCTGGTTGTTGTCCATGAGGAGGACCCGTCCGTTGACATAGAGCGGTGTTTGGATCTGCGGTCCCGATTGGCCCATGGGCGACGGTTGCCCAGGCACATTTGGAGCGGAACCTCCGGTCGGAGCCGACGGTCTGGATGTCCCTTGAGAGCCTCCTCCTTTCTGGCCCCACGAGGGCACAACCGTCAGAAAGAGGAGCAATCCCGCGATGCAAGAACAGGCGAACAGTCTGTTCATCGGTTGGTTCATGGGTCGCCTCACCGGGAAGGAGACTTCAATTCGCATTCCAGCATACGCCCGTCCATAAACACAAGATAGATAATTTTTAGGGCACAGACGCCAAGTCCCCGGAATAAAATGCGGATGAGGAAGGCATCGACAATGTCGACAATTCGGGGCGAACCAGCAGCGTCGTCATGAGCGAAGGGCGGAAAACCTTGGCAGTTCAGGGCGAAATCGGCTGCGAGGGGCCAGATGCGCTCAGCGCGCTATAAGCTGGGTTTCTGGAGCCTGGTAGCAACCCAATTCCAGGGCGCCTTCAACGACAATGCACTGAAATTTCTGGTGATCTATTTGGTGGTGGGGATGAGCCTGCCTGCACGGGAGCGGGACTGGCTGGTCCTGGTGGTGGGGGCGCTTTTCGCTCTGCCGTTCATTCTGTTTTCGATGCCCGGCGGATTCCTGGCGGACCGCTTCAGCAAGCGATCGGTAACGATCGGCACGAAGTGGATGGAACTCGGAGTCATGTTGTTTGCGCTGGTGGCGCTGGCCCGAGGGAATCTGGAGCTCGAAGCCACGGGCGTATTCCTGCTGAGTACGCAGGCGGCCATCTTTGGACCATCAAAGTACGGATTGCTGCCGGAACTACTGCCGGAGAAGGATCTCTCCTGGGGCAATGGCGTGGTCGAACTGGGCACGTTTCTGGCGGCGATCTCGGCGACGGTTGCCAGTGGATTTCTGGCTTTTTATTTTCGGGGACACCAGGAGCGGTCGGGCATCGTTCTGCTGGGTTGCACGTTGCTTGGCCTAGCGGCGAGTTTTGGCATTTCGCGCGTGCCCCCGGCAAATCCAGCTCGCAAGTTCAACCGCAATCCGCTCAGCGATCTCGGCGAACAAATCCGCATGATCCGCAGCGACCGCATTCTGTGCTGGGCCGTGGTAGGCAATTTTTATCTGTGGTTCCTGGCCGCGTTGCTGCAGTTCACGATTGTGATTTATGGGCACGACATCCTGAAGATCGACGAGCGCCATATCAGTTACTTGCAGGCGGCCGTGGCCATCGGCATCGGATTGGGGAGCCTGGCAACGGGCTATCTTTCCGACGCCAAGATCGAGTATGGACTGATCCCGGTGGGCGCGGTGGGAATGACGGTTTTTGGCTTTCTCTCCGCAGCGCACGGGATCTCCCTCGAGCGCGCGGCTGCTTATCTTGGACTATTGGGATTTTCCGGGGGCTTTTATGCCGTTCCCTTGAATGCGCTGATCCAGCACCGGCCCGATCCCGCGCGCAAAGGCGGAGTCATCGCCGCTGCAAACCTGATCTCGTTTGTTGGAGTATTTGCCGCCGCAGGCGCTTACTTCGCGCTGGCCGAGGGCTTACGGCTACGGGCGGATGAAATCTTTTTTGCCTGCGCCTGCATGACACTCGCGGCGACATTGTATGCAGTCGTGTTTTTGCCCGATTCCATGTTACGCCTGGCGCTGTGGGTTTTGACGCACAGCATCTATAGCATCCGCGTCGAGGGCCGCGATCATATTCCCGAGCGTGGCGGGGCGCTTTTTGTAGTGAACAAACTGACGCTGCTCGAGGCGATCTTTCTCTCCGCTGCGACCGACAGACCGATCCGATTCTTGGCGGATAGAATGCCATTCGCGCGCACTGCGCCACTCATGGCCAAGGCCTTGCGGATCACGCACCTGCCTGAAAACGGCAAGCCGGATGGATTTCTGAGAGCCGTCTCGGCGGCATTCTCTTCGGGCGAGGTGCTGTGCCTCGCGGGGAAAGCCGCCGGCGTCCTGTTAGAAGATTCGGCGGAGCGAGCGCGCCTGGAGGAGTATTTGCGGGAGACGCGCTCGCCTATCGTGGTGGTTTCCTTAAAGGGCACGGGGAGTGGTCCACTGCAAAGCGAGGATGGACGCCTGCATTTGGCGCTATCCCGGCGACACGGTGGCGTCACGCTCAGATTCCGCACACCCCTGGCGTCAGCAGAGAATTTTGCTTTCGCCGAAGCGCTCAGTTGTTGAAAGGCAGCGCTCGCGTTGCGATTTTCGGCCCCCAATTAGATTTTTCGCTGGCGATTAAAAGAGCGAAAATTTCACTTTCAGGAATTTGGACGGATTCTGGCGGAACTCGTTGAGCAGCAAGCGCAGATCGCCCGCCACGCCAGTCATATTGTCATAAAACTGGGGATCGTCGAAGAATTTGCCCGCCGTGCTGTCCTTGGAACTCAGGCTGGCGGTGGCGTTGCTCAGATTCTGGCCGGTCTGGCGCCAGGTGGCGAAGAGCGAATCGTCGGTGGCCAGCTTGCCGAGCGTGCCGCGGCCCGCGTGGACGTCAGAGAGCAAGGCGTTGCCATTGTTCAAAAATTGCCGCGCGCTCTCATGGAGGCTCGGATCGAAGATGAACTTCCCGAGCGAACCTTTCTGCTGTTGGACGGCGCCCATGACGTTATCGAGCCGCCCTGCCGCGGAGTCGAACTTGGTGTAGAGCTCGTCGGAGGTCACCAGCTTTCCGATGGTCCCTTGGCCTTGTTGCACGGATGCGGTGACCTGATCGATGCGCCCGAGGATACTGTTGATGCGATTGTAGGCGGTTTGATCCGTGATGAGCTTGCCGAGCGTGCCCTGGCCGTGCTTAAGGGCTCCCACGATGTCGCCGACCTGCGAGGATAAGGCGCTGAGGTTCTGCATCAGGTCCGCGCCGCGCTCGACAATTTCTTTCATGGCCCTTTCTTCCCTGCCGGGCAGTTCCTGCCCATCGCCCAGGACCTGGCCGGTGTAGCCGCGCTGAATGGTGACCACGCGATTTCCCAGAAAGCCTTCGGTGAGCAGGCTGGCGTAAGAGTCGGTTCGGACGTAGTCCTGAAAGGTGCGGTTGATCCTCATGACCACTTCAACGCTGCGACTCGGAACCGGAGGCTGGCCGGCGCGAGACGGAGCGATGACAATGGAATCGACATTGCCGACCTCGACGCCGTTGATGGCCACGGGGGCTCCGACGGCAAGACCGTCGACTTCGGGCAGAAACGTCACGATACGGTACTTGGGACCCAAAGCCCCAGTGCCGGTGACGTAGAAGATGCCCACGACGACAAGGACGATTCCGGCGAGCACAAAGAGTCCTACGCGCAGCTCGGTCCAGGTGAGTTGCTTGCGTTGCGGCATGATCAGGCCTCCTCTTTTTTCTCTTCTTTATTCCTATGCAATGAGCTCCGCGCCTAGACCAGAAACTTCCTGAGGTAGGCGTCGGGCGATTCGAGCACGGCTTGCTGCCCGCCCTCGAAGTAAACTTTGCCCTCGCGCAAAAAAAGGAAATTGGTGGAGGGCTGACCATTGCGCGATGCGAGCTCCGGCAGCGAAGCCTTCATCACCCGATTTTGCGCCGGGTCGAAGCCGTAATTGGCCAGGGCGAAGGCATCCTGGAGCCGATGGGTGGCCAAAAGCGAGGTAACGCCCTGCGTATCACGCAGGCGCAGGATCAGCGTGATGATCGTTTGAGACGTAATGGGATCGAGGCCCGCCGTGGGCGAGTCGTACAGAACAATAGGAGGACGGCTCACCAGGGCGCGGGCAATGGAGACGCGCCTCCTCATACCGCCGGAGAGCTCGTCGGGGAGCTTATCGACGGCGTGTTCCATCTCTACGAAGGTCAAGGCTTCGAGAACGCGTGCATCGGTTTCGCTTGGTTCAACACCCTCTTCGGTCAGACGGTAAGCCACATTATCGCCAACCGTCATGGAATCAAACAGGGCGCTTTCCTGGAATACAAATCCGATTTCACGGCGAAACGGAAGCAGCTGAGCTTCGGTCATGGGGCCCAGATCGCGTCCGAGGACGCGCACATGCCCGGCAATCGGTTTGAGCAGCCCGGCGGCCAGCTTGAGAATGAGCGTTTTGCCGCTTCCAGTCTCGCCGACGAGCACTTTCGTTTCGCGGGGCAGGAGTCGGAAGGAGAGGCCGCGAAGAACATCACCGTCGCCGAAACCGAGGTGAACGTCCTCAAAAGAAATGACGGGCTCGCTCGAGGCGGCGTTCATCCGGGAACGTGGCTGAGCGGCCGTCGCCAGCGCACGTCTTAGCCATTATAGAGGCAAAGACGCAAAGAGGATTGCAGTTTTCGCTGTGCAGGCCGACAAGGGCGGAGTTATAAGGACTTGCCGGCGAGGAAGAGCGCGAGCTTGGTGAGGAAGAAGTCGGAAACCAGGATCGCTACGGAAGAGGCGACCACGGCCTGAGTGGTGGCGCGGCCGACTCCCTGAGTTCCGCCTCGAACCGTCAGTCCCTTATAGCAACCGATGGTAGCCAGCAAGAACGCAAAGATGACCGGCTTGGCCATGCCTTGCATCAGGTCCGAAAATTCCAGCGCATTCAGAGCGCGCGTCCAGAATTCCACGGCGCCGATACGCAGGGTGAAGTAAGAAACGATGAAGCCGCCAGTCAAGCCGACGAAATCGGCCATGGCCGTGAGCAACGGGAGCACACACATGGTGGCGAGCAAGCGCGGCGCGACGAGCTTGCGGTCGGGATCCGTGCCCATGGCACGCATGGCGTCCACCTGCTCCGTCACCAGCATGGAACCGAGTTCGGAAGCCATGCCGGAGGCATTCCGGCCAGCCACAAGCAAGCCGGTGATGGCCGGCCCCAGCTCCCGCACCAAGGCGAGCGAGACAATGTCGCCGGTGAGCGCAGTTTCGCCAAAGCGCTCGAATTGTGACGCCGTTTGCAGCACCATGACCGCGCCGATGAATGCACCGGTCAGCAAGACGATGGGCAGCGAACCAATGCCGATGATATCCATCTGCTGCAAGAGGTCATTCACGTAAAGAGGCGGGCTGAACAGGCTCGCGATGGCGCGAGCGGCAAGGTAGGAGTAATCCTGGAGGACCTGCACCTGGCGCTTGAGAGGCTCCAACAAAATGGCGAGCGCGGAAGTTTCCTCGGCGTCCATCCATTTGGGTTCAGTCGCCATTAGGCCTCGATGCGGTCATTACGATTTCGCAAGCGTAACGTCGGGCGCTCGCGACCGTCAAGGAGAAGCGGTTCCGCCAAGCGCATCTCTTTACGCTCTTCGCGGGCTCCGATAAAATGCGCAATTCCCTGCTGCCCTCGCGCGACGGACCGAGCAGGTGCGTGCCGCGGAAACTTTTTCCGCAAACTGACAAACCTGAATGCTGCAATTCGCTACCGCAGGAGAGTCACACGGGCAGGCGCTCATCGCCTGGATTTCAGGGCTGCCTGCCGGACTGCGCGTTGATCTGGAGTTCATCAACGGCGAACTACACCGCCGCCAATTAGGCTACGGGCGCGGCGGAAGACAAAAAATCGAGAAAGACCGCGCAGAGGCCCTGGCCGGCATTCGACATGGGCAAACGATCGGCGCGCCGATCGCTCTGCGCATCGAAAATCGCGATTGGGCCAATTGGGAACGGGCCATGGCCGTGGAAGATCGCGAGGAAGACCGGCAAGCACGGCGTCCTCTGACGGCGCCGCGGCCGGGTCATGCGGATCTGGCCGGCGCGATCAAATTTAATCTGCATGACGCGCGCTACATTCTGGAGCGCGCATCAGCTCGGGAGACGGCGGCACGAGTGGCCATCGGCTCGCTGGCCAAGCTGCTTCTGCGCGAATTCGACTGCGAGATTCTGAGCCACGTGGTGGCCGTGGGGCACGTGCGGCTGGAGCGGCAGGCCGGCTGGGAGGAGATCCAAGCCGTCTGCGCGAATCTCGATTCGCCGCTGCGCTGCGTGGATAGGGAAACCGAAGCGCGCATGAAGCAGGAAGTCGATCAAGTATTGCGCGCGGGAGATTCCGTGGGCGGAATCTTCGAGGTGGTGGCGCACGCAGCGCCGCCCGGCCTGGGAAGCCATAGGCAGTGGGACGCGAAGCTCGACGGACAACTGGCGCGCGCAATCATGTCCATTCAGGCAGTAAAGGCGGTGGAGATCGGGGCTGGAGTCACTGCGGCTGGTTCTTATGGCAGCGAAGTGCAAGACGAGATTGCTTATGATGCGGAGAGACGGCGTTTCCGCCGGCCCAGCAACCGCGCCGGCGGCCTGGAAGGCGGCATCACGAATGGCGAAGACGTGGTCGTGCGCGGCTATCTGAAACCGATTTCGACTTTGCGCCGAGGGCTGGGCACGGCTGACCTGGTCACGAAGGAATCCGTGCAAGCGGCTTACGAACGCTCCGACGTCTGCGTGGTGCCCGCAGGCGGGATCGCGGGCGAAGCCATGACCGCTCTAGTGCTCGCGGGTGCGTGCTTGGAAAAATTCGGCGGCGATTCGCTGGGCGAAACTCGGCGCAATTTCGAAGGGTATATGCGCCAGGTCGAGCAATTCTGATGGGTGGCTTAGTTGGCCGAGGAAATCGAAGATGAAAGTTTCAGATCTCCCGACGCGTTAAGTTTGAAGGCGCTTGCGCGCTGGCGTCGGGACGACCTGAGCTACAACGACTAATGGCATTTCCGGTGGACGATTCGGAGCAACTGGGGGAACTGCGGGAACGTTTGCGATGATCTATCCAGTGGTGAAGTATGGCAATACCGTACTGGAAAAGGCGGCCAGGCCGGTCGAAAAATTCGACGAGGAGCTGGCAAAGCTGTGCCAAGACATGTTTGAGTCGATGTACGGGGCCAATGGCGTCGGCCTGGCGGCGCCGCAAATCGGTATGGCCAAGCGGCTGGCGGTGATCGACGTAACCGTGGGGAAAAACCCCGAAGCCAAGATCGTGCTGGCAAATCCGGAGATCATTCATGCCGAGGGGGAACAGCGCGAGGAAGAGGGCTGCCTTTCCGTGCCGGGTTTTCGAGGAAACGTCGCCCGGCCGCAGTACGTCACGGTGCGGGCTCAGGATGCCACGGGAAAGACATTTGAAATGAATAGCGAAGGCTTGCTGGCGCGCGCGTTCTGCCACGAGATTGATCATCTGGATGGCGTGCTGTTTCTCAAACATCTCGGCCTTGTCAAACGCGATTTGATCCGGCGACGGATTCGCAAGCTGCAGAAAACGGGCCAGTGGTAATCGGACCACAGCGGAACCAGCGAGGGCACGATGCGCATCGTCTTTTGCGGCACGCCGGAATTCGCTGTTCCCACGCTCCGAGAGCTGCTCGCGAATCCCGAATTTGCCGTGGAAGCGGTGTTGACGCAGCCAGACCGGCCGCGCGGGCGCGGGCAGCGGGTCTTGGCGTCGCCGGTGAAAGAAGCGGCGGCGGAAGCGGGGGTGCGAATCTACCAGCCGGAGAGCGTGAAGTCGGATGCGGCGCACGATTTTTTTGCGGAGATCCGACCTGATGCCGCCGTCATTATCGCGTATGGACAGATCATTCCGCGGCGGCTGCTGGAGATTCCCCGGCTGGGGTGGATGAATCTGCATGCATCGCTGCTGCCCAAGTACCGAGGCGCCGCCCCTATTGCCTGGGCCATCATCAACGGGGAGCGCCAAAGCGGCCTTACGACCATGCGACTCGATCCGGGACTCGATACCGGCCCGATTCTGATGCAGCGGAAAATCGAAATCGGAAGCGACGATACCGCGCCGGAACTGGCCAGGCGCATGGCGGAATTGGGCGCGCCGCTGGTTGTGGAGTCGCTCGTCAAGCTCGAGCGGGGGGAGATCGTGCCGATTCCGCAGGATTCGACGCAGGCCACTTATGCGCCGATCCTCACGAAAGAGCACGGGCGCATCGATTGGTCGCTGACAGCCCACGAGATTTATAACCGGATTCGGGGGCTCGCACCGTGGCCGGGAGCGTTTACGACCTTTCGGGGGCGGCTGTGCCACGTGTGGGGGCGGCCAGCCGGGCCAGCCGCCGGTGCGTCCAGCCCACATCATGCGGGCACTCTCATTGCGAGCGATTCCGCGATCGAGGTCGTTTGCGGCGAAGGCACGCGGCTGCACCTCGAAGCCGTGCAAGTCGAAGGACGCAAGCGCGTCACTGCGCGAGAATTCGTGAATGGCGCGCGGCTCGGCAGCGGCGAACGCTTCGGTCTCTAACCAGCGCAAGGATTCTCTCCGCGCCGGGCAGTGATTAAACTCTGCTCATGGCAATTTCCGCTGCGAGAAGGATTGCGTTTGATGTTTTGCGGCGCGTCGCTGCGGAAGACGCCTATGCCGCCGATCTGCTGTATGCGGAGCTCGAATCCGGCATAAAGAAAGCCGACGCGTCACTGGCCACCGAACTGACGCTGGGAGTCCTGCGCTGGCGGCGGCTGCTCGATTTCCTGCTGCAGCCCCATCTAAAGCGCCCTTGCGAGCAACTCGATCTGGAAGTGCTCCTGGCGCTGCGGCTCGGACTTTATCAGTTACGCTATCTCGACCGCGTGCCGCAGCACGCCGCGATAAACGAATCGGTCGAGTTGGTGAAGCGGGCGCGAAAGAGTTCGGCGGCGGGCATGGTCAATGCCGTACTGCGGCGAGCGACGGCGGAGGCCAAAATTGGCGGGAGTGAACTTGAGAAACTGATCCCGCCGAGAGCGGCGACCGAGGAACGGCTGGGGATTCTGTACTCGCATCCGACGTGGCTTGTGGCGCGATGGATTGGCTCATTCGGTGCGAAACGGACGACTGCATTGCTGGAGGCCAATAACCGGCCGGCGCCGCTCACCTGCGCCGTGCTCGAGGAAGAAGCGAGCGGGCGCGTCGCGGGATCGCTGCGCAAATCGAGTTTTGACGTCGCCCCAGGGCGATGGCTTCGCGGGTCAGTTCAATTTTCGGGGGGCAATCCAGGCTCGAGCGATGCTTATCTTGCGGGGCAGATCAACTTTCAGGATGAAGCGTCGCAGATGGTGGCGCATCTTGTGGACGCCCGAGCTTCGCAGACCATCCTGGATGCATGCGCGGCGCCGGGTGGGAAGACAATCCTTCTCGCACGCGCTGCGGGTCCGCGCGGCCGCGTGATCGCCGGGGACATCCACGAGCACCGCTTGCGCGCCATTCAACAGCAGTTGATTCGCGCCGGCACTACGAATGTCCGGTTGGTCGCTCTGGATGCCAGGCGGCCGTTGCCATTCTCACGCGGATTTGCCCGGGTGCTGATCGATGCGCCATGTTCGGGAACGGGGACGCTTTCGCGGAATCCGGAAATTCGTTGGCGGCTCAAACCTGAGGATTTGAACGAGGCGCATCGCTCCCAATTGGCGATGTTGCGGAATGCGCTGGCCGCCGCGGACAAATCCGGCCAGGTGGTTTATTCCACCTGCTCGTTGGAGCCGGAGGAAAACGAATACGTGGTCAAGAAGGCTTTAGAAGGAGCACGGGAATGGCGCGCCATTTCAGCGCGGAAGGCATTGGCGCCACATTTGCGGGACACGGCAATGGCCGAGAAATTTTTCGAGGACGACGGCTTCTTTCGTACCTTTCCGCCGGAGCACGGGACGGACGGATTCTTTACGGCGGTATTGGCGCGCCGCGAGGACGCGGATTGAGGACGCCGCAGTGGCGTGCTACTGTGACTGAGTCATGGACGGCGAAAACGGCGAGGGCGTCCCGCATCCATCCATAGAGAAATGGCGAGAACGGCTGGAACGCGTCTTGCGCGTCTCGGTTTTGGTATTTGTCCTCGCCGCCGCGGGTTTTCTCAGCGCGGTGACGACCATCCGCATCGCCATTCGCGGACGCATCGTGAGCATGCCCAATCTGGTCGGGCAGGCGGCGCCGGATGCGCAGCACATGCTTGCCGCGCGCGGCTTGCAATTGCGTGTGGCCGATCGCGTATATAGTCCCCTGCCGGTGAACGCGGTGGTCCGGCAAAGTCCACCAGCCGGCGAGGAAATGAAGATTTCGCAAGATGCACACGTCGTGTTGAGTCTCGGTCAGCAGACCGTGAAGATTCCTGCCCTCGAAGGGCAATCGATGCGCGTCGCACGGATTGGCCTGCTTCAGGCGGGACTGCAACTCGGAGAAGTACAATCGTGGGGCAAAATCCGCCAGGTGGGGAACGCATTGCCGCTGACACAACGGTGGAATTGGGCGTTGCGGAGTGATGCCGAGACAATTGCCCATGCGGCTTCGAACGGCGAAAATCCCGTGAAAATCACACAGAGTGCAGTATCCCGCTATGATAGAATTCAACGGGTGAGCGTGCCGGCTGCTGTTGAAGTCGCCCCGTCGATTCTAGCGGCGGACTTTGCCTGCCTGGGCGATGCCATACGTGCCGTGGAGCGCGGAGGAGTATCACTGCTGCACGTCGATGTGATGGATGGCCATTTCGTCCCGAATATTTCCATTGGGGTTCCCGTGGTGGCATCGCTCCGCAAGGCAACCAGGCTTCGGCTGGACGTGCATCTTATGATCGAAAATCCGGAGCAATATATCGAAGCCTTTGCCAGCGCAGGAGCGGACATGATTTCCGTGCATCAAGAAGCCACGCCGCACCTGGACCGCGCCCTGGCGATGATTCGCGAAAACGGCTGCAAGCCGGGAGCCGTGATCAATCCGGCCACGCCTGTGATGATGCTTTCCGAAGTACTCGGGAAGGTCGATCATGTGCTGGTCATGTCGGTTAACCCAGGATTCGGCGGACAGGCGTTCATTCCCGAGGCTACGGAAAAAATAAGGGAGTTGCGGGAGATTCGCGATCGGCATCAATATAACTATCGGATCGAAGTGGATGGGGGAATCGGACCGGAAAACGTGGCAGCGGTGGCCCGTGCAGGCGCGCAGATTTTGGTGGCCGGCACTTCGGTATTCCACACCGCTGACCCGGCGGCAGCGGTTCGCGAGATGGCGCAGTTAGCCAATCAGGCTTTGGCGCAAAAAGTAAGAAAGGTTGTTTGAAGGCGGATGCACACGAAACATAACTGGCTGGTGGCGTTGCTAGCCGTGACGATCTTTGCGGGCTGCGCGGCAACAAAAACAACCACCTCTAAACCGGCTGCGAACGAATCGGCCGAGGCCGACAAGGTTTTGTACGAGCGGGCACTGAACGATCTGCAACACAATCGATTCGAATTGAGCCGGCTGAGCATGGAGACGCTCATCAATACGTATCCCGACAGCGAATACCTGGCCAAGGCAAAACTGGCCATAGCCGATTCCTATTTCAAAGAAGGCGGGACCACCGGCCTGACGCAGGCAGTGGCGACGTATCAGGATTTCATCACGTTTTTCCCATTCCTGGATGAGGCCGCGTATGCGCAGATGCAAATCGGCATGGCGCATTATCGGCGTATGGAAAAAGCGGATCGGGACCGCACCGAGGCGCTCGAGGCGGAGGCCGCGCTACAAACGTTCATGCAGAAGTACCCTCGCACGGAGATCGCGCCTAGAGCCGAACAGCGCCTAAGAGAGGTGCAGGAAGTTCTGGCCGACGGGGATTATCGGATTGCCAGTTTCTACTACATCCGGCGGATTGATAAGGCGGCGGCTCCCCGGCTCCTCGATCTGGTGAATCGCTATCCACTGTATAGCGCAGCGGACCGGGCGAATTGGATGCTGGCTTCGATCTACGAGCGCAACGAACACAATGACGTGGCCTCCACCTATTACGCGCGATTGGTGAAAGAATATCCTCTCTCGCCGCTGGCCGGCGCGGCCAAATCCAAGCTCGTCAAATTTGGCGCTCCCGTGCCTCAACCCGATCCCACAGCACTCGCGCGCATGCAAAAGGAGCAAGAGACGCCGCGGGAACGGCCTGGTTTCCTGAAACGGCCTGGCGAGCTTCTCAAGACCGGGCCAGATGTCAGTTCCGCGGCAAGGGTGGGAACGCCGAACTTAACGCCACAAACGGAAGATGCCACTGATACGCTCACCCCGGGGGCAGGGCTAAGTGTCGTGGCGGCAGGCGGCGCTTCCAAAGGAAGCGGCACCGGGGCCTACGTGCAAACAGTCTCGCCCGGTGGGTCTGATCCTCCTGCCGGCTCGTCAGGGAGCGCGACTACCACCGGACCTACGGCTGCGCCGAATGATCCGCCGGCGACAGGCGCATCAGCCCAGGATCAAACGGGTCATGGCGGTCAGGCCGACCCGGCTGGTACTAATGCGGGACAGATCGCGAATGGCAGCGGTGACCCGCCCAGTCAGGCCGGTCAAGGGACAACTCAGGGGGCTAACCAGGTGGAATCCTCCAGCAAGAAGAAAAAGAGCAAAAAGCAGGCCCAGCTTCAGCCTCAGTAGAAATCTCCATAATTAGGCCAAACGCAAGGTTACGCTCCCGCACATCCATAAGCGAAGCTCGTTGACTCGCTTTTGCGCCGGTGCTCCAATAGCCCCAGCTAACGGACAGCGGCAGTGTCTTGAGACCGCGGTCGGTGCAGGTGTCGCACCAAGGAGCGCTCGGTGTCTCGCATACTCGTGGCCGACGACAATAGCAACATCCAAAAGATGGTTGCTTTGGCCTTGAAGGACGAGGGCATCGACGTCGTGGCGGTTGGAAATGGCGATGCCGCCATGCGGAAAATTCCAGACCTCCGCCCCGATCTTGTTCTGGCCGATATTTTCATGCCCGTACGCAACGGCTACGAAGTGTGCGAGTTCGTGAAGAGCGACTCGCGCTATATGAGTACGCCGGTGGTGCTGTTGGTTGGCGCGTTCGATCCACTCGACGAGCAAGAGACGCAGCGCGTGCGCGCCGACGGCGTCCTGAAGAAACCCTTTGTTCCGCCCGGCCCCTTGATCAACATGGTCAAGGCGCTACTGGCAAAATCGAACGGGCAAAAGGCAGTGTCCGTCGCAGCGGTGACGCCAGCGAAACCCGCACCGGCCCCGCAGACAACGCCTGCCCCTAGTCAACCGACTCCGAGCAGTGCGGGTTACGCGGCAACTGCCGAAGAATTGCAGCATCGGGAGCCGCCCGCGCCTATATCACGCACGCAGCAGGGCGAATCTCAAGTCGCCAAAGAGGAGGATTCGGACGAGGTAGTGACCGCGGCGCGCGATCCAAACCTGGGCGAACCGTTTTGGGCGACGCCCGCGGAACCGGAAGAGCCCAGAGAGAAATCCGAGACCGAGCCAGAGGACATGGTCGATATGCATTCGTTCGGCAAGGAGGAGTCCTCTGTCGAAGGAGAAGAAGAAGCTCCCTTTCGACCAGACTCACCCCTACTCGGCGACGCGGCGTTTGGCGCTGAACAGCAGGAAACTATCGTTTCTCAAAGTGAAGGGGCTAGTTCGCAGGACACGAATCCTTCGGAACTGGCAAGGATAGATGAAGACGACAGTAACGCCGTTGTAGCTCAGTCCACGGAGGAGGCGCCATCTTCTCCATCTGCACCGCCAGAAATGTCGCGTGAACTCTTCGAATTTGACCAGACGCCTACGTTCTCGGCGCCGACGCAAGAAGCGCCGATGGACGAGGAATCAACTGAAGCAGATCGTGGCCATTTTGTGGAGTCGAAGTCTCTGGAGTCGCCGGTCAGGGAGGATGCTGCACCGCTTTTCTTGCCTGCTGTGACGGACTCAACTGCCGAGACGCCCGTCAGGGCGGAAGAGCCGCTCCATACTCACGATCAAGTTGGGCCCCTGGAGCTGGAGTTACCGCCGCTGCCGAATCGCGAAGCGGTGATTACCGCGGCGACCGAGGCCGCCCGGCTGGCATTTTCGGAGCTGAATACGTTGCCGGGATCGGGCGCTTCAGCAGAGGGTTCCGATCGACATGCCAGCGAAACGGCGCAGAAGGATTCGCTGTTTGCTTCTGCTCCAGGCGCCACGCCGACTCCTCCCACCCCCGAAATGATCGAAGCAGTCGTGAACCGGCTGCTCGAACGCATGCAGCCCCAAATCATGGAAGTGGTGAATCGGGAAGTGCTGCGCCCGGCACTCGAGGCAATCGTGCGCCAGGAAATGAAGAAGGGCTGAATCTCAGTTTACCTTTATTGCACCGTGACGTTCCGTTTCGAATTACTTAACACGCAGGCACCGTTCCTAGTCAGCACACCCGCGCGAATGCTTTGACGCTACTTCGTAGCGGGTTCGGCGACCGTTTTCTTGTATTCTTCGGCCTCCGACGGGGCGCAGATCATCTCGCGGATATCGAAACTCGCCGGTTGGCGCCGCAAGATGAAATTGTTGAGGCCCAACCAGGGTTCCTTATAGGCCTTTGGATCGTCGATTTTAACGGTGAGCTCTAAAGTGTTCTGATCCACGCGATGATAGGTTTCCTCGACTCGCATATCGGCGCTGTGCGGGTCGCCGGCATTATCGAGCCAAGTTCGTTCGTCCAATCCTACGGTATCCACGACGAACGTGTAGTCATCCTGCCAGTGCCCAACGGAGTAACCATACCACCTGGGTTCGGGATCCTTGGGCAACTCGCGACCATCAGTCCATATGGCGCGCCAGACCTTTTGGTATTCGTATAACATCAGGATCTGATCGGGGGTCTGGGCAATCCTAAACGGCCGCAATTCGAAGAATAAATCGCGCGGAAAACCTGCCGGATCGCAACCGTCCAGTGGATCATTGATGAGGCCGAGGGCAACCTTTCGAGGGCCATCGCCGGGCTTATAGGCACTAGCCATTTTTTCGCCCCACTCCGTAAATGGAGCATGGCTCTTAACTCCAGTGGGCTGGATTCCGGCCGCGAACGCATCCCAAATTCCGGTGATGTCACGGCGCGGTGCCGGGCCGGAAGGCGCTTGCGGTTGCTTGGGTGCAATACTCGGCGTATTCCAGAGCGCCGCGGGCGCTGCATTCTGATTTTGTACGGCCCCCGATTGCTGCGCGCGAGTTGCGAAGCTGGAGACGAGGCAAGAGCACAGCACAGCCGCTGCGGGAAGGACAAAAGTCAACGATCGCCTCGACATTGCGTGAACCTCCTTGCGATGAGAAAGCCGCAGGCCGTGAGCTCACGACCCCGCCACGTCTGGCCTCGTGCAGCGCGTGCCCCGGAACATCGGACGCTCAGCACTCACGCCTTCAGGGTCATTCAGCATGCCGCTATTTGGAAGAATCCACCGGCTTAGGCGCGTCGACCTCCGGGCCAAATACTCCTGGTATCCGCGTACCCAATGTCTGGCCGTTCGCGAGCACAACCTGCATGACGCGCCCAATCGGCGCGCCATTCTTCACGGGCTGCAGAGTCACAGTAACGTGATCGCCGGGCTTGAAGAGCTGTCTGCTCCACCCGAGGTTGGTCATGTCCGCAGGATTACTCGTTTCAGCGATCCAATGGGCGACATTGCCTTTTTCATCCATCACATCGAATTTCAGGAAGCAGTGGGGATTGGCCCAGACCCATTCCGTGACCGTCGCTTTCAGGGTGAGCTTCTTATCG
>QHYQ01000210.1 GCA_003224175.1 Acidobacteriota bacterium
GGATCCGCGAGGCCACATTGCCAGTTGGAGTGCGGCGGCCGAGCGGCTCAAGGGCTATCGTGCGGACGAAATCATCGGCAAGCACTTCTCTGCCTTTTATACGCCCGAGGACATAGCCAATGGAAAGTGCGAGCGCGAACTCGAACTCGCCGCCCGCGACGGCAGATTTGAAGATGAGAGCTGGCGCCTACGCAAAGACGGCAGCCGCTTCTGGGCCAATGTGGTGATCACTGCTCTGCGCGACGACAAGGGCAATCTCAAAGGCTTCGGCAAGGTCACCCGCGATCTTAGCGAGCGCAAGCACGCCGAAGAGAAACTCAAACAGCAGAGCCGCGACATCCTGGAGATGGCCACGGTGCCTGTTGTCCAGGTTTGGGAGGGTGTTCTTCTCGTGCCTCTGATCGGCATGCTGGATAGCGCGCGCACCCAGCAGCTTATGGAGCGCCTTCTGCAGCGCCTTACCGAAACGAGCGCCCCGGTCGCCTTGCTGGACATTACCGGAGTTCCCACCATCGATACGCAGACGGCGCAGCATCTGATCGAAACCATTAAGGCCGTGCGTTACATCGGGGCCGATGTGGTCCTCACCGGCGTGCGCCCCGCCATCGCGCAAACCCTCGTGCATCTGGGAGTTGATTTATCGCACGTGACCACTCGATCGTCTCTCACGACGGGATTACGCGTCGCTCTCGGCTTGCTGAACCTCCAGGTCGTCGCCGCCAACGGCCACGTTTAGGCAGGTCCCATCGATGGGCAACGAATCGATCTCCGTAATCAGAATCCACGACGTGCTGCTGGTCACCATGCCGGCCGATCCCGATGACGCCACCGTGGCGGCGCTGCAAGAGCGGACGCTGGAAGCCATGGATCAGAACGATGTCCGCGGGCTGGTCCTGGACCTATCGAAGGTGGAGATTCTCGACTCCTATTTCGCCAGGACCGTCGCGGAGACCGCGCAGATGGTTGGACTGATGGGCGGGGAAACCATCATCGCCGGCATGAGTCCCGCCGTGGCCATCACAGCCACCGAACTGGGAGTGACCCTGGGCAAAACTCGCACGGCGCTGACGATCGACCGCGCGCTGGATATGATCGGCAAGCAGGGCAATGGAACGAGGCCGCGCCGTGAACGTTGAGGATCAGGGCGAAGTAAAGATCAAGCAGGAAGCCGATATCGCCATGGCGCGGCGTGCCATCCGCGACCTCGCCACCAAGCTCGGTTTCGGCGTTACCGAGACCGCCCGAATTGTGACCGCCGCATCGGAACTCAGCCGCAACGTCTTCAAGTATGCGGGTGCGGGAGTGATGCAGTGGCGTGCGCTCACAAACGGCGAAAACAAAGGCGTGGAGTTGCGATTCGAAGACCAGGGCCCGGGAATAGCCGATGTGAATGAAGCGGTCCGGGAAGGCTACAGCACCGGCGGTGGTCTGGGAATGGGATTGCCCGGCGCCAAACGCCTCATGGACGAAATGGAGATCGATAGCGGCATCGGCAAAGGCACCAGAGTGACCGTAAGGAAGTGGCGCCGGCGCTGATTCCATGGATGCGGGGAAATCCTTGGAGTTCGTAATCGCTGAAAAGGCAGACTGCGTGTCGGCGCAGCAATCGGCCCGCCGTATGGCGCTGGCAGCAGGTTTTCCCGATGAGAGCAGCGAGGAAATTGTCATCGCCGTCGCGGAATTGAGTACGAATCTGATCATCCGAGCCCATGGCGCCGCGACTCTGGGATGTGGGCGTGATGACGCGCTCGCGGGCGTTCGCACCGGAAAACGGCGATGCCTTTATCGTGAAGCGGCAGAACCGGCAATTGCTCGTGGGCGTAATCGATGGTCTGGGCCACGGGGAGCTAGCGCAAGTAGCCGCTTTGGCGGCGCAAGGCTACGTTCAAAAGCACGATGATCTGCCGCTGGAGAAGATTTTTCTGGGAGCGAGCCGTGCCTGCCGCGCCACGCGAGGCGTGGTCATGGCCCTGGCGCGTTTCTCTCCGCCGGCGCGAATGAGCTTTGCAAGTGTTGGAAACGTGGAAGCGCGCGTTTGCGGAAGCCGCGAGCGCATCGCTTTTCTACCGCGCCGCGGCATCGTCGGAGTGGATGAGCTGCGTGTTTCTGTCCACGAAATCTCCTGGGATCCGTACTGGGTTCTGGTCTTGCATACCGACGGGCTTCGCACGCACTGGCAATGGGATGATTTTCCCGGCCTCGGCCGCGAACCCGCGAAGGAAATCGCTTCCCGGCTGATGCGCGATTTGGCCATTGGCAATGACGACGCCACCGTACTCGCCGTAAAGTCTGAGGCACCATGAGTCCTTCGCGCCTCCAAGTGTCCCCCTCGAAGAGGCAATCCGTCGTCAGCCTGCTGCAGGAGGAGCTCCAGGCCACCAACCACGAAGTGATGCTGTTGACGCTCGAACTGGAAGAGCGCGTAGCCGAACGCACCGCCGAGCTCTCACAGGCGAATCGGGAGCTGCGTGAAGAGATTGGGGAACGATTGCGGGGCGAGCAGCTCATCAAGCACCTCAACAAAGACCTGCAGCAACGGGCGGTGCTTTTGCAAGCCGCCAACGAGGAGTTGGAGGCGTTCTCCTATTCTGTATCGCACGATCTGCGCAACCCCTTGGCGCGGATTCTGGGTTTTGCCGAACTGCTCAAAGACAACGCGGGCGCGTCCCTTGTCGAAAAGGATCAACAGCATCTCCAGAAGATTGTCGATGCGGCAACACAGATGGCGGCGCTGATCGATGACCTCCTGCGACTGTCCCGGGCGTCTCACACAGAGCTCACCATGGGAGAAGTGGACCTGAACGGACTGATTGCCGAGGCCATTGGGGAACTGGAGCGGGAAATTCGCGGACGGAATATTGTCTGGAAACGGCCGGCGCTGCCGATCGTGTGGGCCGATGTCTCGCTTCTAAAGCCCGTTTTCGTCAACCTCATCTCGAATGCGCTGAAATATACGCGACCGCGGAATCCTGCCGAAATAGAAATCGGCTCGCTCGAAGGGAACAGCGAAGAGTGGGTTCTCTTTGTTCGCGATAATGGGGTAGGTTTCGACCCCCAGCAGGTGACCAAGCTGTTTGGCGCCTTTCAGCGTTTGCACGACAAAAGAGAGTTCGAGGGAACAGGCGTCGGCCTGGCGAACGTGCGGCGGGTGATTCTGCGACACGGCGGAAGAGTCTGGGCCGAAGCCCAGCCAGATGCAGGCGCCGTCTTCTATTTGACTCTTCCCCGAAAAAGCTGAATTTAGCGTTAGCGCAAAAGCGGCAGATTTGTGGCTCAGGTCGCGGCCCGCGGTTTGTGTGGCCGAGACCTGAGGCCTCTTGCCATTCCTGAATTGGCTTCAGGAAATTTCGGAGGCGACCGCCGCGCGCAGCGGCAGTTCGATCACCCCGGCAGACGTATGGCCGCAGTGAAGATTCGTACCGGACTCGAGATATTCGCGCCGCAGGTAAGCCATGCCGATCGCTTTGCCTGCCACAGGCGAGAATGCGGCACTGGTTACGCGCCCGGCTTCGGTTCCATCTGCAGCTAAAATCGCTGTCCCTGGTTTGGGCGCGTCGGCGCTGCCGAACAGCAATCCGGCGAGACGCCGGTTGACGTGGCCGCGCGAGCGAACCCGTTCCACGATTTCCTGGCCCGTGTAACAGCCTTTGGTGAAGCTCAGGTGTGTTGATTCGATTCCCGCTTCCTGCGGAATATGATGTTCATCGAAATCGGTTCCGAACCAGGGAATCCCCGCTTCGAGCCGCAGCATGTCGTTTCGTCGGTGAGGGTGGCATCGTCCATGATGATGAATTTTTCCAGAATCTCGAACGTCCTTTGCCGCAAGAATGCTTGACCGAGCACAAGCAGCCGATCCTCGAGTGCTAACGTGATGAGCTCGGCCAGCATGTGGCCTTGCGCATTGAGCAGCAGGCCCAGGACGCTCTGGCCAGGCGCGAGATCACGGATATTGCCGGACGTTACGGCGTTGAGATAACGCACGCGGTCAGGGCCGGAGAGCGCGAAAACGGCGCGGAAATTGGTATCGATCACCGCGACGCCATTGCGTGCCACGGCGTATTCGGCAAGCGGATCGCGAAATTGTGCCGGCAATCGCACTCCGAAATATTCGGCGAATTCCGCACCCGCCGCGCGATGCGCCTCAAGCAACGGAGTCTCCAGATGGGCGGCTTTTTCTGCGTTTTGTTCGTTCACAAACCTAGTCTAGCAGAAAGATGCTTAGGAGCAGGTTTCCAGCGGGGAATGCTATAGTCGGTTGCATTGAGAATCGCATGGCCGACCCCACATCAGACCCCAGATCAAAAAAGATCATTCACGAAATCCTGCCGGTCGGAATATTGCAATGCAATTGCTCTATCATCGGCGATCCCGAAACGCGCGAAGCGCTCGTCGTGGATCCGGGCGACGAAGCCGGCCGGATTCTCGAAGTGCTCGCCAGGCACGCACTGACCGTAAAAGCCATCGTGAGCACGCACGCTCATATCGACCACGTGGGCGGCTTACGCCAGATGCAGCTGGCCACCGGCGCGCCTGTGCTCATGCATGGCGACGATATGGAGCTTTATCGTCATCTCGACCTACAGGCCGCTTGGATCGGCATGCGCGCTCCCGACCCTGTCACCGTGGATCAGTTTTTGCGCCAGGGCGAGACGCTGCGCTGGGGCCGCTTCGAGGCGAACGTCCTGCACACGCCGGGTCACTCGCCGGGAAGCATCTCACTCTATCTCGCTCCGCAGAAAGAACAGAAGCCCGGCGCCGATGCGGGAAAGTTGCTTGCAGGCGATACACTTTTCGCCGGGAGTATCGGCCGAACCGACCTTTGGGGTGGCTCGCGCGACCAAATTTTGCGCTCGATTCACCAGCAGCTTCTGATTCTGCCGGATGAAACCGTCGTCTATCCGGGACACGGGGCCATCACCACCATCGGCGAGGAGCGCGCCAGCAATCCGTTTCTCGAACTTCCGCGCCCTTCCTCGCGATAGAGGGCGGCGCCAAAGCGCCGCAATAAGCAAGCTTCCTCGCTCGGCATGCGGTCCGCCGTGAATTTTAGGCCTTATGTATTGCCGACTTGGAAATTTCCGCCCGGGTCCTGCTTTACTCAGGATTTACAGGGGCGGCATAATGCCCAATGAAGTATGAGCCGCTTTGGGAAAGGTTCGAGGCAATGGCACCCGACGGCAAGCGTTGTGCGGTTCAGTTTCTGCGCGCCGGCTTCTTGACTTTGGGCGACCGTCCGGAGCTGTATTTCTTTCGCGTCACACGCGCCGCGGATGCACGGGAGGGCGCGAGCGAAGAGGTGGCGGTGGGTCTTTCCGGTAATGCGTTGAAAGGATTTGAGAAAGCGCTACGCAGCTTGAGCCGGGAAGAGAAGATCGACCTGGCGGGGTTGCTGCTGAAGAAGAATATCGAGGCTGGGAAGGCTCTGGATTCCAAGAATTTGTTTATCCGGGATGATGAGTTGGCCGCATTGGCCGGCGAACTGGGAGTCCCGAGATGAGGCTCGCATGAGACGCTCAGACTTGGTACAAGGCGACGGCCGGAATACTCCGCAGCGCACCACACAGATTGTCTTCGGTGAGCGGCAGCATCTGCTGCGCGTGCTCGATTCGCTCGAAGGAACGCAGCTTCCCCCGGCGCGACGTAATCACGAGCGCCGCGTGCTCGAAGAATTGATTCATGCCCGCACCAAAGAGCTGAACGAAGTGAACGCCTCGTGGGACGAAAAAGTCGGGATGGTGCTGAGCGCCGAGGCCAGTGCCGAGCAACTGGAAAAGCTGGTCAAGCAGGCGCCCAAGTCGGATTTTTATCTGCTGCGGCTCATCAGCGAGCATCCCAAGGTTTCCTCCAAAACGCTCAGCCGCCTGGCGCGGCATCCCTACGGCGCGATTCGCGAAAATGTCGCGCGGCATCCGAACGCCGATCCGGCCACGCTGGCCTGGCTTTCCAGGGACCGTAGTCAGCCCCTTTGGTACCTGGTCGCCTTTAATCCCAACACGCCTTCCACTTTGCGGCGCAAGCTGCAGGAGCGTCTGCGCAAGCTCGGCGAAACCGCGGCCACGAAATAGCGTAATGTAAATCTGTCTGCTCCGAAGCGACCTATGCCTTCAAATGAGCACCATTTTAAGGGATGGATGGTTCCCTAGGCCCGTGTACCTGATCCTCCCTTGTTTTTTCCTAGGTTTGGCACTCGTCGCGGTTGATAAGTCTCCGATCGTAGTTAGTTGAGCGACGGACCTCAAAGAGACAAATTGGCTCTTTACGGGCTATAATTCCACGCTATATTGGCCCCATCAGGAGAGCCAATGCTTCCCCTACAACTACAGGCCGAAAGCCACATCCCGCTCTACGTGCAGCTCTGCGATCAGCTGCGCGCGCTGGTGCATGCCGGAGAGTTGCGGGTCGGCGACCGCATTCCGGCGAGCCGCGAGCTGGCGCAGCATCTGGGCGTGCATCGCACGACGGTGGCGAATGCCTATGCGGAGCTCGAGTCCGAAGGCCTGATTGAAGGCCACGTCGGACGGGGCACGTTCATCCGTGCCAATAGCAGGTCGTTACAAATCGCGCCTCCGCCGCCATCGCTCGTTCCGGGCGGAGCCATTCGCTGGGAATCGCTTTTTGCCGACGACCGCGGTGACGACGCGCTCGATCGCCTGATCCGCACGATGCCGGCCAGCGGAATTTCCTTTGTCGTGGCGCACCCGCCGGAAGAACTCTTACCTGTGGCCGAGATGCGCAATTGCTGCAATACCGTTCTGCACCGGGAAGGTGCGCGGATTTTGCAACTCGGCGCGACCGACGGTTATCCGCCGCTCCGCAAAGCCCTGCTGGAATTGTTGCGCGGCGAAGGCTTGCAGGCACGCGAGGAACATCTGCTGATTACCGACGGGTGCCAGCAATCGCTGGACCTGATCTGCAAGGCTTTTCTGCGGCCGGGCGATGCCGTTATCCTGGAGAATCCCACCTATCCGGGCGCCATCGCCGTTTTAGCAGCGGCGCGAGCGCGCTGCCTGGGCGTTCCCGTGCGCACCGAGACCGGCCCCGGCGCGACCCCGGGTCTGGACCTGGAAGCACTCGAGCAGACGCTCGCCGCCAATCGCGTGAAATTAATGTTCCTGATGCCGGATTTTCACAATCCCACGGGGCTTTCCATGACGCTCGCGGCCCGGCGCAAGCTGCTGGAGATTGCGTCCAGGCACCAGGTTCCCATTATCGAGGACCATATCTACGCGCGTCTTGTGGCGCGCGGAGATCGTCTGGCCTCGCTGAAGCAACTCGACCGCACGAACCTTGTCGTGCAGATCGATAGCTTCTCGAAGATGGCCTTTCCGGGGCTCCGTGTGGGCTGGGTGGTTGCGCCTCCCAACGTGATCGAGCGCCTGCGCGTGGTCAAGCAGTCGACGGACTTGCATACCGATCAGCTTTCCCAGGCGGCGATGGCTGAGTTTACGCGGCGAGGGCTGCTGGTGCGGCATGTGGAGCGTGTTCGCAAGCTCTGCGCCGCGCGGCTGGCCGCAGTCGAAGACGCGCTGGTGCGGCACATGCCTTCGGAGACGCGCTGGACGCATCCGAATGGGGGAATGTCCATCTGGGTGGAGCTGCCACCGGGATTCGATGCCAATGAACTGCTGGTTCGGGCGCGCGAGTGCGGCGTCGTCTTTGCGCCGGGGCGCTATTTCTATGTGCAAAGCCCGCAGCCCAATACGTTGCGGCTCGGCTTTTCGGGATTGGCCGAGCGGCAGATCGCGCGGGGAGTCGCCACGCTGGGCGATATTTTGCGGTCGGAATTGAGCAAGCGGCAGCGCGGCGCGCGGCGCTTCGAGCCGTCGCGTGTGGCGCTGGTGTGAGGCGGATGCGCGCCAACGCCGAGCGGCGAATCGCATGAGCGAACCTGATCCGGCAAATCCGTGCTTCGGGTGCGGCGGCGGCAATGCGCGCGGAATGAGGCTGGCTTTCGAGTTCGATGAATCGAGCCAGCGAGTCATCGGACGGTTCCGGCTGGGGCCGGAGTATCAGGGCGCTACCGGATTCATTCACGGCGGAATCATCGCCACGGTGCTCGACGAAGTCATGAGCAAGCTGAGCCGGTTTAGCAACGTGCGCGCCGTCACGGCCGAGCTCACCGTCGAATATCTTCGGCCAGTGCGGGTGGACGAGGAACTGCGAGTGGAGGGTTTTGCGACGCGCCGCGATGGCCGCGAGCTATATCAGGAAGGAGAGATCCGCAACGCAGCGGGAGTTCTCCTGGCTCGCGGCCGGGGACGCTTCGTGATTATCGACCCGGAACGATACAATAAGAAGAATCAGGCTAGCGCGGAAACGGGTGCAAGGAGTGCCAGCGCGGATACGCGCGCAAGGAGTCAATGATGGATTCGAGCAATGGAAATGCCAATAACCAATGGCGAGTGAAAGTCGGTCTCGCGGAGATGCTCAAAGGCGGCGTGATTATGGACGTCACCACGGCCGAGCAGGCGCGCATCGCCGAGCAGGCTGGGGCCTGCGCCGTGATGGCGCTAGAGCGCGTGCCCGCTGATATCCGCAAGGAAGGCGGGGTGGCGCGCATGGCGTCGCCGCGAATCATTCGCGAGATCATGAATACGGTGAGCATTCCGGTGATGGCCAAGGCGCGCATCGGCCATTTCGCCGAGGCGCAAGTCTTACAGGCGCTGGAGGTCGATTTCATCGACGAAAGCGAAGTGCTGACGCCCGCAGACGAGGAAAATCATATCTGGAAGCACGACTTCAAAGTGCCATTTGTCTGCGGAGCGCGCAATCTGGGCGAAGCCTTGCGGCGCATCGCCGAGGGCGCGGCCATGATTCGCACCAAGGGCGAAGCGGGTTCGGGGAACATCGTGGAAGCAGTGCGCCACATGCGCGCCATCATGAGCGAGATGCGGCGGCTCACGACGCTGCGCGGCGATGAGCTTGTGCACGCGGCCAAGGACTTGGCCGCGCCGTTCGAATTGGTCCGCGAAGTGGCGCAGAAGGGCAAACTGCCGGTGCCGAATTTTTCTGCCGGTGGCATCGCTACGCCTGCTGATGCGGCGCTGGTGCGGCAGCTTGGGGCCGAAGCAGTTTTCGTCGGATCGGGAATTTTCAAATCGAGCGACCCCGATAAGCGCGCGCGGGCCATCGTCAAAGCGGCCACGCACTACGAGGACGCGAAGGCCGTGCTCGAAGCTTCCGAAGAGCTCGGCGAGGCCATGAGAGGCCTCGACGTGCGGCAACTCGATCCCAAGGAATTGCTGCAGACACGCGGCTGGTAGCCTCGCGACCGGCTGGGCCGTGTCATTCTTAACCCGCACGGGCGGGTGAATCCCTCCGGAAGCAGAGGGGTTCTTTGAGGCCAGTGTGTTGAGCGGCGGATGTCCGAGAGATCCCTCGCTCGCGATGCTCGCTCGGGATGGCGATCCTGGTCGGATCGTCGCTTTAAACTCTCGACTGTGTTGCCATGAAAATCGGCATCCTCGCTGTGCAAGGCGATTATGAAGCGCACGCCCGCATGCTCGAGCGGCTCGGCGCCGATTACGTGCTGGTGCGTACGCCCAAAGAAGCCGCGCAGGTGCACGCCATGATTTTGCCCGGCGGCGAAAGCACCACCATGCTCAAGTTCTTAAAGGAGGAAGGCCTCGAAGCGGCCCTGCGTGCGCTAGACGCACGCGGCGCAGCTTTTTTTGGCACTTGCGCGGGCGCCATTCTCCTGGCACGCGAGGTGCGCGCCCCTGCACAGGATTCTTTGGGATTCGCCGACCTGGTGATCACGCGCAACGCCTACGGACGGCAAGTGGCGAGCGACGTCCGCAGCGCGCCAACAAAACTGAGAGCCGAGCCGCTGGAAATGGTCTTCATTCGGGCGCCCTGGATCGACGAGCTTGGACCCGGCGTCGAGGTGCTCGCACGCGAAGGCGGCAGGCCGGTACTTGTGCGCGACGGGCGCATACTCGTGGCCACATTTCATCCCGAGCTCACCGGAGACACGAGCGTGCATGAGTACTTCTTGAAACTGGCGGCGGAAGGTGCTGCCCGGAACTCGTTCGACTCGAGCGCATCGAAACCCGCCTCTTCGCAAACCAGCACTGCCGAATCCAACCCCATGCCGCGCCGTTAGGAGCTTTCGTGCCCCGCGAAACCACCAGCGTCTCCCGGGAAGATTATCTGAAGGCCATCTGGGAGCTCGAACAGGACGATCAAGCCCCAATCAGCGCGCGCCTCGCGGAAGAACTGGAAGTCACGCCTCCGGCTGTGACCGCCGCGCTCAAGCGTATGACTCGCGACGGCCTGCTGCGCATAGAACGCGACGGCTACATTCGTCTGACGCGCCAAGGACGGAGCGAAGCCGAACGGTTGGCGCTGCGCCATCAGTTGGCCGAAAAACTCCTGACCGATGTGATCGGCCTCGACTGGACCCTGGCACACGCGGCCGCCGAGCGTCTCGAACATGGCCTTTCTCCCGAAGTGGAGGCCTTGCTGATCCGTCGCTTCGGCGCCGATAGCGCCTGCCCGCACGGTGTGCCGCTGCGCGGCGGGCTGGCACGGCTGAAGCGCACACAACATGCGGTCGTGCTCGCTGACGTCCCCGTCGGGCGAGCCGTGGAGATTCTGGCTGTCTACGAGAAAGATCCCAAGTTCCTGGAGTTTCTCGATGCGCGAAAATTGCGTCCCGGCGTGCGCATTCGCGTCGTGCACCGCGAATACGACGAGACCCCCACCGCCCCCGTCGCCGGTCACAAAGCTTACCTGGGCAAACCCGCCACAAGCCGCATCTGGGGCCGCATTCTCGCATGCACGGTGCTGCTCGATGGCAAAGCGGTGAAATCGTGCACGCTGCTGGCCGTGCAGGCCTCGGGCGGCGAAGTCACGACCATCGAAGGGCTCGCTTCCAATTCCCAAAAGGGCTCCGGCAATGGTGCCGCCGGAAATGGCGCCCTGCATGCCGTGCAGGAAGGTTTCTGGGAGAAACATGGGCTGCAATGCGGCTATTGCACCCCGGGTATGATTCTGGCCGCTGTCGATCTGCTGCAAAGAAAAAAGAACCCCAATGAAAGCGAAATCCGCAGCGCGCTTTCCGGGAACCTTTGCCGTTGCACCGGGTACCAGCACATCATCGAAGCAGTGCAGTACGCGGCCAAGAAAATGAACGCTCGCAAGCCGCTGAAAATGTCCGCGAGCTCCGGGAGAACGCCATGACCACGCGATTCATCGGCAAGCCGCTCAAGCGCAAGGAAGACCCGCGGCTGATCCAGGGGCTCAGCCACTATGTCGATGATCTCAACCTCGCCGGCATGCTTTACGCCGCCTTCCTGCGCAGTCCCTATGCGCACGCGAATATCCGTTCGGTGGATTTGTCAAAGGCACGACGCGCTTCGGGCGTGGTTCTCGCGCTTTCCGGTGCGGACATCGACGGCGCGATCCAGCCCGTGCCTTGCGCGGCGCAAATTCCGGACATGAAGTCGGGCGCGCGGCCGGTGCTGGCCCGCGACCGCGTTCGCTTCGTCGGCGAAGCCGTGGCCGTGGTGGTGGCGAGCGATCGTTACGCGGCGCGCGACGCCCTCGATCTGATCGAAGTGGACTACGAGCCGCTCACGCCGATCGTGAATCCGGAAAAGGCCATCGCAAAGGGGGCCGCGCCGCTGCACGCGGGTCACAAAGACAATGTCGCGTTCAAGTGGGAACTGGAGGGCGGCGATCTGAAGGCCGCGTTCAAGGCGGCGGATAAAGTGATCAAGCAGCGCATCGTGAACCAGCGTTTGATCCCCGTACCCATCGAGACGCGCGGCGTACTTGCGGACTACCAGCCCGGCGAGGGCCAGCTTAAAGTCTGGAGCTCCACGCAGATTCCTCATCTGCTGCGCACGCAAATCGCTTCCATGCTGAATTTTCCCGAGACGTTGGTGCGCGTGGTCACGCCGGAGGTGGGTGGCGGATTCGGAACCAAACTCAACGTCTATCCGGAAGAGGCGATCGTTGCGTATCTGGCGATCCAGCTCGGCAAACCGGTGAAATGGACCGAATCGCGTCGCGAAAATTTTCAAGCGACGATTCACGGACGCGACCAGATCGACGACGTCGAAGTGGCCATAAAGCGCGATGGAACCGTCCTCGGGCTGCGCTGCCGCGTGATCGCCGACCTCGGCGCCTATTATCAGTTGCTTACGCCGCTGATTCCCACGCTCACCGGCTTGATGATGACCGGATGCTACAAAATTCCCGCCGCGCGCATGGAGATCACCGGCGTCTTTACCAACAAAATGGCCACCGACGCCTATCGCGGCGCGGGCCGGCCGGAAGCGACGTACCTGATCGAACGCGTCATGGATTTGGTGGCGGCGGAGCTGAAGAAAGATCCGGTGGAGGTGCGCCGGAAAAATTTCCCGCAACCCAAAGATTTCCCCTATGCCACTCCGACGGGATTGATCTACGACAGCGGCGATTATCAAAAAGCGCTGGATTTGGCGCTGAAGATCGCCGACTACAAAAAGCTGCGCCAGGAACAAGCCAAGCTGCGCAAGGAAGGGCGCTATACGGGTATCGGTATTTCCACTTATGTAGAGATTTGCGGCATGGGCCCTTCGAGCGCCATGCCTGCGGGAGGATGGGAATCCGCCACGGTGCGCGTCGAACCCACAGGCAGAGTCAGCATCATGACCGGCTCATCTCCTCACGGACAGGGACAGGAGACAACGTTTGCGCAGATGGGAGCCGATATTTTGGGAATCGATCCGGAGCAGGTGCAAATCGTGCATGGCGATACTTCGATCGTGCCCTACGGCATCGGCACGTTTGGAAGCCGCGCCACGGCCGTGGGTGGCACCGCCGTGTACAAATCCTTGCAGAAAGTGAAGGAAAAGCTCGCCCGCATCGCCGCACACCTCGTTGGTTCCGATCCCGAGCGCATGGTTTTCGCCGACGGGAAAATCTCGGCCAGGGAATCGCCCAAGAAATCGGTGCCATTCGGCCAAGCAGTTTCCGCAGCCTACGTAGCCAAGACTTTGCCCGCGGAGATGGAGCCGGGTCTCGAAGCCACGACATTCTTCGAGCCAACCAATTTCACTTATCCCTTTGGCACGCATATTTGTGTCGTCGAGATTGATGCGGAGATCGGCGACGTCAAGCTCGTGCGCTACGTCGCCGTCGATGACTGCGGCAACGTAATTAACCCACTGCTGGTGGAGGGCCAGGTGCAAGGCGGAATCGTGCAATCAGTGGGCCAGGCGCTCTTCGAGGAAGCCGTGTACGACGAGCAAGGGCAGCTCATCACCGGCGAACTGATGGATTACGCGTTGCCGCGCGCTTCGGACATGTGCTGGATCGAGACGGCGCGCACCGTTACGCCCACGCCAGTAAATCCGCTGGGCGTGAAGGGCGTGGGCGAAGCCGGCACCATCGGCGCCACGCCTGCGCTGGCGGGAGCCGTGGCCGATGCGCTCGCGCCGTTTGGAGTTCATCACGTGGACATGCCTTTCAAGCGCGAGAAAATTTGGCAACTGATGCACAAAGACGGCCGGAGGGTGCAATGATTCCCGCATCGTTTGAATATCACGCTCCCAAAACTCTCGAGGACGCTTTGCGCCTCGTGCAGCGGCACGGCGACGAAGCCAAATTGCTCGCCGGCGGCCATAGTCTATTGCCGCTGATGAAATTGCGTCTGGCGGCGCCACGCTACGTAATCGATATCGGCCATCTGCGCGGCATGAGCTATATCCGCGAAGAAAGCGGCCAGCTCGCCATAGGCGCGCTGACCACACATGCGGACATTGAGCAGTCGGCTTTGCTGGCATCGAAGTGCCCTTTGCTCCCGGAGACCGCCGCGCAGATCGGCGACGTGCAGGTGCGCAATCGTGGCACGATCGGCGGCAGCCTGGCCCATGCCGATCCGGGCGCCGATTATCCTGCGGCCATCCTCGCACTCGATGTGGAAATCATTGCGGCCAATACGTCAGGCACGCGAACGATTCCGGCGCGCGATTTCTTTGTGGATATGCTCACCACACAGCTTCATCCCGGCGAAATCCTCACGCAGATCCGCGTTGCGCCGCGCCGGGCGTCGTCCGGCACGGCTTACGAGAAGCTGCACCAGCCGGCTTCAGGATTCGCCATTGTCGGAGTGGCGGCGAATATTCTTCTTGGCAAGGGCGGCAAAATTATCGAGCAAGCTGCCATTGGAATCACGGGGCTCGCGGCCAAGGCGTTTCGCGCCGAAGCGGTAGAACAAGCGCTCAGCGGCAAAGCTGTCTCCGACAAAGTGATCGAGGATGCTTCGCGCAATGCCGCGCAGGGCGTGGAGCCGCTTTCCGATCTGCACGCCTCGGGGGAGTATCGCCGCGAGATGGCTCGCGTGTTCACGCGCCGAGCGGTCGCGCGCGCGATCGAAGCGGCCCGAGGCAGCGCGTGAAATTCGCGGGCACGGCCAACTTGCCCGGGCCGCCCGAGGAAGTCTGGTCGCTGCTCACGGATGCCTCGCGGCTCTCGCGATTGCTTCCCGGCTGCGAGCGTCTGGAAGCCGATGGCCCGGACCGCTACAAGGCCGCAGTCAAATTCGGCATCGCGGCGATCTCTGGGAAATATGCCGGTACGCTGGAATTTGCGCACAAGAAGCCGCCGCATTCGCTGGTCATTAAAATGGACGGCAAAGGCTTGCCAGGATTCGTGAAGGGCGAAGGCCGCATCGATCTCGCTCCCAGAGGCAGCGAGACCGAACTCTCGTATTCCGGCGAGGCGCAGGTCGGCGGCTTGATCGCGTCGGTGGGACAGCGAATGCTCGACGCGGCCGCGCGCAGAATCGTGCAGCAATTCTTCGAGGCGGCAAAAGCAGAACTCGCGTCTGCGAAAAGTGCCGCGCCGGAGCCGAGTTCGCCACCGACGGCACACAGGGAAGGGAATTAGTCAGCCATGCAGGATCTGAGATATCCCATCGGGCGATGTCCCTCGAAGCCGGTGCTGGCTCTGGACGAGCGCCGCCAGGCCATCGACGCCATCGCGCAGGCGCCGAACCGCCTGAAGGCAGCCATCGCCGGGCTTTCCGTCGAGCAGTTGGATACGCCCTACCGGCCCGGCGGCTGGACCGTGCGGCAGCTGATTCATCATTTGCCCGACAGCCACATGAATTCCTATGTGCGTTTCAAGCTTGCGCTCACGGAAAATGAGCCGACGATCAAACCGTACGACGAAGCACTATGGGCGAAATTAGGGGATTCGCAGGAAACGCCCATCGAAGTCTCGCTGATTTTGCTCGAAGCGCTTCACAAGCGATGGGTGATACTGCTGCGGGGCATGCGGCCCGAGGATTTTGCGCGGCAACTCGTGCATCCCGAGCGCGGCGCCATGACCCTGGACAATGTGCTCACGACGTACTCCTGGCACGGGAAGCATCACGTCGCGCACATCACTGCCTTGCGCCATCGCATGAGCTGGAGCTAGGTACTGAGCCGTTGTCATTCTGAGCGGGTTTACGCCACCGGCGACCGAAATTGCTGCGCGCTAAATCGATGACCGGCTATTCTCCGGCGCGACCTCCCGCGACGTGATCTCGTAGCGGAAGCCATCGGGATCGAGACAATCGAGCCGGCCGTCGGCGGTTTCTGCCTGCGGATACATCAAGAATGGAAGTGGCGCGCCGTGCGATCCCGGCAGAGCGACATCATGCGCGAAGTTGTAGGCGATCCAATTCATCTCCCACGAGCCGAATAGCCGCGTCCTAGCCTTCTTCACCATCTCGTCGTCAAGCGGCCGATTTCCCGGCGGTTCCTCGAGCACCACTTTGCGCACGTCCGCGGGATCGACGGGAACCCAGCCGTAGCGCGTGAGATAGACTTCCGCGCGGCAGTGCTGGGCCTTGGTGACATTTTCGGAGGCTGTGCCCAGGCTCTTGTAGCCCAATTCCGACTTGGCCACCCGGATGCCATCGACGTCGCGCGCCGGAATCCCACTCGCTCGCGCCAGCCCTGCGATTTGGAGGCCGCCGTGATATCCACGGAGATATTTTTCGTGGAGATGCGACTCGTGAGCGTCAAGACCGGCTTCACGCCGGCAGGGAATTCCGCGGTTACGATTCCCAGCCCGTCGGCCTTGCTTCCGATCATCCTGGAGGCGCCGCCCTCGGCGTGATAGGAATTCACGAGAGTTTTCTGGAAAGGCGTCTCGGAGATGAGCGCCGCCGGCAGCCAGATGCGCGTTGTGCCCGAGGGTTTGAGGAGTTCCACGCGCGTGGTTAAGTCGAAGGTGTGCCAACCTGCTGGAATCGGGCCCTCCGCAAGCAGATACCTCGTCCCGGGAAATGCCAAGCCCGCGGATACAATGCCCGCCGAACGCAGGAAATCACGCCGCTTCATCGCCTCACCTCTCGCTAGGCTTCTCTACTGCCGCCTTGCAGGCGCTACACAAAGTACACTCGATTCGGCCTCCGTGCAATCTGCCCTTTGCGAAGCGCCACTCTCGGCGCAGGCCCTCTTCCCTTACAATGCTACTCGTGCTGCGGTACTACTGGAAGGTGTCGCGAGGCTATCGCCTGCGACCGTGGAAGAGCCCGTACCTGCGCTGGCGCATGGAGACTTTCTTCGGTCCTGAGGCCGAGCCTCCCGGCGCATCGCGTTTTTTTTCTCTCTTGTGGCGCGAACGCCGCCGCCTCCGCGAATTCCTCGCCTGGACCCACGACTACCGCCGCATGTGACCCGAATGCAGGCTGTGGGCCGAATTCCGAGAATCCGACTTCTCAGAATTTGGGAACGAGCAGGAATTTGCAGGTGTGTATGTGCCTGGTAGGGTTATACTCTGTCAATTCTCGGGTGCGGGCTCTACGTGGACCCCGCGGATATAAGTTGGCAGCAGCCCATGGCGATCCTTTCCGGCAAACGTCTGGGCCCTTACGAAATTCTCTCCAGTATTGGCGCTGGCGGGATGGGCGAGGTCTACCGCGCCCGCGACACGCGTCTGGATCGCATTGTCGCTGTCAAAATCCTCCCTGATCACCTTTCCGATAGAGCCGAATTGCGCGAGCGCTTCGAGCGTGAAGCACGAACCATTGCCAGCCTGAACCATTCGCATATTTGCACTCTCTACGACATAGGCCATCAGGACGGAATCGATTTCCTCGTAATGGAATACCTGGAGGGCGAGACGCTGGCGGAGCGGCTGAAGAAAGGTCCACTGCCTCTCGATCAAGTCCTGCATTACGCCATCGAGATTGCCGACGCGCTGGACAAGGCCCACCGCAAGGGCGTGACGCATCGCGATCTAAAGCCGGGCAACATCATGCTCACCAAGTCTGGCTCGAAGCTGCTCGATTTTGGTTTGGCGAAGCTGCGGCAGGAAACTGCGGCGCCGAATAATTCTCTCTCGAAGCTTCCCACTGCGGACGCTGCCATCACAGCGCAAGGGACAATCCTTGGCACGCTCCAGTACATGGCTCCTGAACAACTGGAAGGCAAGGAGGTAGATGCGCGCACAGACATCTTTACTTTTGGGGCCGTGGTGTACGAGATGGCCACGGGCAAGAAGGCTTTCGAAGGTAAGAGCCAAGCCAGCTTAATCGCCAAGATTCTGGAGACCGACCCGCAGCCCATCTCTGCGCTTCAGCCCATGACACCTCCAGCCCTGGACCGTGTGGTGAGACGATGCCTGGCGAAAGACCCGGAAAACCGGTGGCAGACGGCACGAGACCTGGAATTGGAGATGAAATCGATTCAAGAGGGCGGCTCGCCGGCGGGCCTGAGCATGGATCGCACCACTCCAGCCCGGAGGCAGTGGACCAAAATGCTGCTATGGTCCGCAGCAGTTCTAGCTGCCTGCGCCGTCGTCGGGCTTACTGTCTGGCATTTCAGGCCGGTGCCGCCACGGCCAGTCACTCGCTTCACGATATCTCTGCCCGCGGGCCAGCGTCTAGTGGGGTTGGATACGCCGGCGATCGCTCTCTCGCCGGACGGAACTCGTTTTGCTTACATTGCGGCTCAGGGCAGTGGCCTCCCACAGCTTTACCTTCGGGCGATGGCTAGTTCAGACGCTAGGCCGATCCCGGGTACGGAAGGAGCCACCGACCCCTTCTTCTCACCCGACGGCCAATGGTTGGGTTTTTTTACTGGCGGAAAACTGAAGAAGGTCTCGGTCAGCGGGGGCGCGGCGGTGACGCTCGTCGATGCTCTATCCCCTCAAGGGGCAAGTTGGGGCAGCCAAGGCATGATTGCCTTTGGTTCCGAACAAGCCGCAGTTCTCCTGCAAGTCTCGGACGCGGGAGGCACACCGCAGGCGCTGACTCATCTTGAGGAAGGGGAGACCGACCACGACTGGCCGGAGTTCTTGCCCGGCGACAAGACAGTGCTCTTCGCTGCCAGTGGCGATGCTCATAGCCGTTCCCTTTGATCCCCAGCGGCTCGCGCTCACAGGCGCGGCGATGCCCGTGGTGGAGGGCGTCCTGCAATCGACAACCAGCGGAGCCGCCCAGTACAGCTTTTCTGACACGGGATCGCTGGTCTATGTTGCGGGTTCTGTTCAGGCGACGGTGCAAGACAGGCTGTGTGGGTCAGTCGCAGTGGGACAGAGCAGCCTTTGCCCGCTCCTCTGCGCGAGTACGGGGCACCGCGGCTCTCTCCCGACGCGCGCCGTTTAGCTGTGGTGGTCGCCGAGCAAGTCTGGCTGTACGATCTCTCCCGGGCGACGCTGAGCCGGTTCACGTTTGAGGGAGATCAGAACCTTTTCCCGGTTTGGAGGCCGGATGGCAAGCGGATCGCGTTTTGGTCAGCCAAGGAAGGGCCGCAAAACATTTTCTGGCAACTGGCCGACGGGAGCGGAGGCCTCGAGCGGTTGACCACAAGCCAGGACGCCCAGGCTCCGACTTCGTGGTCCCCGGATGGGCAACTGCTGGCCTTTGTTGAAGTCAATCCCAACAAGCGATTTGAGATCTGGGTCCTGCGGATGGGCGACCACAAGGCGCAGCCGTTCCTCCAAACGCGATTCAACGAAGCCGGCCCACGGTTTTCTCCCGACGGGCGCTGGCTGGCTTATAACTCAGACGAATCCGGCCGGTATGAGGTCTACGTGCAGCCTTATCCCGGCCCCGGCGGGAAATGGCAAATCTCGACCGAAGGTGGTACCGAGCCGGTGTGGAATCCGAACGGGCGGGAGTTGTTCTACCGCAGCGAGGACAAGATCATGGCGGTGGACATTGCCACTCAGCCTGGTTTTGCGACATCGTAGTAAGTGGTTGAGGGATTCGGAGTCTCCACGTACCGTCCCTCAAAGAGCTTCCGGGGCCTGCCCGCTATCACCGGACGGGCAGCGCTTTCTGATGATCAAAGAAAGCGAGCAAAATTCATCCGCTACGCAAATCAACGTGGTGCTGAACTGGTTTGAAGAGTTGAAGCGGAAGGCGCCCACGGGAAAGAAGTGAATCCATCGTGGTTGGCAAGAGCGTCTCTCCTTTAGGCCGAGTCCCGTAAACTTGATCTGCCCCACGACCCGATTGCAGCTCCTTGTGTATGCCGTTGACCCGACTGGTAAAATAGAAGCAAAAACGGACAACGCTCGGCGAGCACTTGCTCGGCAAGTCAGCTAGCAAAAGCGAATGGGTCCTCAGACGAGCACTCAGGCGAACACTCAGGAGGCGCGGTTCTAAGCTCAGCAGATTGATATTCTTAACAAAACACCGGATGTAAGTAGCGTATTTTGATATCCTTAACAAAAAAAGTGGGGGGGCACCCCCGGATCTCATGCAAGACTTGAAGATTTTACAGAACCATACCGAGTTGCACGAGGCTCGCTGGTGGGAGCCGGAGCCAAACGGACGCGTGCACTGCTATCTGTGCCCGCGGCACTGCCACATTGGCGAGGGGCAGGGCGGCTTCTGTTTTATTCGCGTAAACCAGGGAGGCAAGCTCTATAGCCTGGGCTACGCCTCGCCCGCGGCTCTGCAGATTGATCCCATCGAAAAGAAGCCTCTGAATCATTTCCTGCCCGGCACGAAGGTTTTTTCGCTTGGCACGGCTGGTTGCAATATGGGCTGCTTCTTTTGCCAGAATTGGGACATCTCCAAGTCCCGGAGCGACCAGGTTCATTCGACTCATATTCCTCCCGAGGATGTGCCGCAGCTCGCGTTGCATTACGGCTGTCCCTCGATCGCCTTTACCTACAACGAGCCGACCATCTGGGGCGAATACGTCGTGGACATCTGTCGTGCCGCCCGGGAACGAGGCTTGCGAACGGTGATGGTCAGCAACGGCTACATCACGCGCGAGGCCTTCCATGATATCTACGACCATGTGGACGCAGCCAATATCGATTTGAAAGCGTTCACCGAAAATTTCTACGGTAAAACAACGTTGACGCATCTCCAGCCTGTCCTCGAGACGTTGCAGTGGCTAAAGAATGAGACGAATGTGTGGTTCGAGATCACCAACCTGATGATTCCGACGCTCAACGACGATCCCGGCGAGACGCGCAGGCTCGCGGAATGGATTCTCGAACATCTTGGGCCGGACGTTCCGTTGCACTTCACCGCCTTTCATCCCGATTTCAAGCTGCAGGATAAGCCGCGCACGCCGCCCGAGACGCTGCATCGCGCTCGCTCCATTGCCCGCGAAGTCGGACTGCATTACGTCTACGAAGGCAATATCTTTTCGGATGGGGCGAGCTACATTTGATTCGCGCTACGCCGTCATATACGAGAAGACGAGGCCAATGGAGCCGCCGGATTCGCCTGTCACCATTCCCGCGCTTCAGCAGATGAAGCGGGATGGGCGAAAGATTGTTGGCGTGGTGGCATGGGATTATCAGATCGCTCAGATTGTGGATCGAGTCGGGGTGGACATCGTATCCGTGGGAGATACGGTGGGTGTCAATTTGTGGGGCCGTGCGAATCCTTTGGAAATCACCATGAGCGAGATGCTCGTTGTTTGCAAGGCCGTCCGCCGCGGGGTGAAGCGGGCGCTGGTGAGCTGCGATTTCCCCTTCGGCCCGCTCCAGGAAGGCACCGAGAGTGCCGTGAAAGCGGCCATCCTGCTCACCAAAGAGGGAGGTGCCGACATGGTGAAGTTGGATGGCGCGGCCGACTTTCCCGACGCGGTGCGAGCCATTGCCCGCAGCGGCATTCCCGTCTTCGCGCAGTTTGGGATTACGCCGCAGACGGCCCTGCAATACGGCATCACACCCGCCGCTGCAACGAAACCCCTCACGCAGGTTACTGACGACATGACGGCAAAGTTTGTGGAGCAGGCCAAGCGCCTGGAAGACGTGGGTGCTTCTTTGCTGGACTTTACCAACTCGGGCCCGGTGACAGGCGCTGCGGTCGCGGCCGCGGTTTCGATTCCCGTGCTGGGAGGATTCGGAGGGGGGCCGTGGCTGGACGGGCGCATGCGTATGGCTCACGCGGCAATCGGGTATGCGGCAAGCAATTTGGACTCGCACGGCGAGAACTATGCCAATGTCGCTAAGATTGCATTCGACGCGATTAGTGCCTACGTCGAGGATGTGCGCGCCGGGCGCCAGATCAAACGCGCCGGTCCCGTCAGACCCATGAAATGACGTCTTTGTTGGAGGAAGCAACGGTGGAAAGAGTGCTGGCGGCGGTAAGAGTGGGTCCGAGCAAGACTGAGATTCGCGATTTTCCCATGCCGGATGTTCCGCAGGATAGCGCTCTCCTAAAGATGGAGATCGGCGGTATTTGCGGAACGGATGTCAAGATGTATGAGAAGCCGCCCTCCACAGTCCCCGTGATCATGGGTCACGAGAATATCGGTTACATCGCCAAAGCGGGTCGCGAGTTCACCAGACGCAAAGGCTTCAGGGCGGGCGACTTGGTTTTCGTGGAGCACTATGTCATGTGCGGGCAATGCGAGTGGTGTCATCTGGGCCAGTACCGTCACTGTGAAAACACCGACTGGCGCAACAACCCGGATGCCATACGCTACGGCTACACGTCAGCCGAAAAGGCACCCCATTTGTGGGGCGGCTTTGCTCAGTATATGTACCTGCCGTGGAATTCCGTCGTGCACCGCGTGCCCAAAGGCGTGACGCCGGAATTGGCGGGATTGGTCACACCGATGTCGAACGGCGTCGAATGGTCTCTCTTCGACGGCGGCGTGGGCTATAACTCCAGCGTGCTCATTCAAGGCCCGGGCCAGCAGGGATTATCGCAAACTGTGATTTGCAAGCAGGCGGGCGCTTCTCTCATCATTGTCAGCGGCACCTCCAAAGATCGCGCGCGGATGGAGGTGGCCAAAGCTTTGGGCGCCGATTACGTCATCGATGTCGAGAAAGAGGATGCTCTCGCGCGCATTATGGAGATCACAGGCGGTAAGGGCGTGGACGTCGTCCTCGACTGCACTGCGGGCGCCGGAACGATGCCCGTGCTGCTCGGCATAGACGCGCTCAAGCGCAAGGGCGGCACGATGGTGGTGCAAGGTGAAATTGCGGAATTCCCGAATTTTCCGCTCGCCAAGATCACGGTGAAATTTGTCACTATCAAGAGCGCACGCGGTCACAGCTATAAGGCGTGTGAGCTCGCTCTGCAGCAGCTTGCATCACACCGCTTTCCGCTGGAGAAGATCACGACCCACACCTTTGGACTCAACGATGTGGACCTGGCCATCAGGTCTGTCGGAGGCCAAGGCCTGCCGGACGTGATCCATGCCTCGCTCATGCCCTGGAAATAGGCGGCGGCAGCAGGACAGCAAAACGCCGTTAGGGCAAGGCGAAAACGAGGGTGAGGGCGCTCCCAGTGGTTCGTTACAGTGAGACGATGAACCTTACCGACACAAACTCGACTTTCTTGACAAGGGCCCTGTGCGGGCGTAGCCGGGCGGCAAGTCGATTACCACGTTTGAAGGTCTCCCGGCGTGGTATGCGGAACAGCGGAAACTGACGGCCGTCCCTGAGTTACACCCGCTACAGCAGGCCGTCATCGATGAGCAGGCCACGCAGTGTGGGTATTGCCTCAACGGCCTGGTTATGAAAGCGGCGGAACTGCTCTCGAAGACTCCCGAGCCGAGCGAGCAACAAATTCGGACGGCGATGAACGGGCATCTTTGCCGGTGCGGAACGTATCCGCGGTTTCTCAAGGCCATTCAGCTTGCGGCGCACAGGATGACTCTGGATTCCGGCAATGCGCAACAAGGCGGTGGACGATGAGCAACAACGATTTCGGGAAGGGACTACAGCGACGGACGTTTCTCAAGGCGGGCGGTGCGTTGATTATTGGAGCCGCAGTGGCTCCTGAGTTGCTCGCGCAAGAAGGACAATCGGGCGCTGCTGTAAGTGTTGCTTCAGGCGCTGCACTGTCTGGTTTTGAGCCCAATCCGGACCAGATCGACAGTTGGATTGCGATCCACGCCGACAACACGGCCACAATCTTTATCGGCCACCATGAGCTGGGTCAGGGGATTTCGACGACTCTTCTGCAGATAGCGGCGGAGGAGCTGGACCTGGATATGGCGCAGGTGAAATCGATCCCGCTGGAGACAGGAAAGACGCCGAATCAGGGTGGCACGTATGCGAGCGCGGGAATCGCCCGGGGCGGGCCGCGGATCCGCTTGGCGGCCGCCGAGGGACGCCAAGCATTACTGAAACTGGCCTCCAGCCGGTTGGGGGCGCCCGTCGAAAAGCTGACGGTGGCGAGCGGTGTGGTGTCTGTGATGGGCAATCCCAGTCAGTCGGTGACGTATGGGCAGTTGGTTGGCGACCGGCGCTTCAGCGTGCCGTTTACGGGCTCTGCACCGATCAAGGACTATCATACGCATAAGATCGTGGGCACGCGCGTCCCGCGCGTGGACATACCGGCCAAAGCCAGCGGGAAGTACGTATACATGCAGCACGTGCGTGTGCCTGGCATGCTGCACGGCCGCGTGGTGCGGCACCGCGGCCGGGGCGCGTATTACCACGACGCTACCGTGGTCAGCGTGGATGAAAGCTCCATCGCCGATATTCCGGGGGCGCGCGTAGTTCGCCGCAAGGACTTCGTGGGCGTGGTCGCGCCTGACGAATGGAGCGCGGTGAAGGCGGCGGAACGGCTGCGCGTGACGTGGGACATGCCGGCAATGTTGCCGTCGTCACCGGAGGAACTGTTCGAGCGTTTGCGGTCCGCGAAGACCGATGACCAGATCGTCGTGGACCGCGGCGATGTCGCGACCGCCTTTGCGGGCGCGGCGCACATTGCCTCCGGCCGATATGACTCGCCCTACCAGATGCACGCGCCGTTCGGCGCGCACTGCGCGATAGCCGACGTGAAGGCCGATTCGGCGCTCCTCATATGCTCGTCCCAGAACATCTATGAGTCTCGGTTGGCTGCTGCCAGCGTGACGGGTCTGCCCGTCGAGCGGGTAACCGTTCGATACGTCGAAACGTCCGGCACCTACGGTCGTAGCGCCCACGCCGACTGTGCGCAGTCCGCCGTGATCATGTCACAGGAGGTCGGCGCGCCGGTTCGGTTGCAGTTCATGCGCTGGGACGATCACGGCTGGGAAGCCTATCAGCCCGCACACACAGCCGATGTGAAGGTCGGCGTCGACGCGAACGGCAGGATCGTCGCCTACGAGTATCACGGGTGGCAGCACGGCTTTGGCGGAGCTTACATCGGGCCCAAAGGTCAGCAGCACATGGCTGAGTATGCCGAATCGCTCGCCACCGGACGCAAGGCCACATTGAACAACGGCTTAAGGGCTCAGGGACCCACGCCCTTCAACACAGGCGATATGTATGCGATCCCGAACTGGAAGATCGTGACTCACCGTGTGTCGCCCTTGGACGGCTATCTCAAGGGCAATCCA
>QHYQ01000183.1 GCA_003224175.1 Acidobacteriota bacterium
GGCCATCCCGCTGGCCAAAGAGCTGTCGCATTTGCCGGTGGTCGCCGATCCGTCTCACGGCACGGGCCGACGCAGCGTGATCCCTGCAATGAGCCGCGCGGCGATTGCCGCGGGCGCGGACGGGATCATGGTCGAAGTGCATCCCTGTCCGGAGCGGGCGCTTTCCGACGGCCCGCAGTCCCTCGATTTGAAGGCGTTCGCGCAGTTGATGGAGGAATTGGATCGGCCGGAAAGGACGCGAGCTCGCGCGACGGTCAAGGTTTAGAGAATTCGTTCGTGGGTGTAACCGGCGCCGCTGATGGCGGCGAGCAAGCCGGCCAGATGTTCGGCTCCGCGCGTTTCGACGGTCACATCGATGGCCGTATCGCCGAGGCTGACTCCGTAATAAGCGCGATTGAACAGAAGCTCGACAATGTTGGCGCGCTGCGCGGCGATCACGGAGGAAAGTTCGGCGAGCGCGCCGGGCCGATCCGGCAGATAAATACGGATTCGCACGAGCCGCCCGTCTTTCACCAATCCTCGTTCGATGATGCGGCTCAAGAGCGAAACGTCGATATTCCCACCGCCAATGATCACGGCGGTGTGCTGACCGTTCAGTGAAGTCTTGTGCTGCAGTAGCGCGGCAATGCCGGCGGCTCCGGCGCCTTCGGCGAGAGTTTTTTCGCGTTCCAGCAGCGTCAAAATCGCGCTGGCAATTTCTTCTTCCTCGACGGTAACGATCTCGTCGACATACTTGGCGACCAAGGGAAACGTGACTTCTCCCGCACGGCGCACGGCAATTCCGTCGGCGATGGTTGACGCGGCGGGAATGGTGACGAGCTCGCGCTTTTCGATCGCGAGCAGCATGGAAGGCAATCGCGCCGTCTCCACGCCGACGATTCTCACTTCGGGCCGCAATTCTTTGATCGCGCAAGCAACGCCGGCAACAAGGCCGCCACCGCCCACCGGCACGACCACTGCCTCCAGTTGAGGACACTGCTCGAGCAGCTCGAGGCCGATGGTACCCTGGCCGGCGATTACGGCGATGTCGTCGAAGGCGTGAACAAAAGTGAGGCCCTGTTCGCGGCCGAGTTTGAAGGCATGTTCACAAGCCTCGTCGTAATTGACTCCGTGGAGGATCACATTTGCGCCGTAGTTTTGCGTGGCCGCCACCTTCACCATGGGCGTCGTCGTGGGCATGACGATGGTGCTCCGGATTTTGCGAAGCGTGGCGTGATAGGCGACTGCCTGCGCGTGATTTCCCGCGGAAGCGCAGATCACACCGCGTTTCTTTTCTTCCGGGCTGAGCAGCAGGATTTTGTTGAGCGCGCCGCGTTCCTTGTAAGCGCCGGTCATCTGCAGATTTTCGAGCTTGAGATAGACCTGCTGGCCAGTGGACGCAGATAGTTCGGCGGAATAAGGGCACGGCGAATAGTAGACGGAATCGTGAATGCGCTCGGCGGCCTCACGGATCATGGAGAGTAACTCGAGCGTGGAGGCTTTTCCGCGATCGCCGGGCTTCCCAACCTTCTCCTGGTTAATTTTTGCCTCGTTAATCTTCGCCATGTGAAACTTCTAATCGCGGGCTGTCTTGCCGCGCGAATCTCGCGAGTCACAGCGCGTCTCGCGCCGATGCAGAAAAGGGCGAGCGTTCGGGCCGCGATAATCGCGCGCGACTTGGCCGCGTCCGCGCAGAATGTACTTATATGTTGTGAGCCCCTCTAATCCCACCGGGCCACGGGCATGCAGCCTGCTCGTGCTGATGCCCACTTCGGCGCCGAATCCGTAGCGATAGCCATCCGCAAAGCGAGTGGAAGCGTTATGGAAGACGCCCGCGGAATCCACTTGCTGCAAAAATGTGCGGGCGGTATTGAGGTCGTTCGTGACGATCGCATCGGTGTGCGCCGAGCCAAACCGCTGAATGTGGTCAATGGCTTCATGCACGCCTCGCACAACTTTCAGCGCGAGAATCAGATCGCCATATTCGGTGTGCCATTCGGTTTCCGCGACGGGCTCGACGGGAACATCATGAATCCAGCTGACGGACTGAGGGCAGCCGCGCAGGCGAACACCTTTCTCTTTCATGCGCGTGGCAAGGAGGGGCAGAAACTTGCCGGCGATGGTTTGATCGACGAGCACCGTCTCGACGGCATTGCAAACAGCGGGGTAATCGGTCTTCGCGTCATCGATGATGTCGAGAGCCATGTCGAAATCCGCCGCGGCATCCACATAAATGTGGCAGACGCCTTCGGAATGGCCGAGCACAGGGATGCGCGTATTGGATTGAACGTAGCGCACCAGATCGTAGGAGCCGCGAGGAATCACCAAATCGATCAGATCATCAAGCTTGAGGAGTTCGCGGACCTCGGCGCGCTGCTGGATATTTGTGATCAGCGACTCCGGAAGCGCGCGCGAGCGCAGGGCGGCGCGAATATTCTCGACAATTACGCGCGCTGTTCGTTCCACCTCGCGGCCGGGCTTGAGAATCACGGCGTTTGCGGATTTGATGGCCAGAGCAGCGATCTGGGTGACCGCGTCGGGGCGCGCTTCAAAAATCACCGCGAGGAGGCCGAGCGGACAACTTACCTTTTCGAGTTCGAGGCCTTCGTCGAGTTCGATGCGCTCGAGCACGCGGCCGATGGGATCGGGCAAAGCAATTACGGCGCGCACTCCTTCGATCATAGACTGAAGTTTCTGTGAGGAAAGTTTCAGACGATCGACCAGGGCTTTCGATAGCTCGCCGCGGTTGAAGGCGGGCTCCGCTTCGGCGACGTCCTGGACATTTGCCTCCAGGATTTCGGGCGCGCTGCGCTCGAGCGCGCGAGCGGCATCCTCCAGAGCAGCGTCGCGCTGTTCGATGGGAGCGGAAGCGATGCATCGCGCGGCCTGTTTGGCGGCTTGCGCGAAAGCGCGGACAGCCTCGCTCATGGACTTTTCCTGGGAAAAAAGAGCGTTCCGACGGGCTTGCCCGCGAGGATGGCGTCAAGGATTCCAGCCGTGCGGCCATTGGCGATGATGGCGGGACGGCCGTCTTCATTGGCGATGCGCACAGCTTCGAGTTTTGTTTCCATGCCGCCGCGACCGCGGCCATTGCCGCCGCGGGCAAAGCGACGAATACGCTCGTCGAGTGAATCGAGTTCCGCGATGAGCGTTGCGCCTTCGCTCTGTGGATCGTCGGTGTACAGGCCGTCCACATCGGAAAGCAGCACCAGCAGATCGGCGTCGATATGGGTCATCACGAGGGCAGAGAGCTTGTCGTTGTCGCCAAAGACGCGGACACGATCCGCGCCGCCAGCGGGGCTATCGAGTTCGGCGGTGGAGACAGTGTCATTTTCGTTTATGACGGGAATGACTCCCAGTTGGAGCAAGGTGGTAAGCGTGGCGCGCAGATTCTCGTGGCGGCGCGAATCGAGAAAATCGTCTTCAGTTAACAACACTTGCGCAACGCGAAATCCCAGCTTCTGAAAAGCATCGTCGTACATGCTCATCAGGCGGCTCTGGCCGACGGCGGCGCAGGCCTGCACGAGAGCGAGCTCGGAGGGTCGCGCTGAGAGTTCCAGGCGCTGCACACCCAATCCGACGGCGCCGGAAGAGACCAGCAGAACTTCGCGTCCGGCGCGGCGGAAATTGGCGAGCGACTCGGCAATACCGTAAAAGGCGCCGATGGAGACGCCGCCGTCGTCGCGCATGAGCACGTTGGTGCCGATTTTGACGACGATGCGGATAGAAGCGGCAACCTTTTCTCGGGGCGAGAGGTCAGTCCGCTGGGATTTGGCGGTTCCTATGGCTTTTCTCCTCGGAAGCCGACTCGTCGTACGCCGATTTGTGCGCCGGAAGTCAGAATCGATTTTCCGCCGATGCACATTGCCGCAATCAGAATGGGCTTAACGGTATTTTGCCAGCCCCGGAAAGAGACCGCAAGCTTGGGTCGCCTTACAGGTACATCCGGGAAGCGTGCCACGGCCCAGATCATTCTGTCTCGGAACGCCTCCCTATTGCGGAAGGAGAACCTTTTTGCGTTTCCTCACGGATCGTTCGCCTTATTATTAATAGTGAGGTGGAATTTGCGTCGGCGCGTTGTCGTGCTCGGCGGGGGATTTAGCGGCTTGCAAGCCGCTATCGGACTCGAGCGGCTGCTGCCGAGAGAAGACGACATTCTGCTCGTCAGCGAGCAGAATTTTTTACTGTTCACGCCTCTTTTGCCGCAGATCGCTTCGAGCAAGATCAACCCGCGCCATATCGTGCAAACGATCCGCGACATTCGCGGGAAACGCCGGTTTGCGTTTCGCCGCGATACGGTGGTGAGCATTGATTTGACAGCTCGCCGTGTGATTTCGGCTTCCGGGATAATTGATTACGACGTGCTGGTAATCGCGCTGGGCAGCCGCAGTGAATATTTTGGGATCAGCGGAGCGCGCGAGAATACGTGGGACTTCAAGACGCTGGAAGACGCCGTGGTGCTGCGCGACCACGTGCTCGACATGTGCGAGCACGCGGATCACACGACGGAAGAGGCCGCGCGGCGCGACTTGCTGCGATTCGTGGTCGTGGGCGGCGGCTACACGGGAGTGGAGCTGATCACGGAGTTAAGCGATTTCTTCTCGCAGTATGTGGCGCGCGAGTACCGGGGTATCCGGCCGGGCGACGTGCAACTGATTGTGCTGGAGGCGACGCCGGACATTCTGTGCGGCATTTCGCCGCGGCTGAAGGCGCATGCGCTGCGGCGGCTCAAGGCGCGCGGCATTGAGGTGCGCACGTCGGCGAAGGTGACGCTCTGCGGCGAGGATTTCGTGGAGATCAATAGCGGCGAAATTATTCGCTCGGCGACGATTGTGTGGACGGCTGGAGTGCGGGTGAAGGCGTTGGTGGAGAATTTGCCGGGGCCGCACGACCGCGTCGGGCGCGCCGTCGTGAGTTCTGCGCTGCAGCTCGAAGGCCATCCCGAAGTCTTTGTGACGGGCGATTCCGCCGCAGCGGCGACGGCTCCGGGAGCGCCGCTGGTAGCTCCCGTGGCCATTGCGCAGGGAGGGATCGCGGCGCGCAATGTCGCGCATTTTCTGCGTGGCGAGGCGCTGGAGTCGTACACGTACAAGAACCAGGGCATGCTGGTTTCGCTGGGGATGGATTATGCCGTGGTGAGCATCGGGCGGCTGCAGTTCAGCGGATATTTTGCGTGGCTTTTCTGGAATGCCGTGCACCTTTACAAACTGGTTGGGCTGAAAAAGCAGTTGCAGGTAGCCATGGACTGGATGCTGGGGACGGTTTTTCCGCGCGACGCTTCGATTTTGCGGCGGCCGACGCGGTGCAAGATCTGCGAAGGCGCGGTGGGGCGGGGTTTTCAAGCGCAGGCAGGGAGGTGATCTGCGCAAGATTGGCGCCTGCCGGGGACCCCGGTTCCGCGGTGGGCTACCTTGTTTCGCCCCTGACGGGGCTTAACGCCAAATCTACAAGTAACGCAGATCCATGGGATGGGGAAGCTGTAGATCGATGGCGTGATTTTCGGTGGCGAGCCGGATGCCGATGCGATAGGCGAAGCCGACATCGCGGATGATCCAGTTCGAGGTCGCTAGCGGTTCGGCGGGAAGGCCGGCGGGGTCCCAGAGAAGTTGGCCGCCCTTGCGCTCGATTTTAGCGGGGGCGAGCTCGAAAATTTTCCGTTCGCGCACCTCGATCAGCAGATAGCGATTGCCCATCTCGAGCAGCAGCGGGTCGCCTTTTTTGTTTTCCTCATAGACATTCCAATTTTTGACGGGTTGGTCATCCACGCGCAACAGGGCTTGCTGGATGGACTTCCAAGCAACGGGTTTATCGGCGGCGAACGCAGATGCGAGGGGAAGCAGCGTGGCGGCGCATAAGAAGAAAAACACTAGCGAAAAGCAGATCGCTCGGTCGGCCGCGTTTTTTTTCGTCGACGCCCCTCGCGGGGACTTCGACGCAGGATCACGGACTCGCCCGGGACGAGAAAAATATATGCGTCGGGACATGGCTAGAGCTGAATTTCGGAAAAGGATTTGTCGAGGAGGCGGATGGCCTCATCCACGTCGGCCTTGGAGATATTGAGCATGGGCGAGAGCCGGACGACATTGCCGTAAAGGCCGCCCTTACCGATCAGGAGTCCATTTTCGCGGGTGCGCTCGAGCAACTGCGTCGTCGCTTGGGGAGCGGGTTCCTTGGTGGCGCGATCTTTGACGAGTTCGAGACCCTGCATCAATCCTTTGCCGCGCACGTCGCCGATGAGCGGGTATTTCTGCTGCAATTCTTCGAGTTTTGCGCGGAAGTGGGCGCCGACGGAGTCGGCGTTGACGCGCAGGTGTTCTTCTTCGATGACTTGGATTGTGGCGAGCGCGGCGACGCTGGTTACGGGGTTGCCGCCGAAGGTGGAGATGGTGAGACCGCGGTAGGCCGCCGCGAGTTCGGCGGTCGTAACCGTAGCGCCGATGGGCACGCCGTTGCCCATGCCTTTGGCGCAGGTGATGATGTCGGGGATGACTTCCCAGTGCTCGATGCCGAACCAATGCCTGCCGGTGCGGCCGAAGCCGGTTTGCACTTCGTCGGATATGAATAGGCCGCCGTATTTTTTGACCGCGTTGAAGACGATCTTGAAGTATTCGGGCGGCGGCGTGATGAATCCGCCGACGCCCTGGATGGGTTCGGCAATGAAGGCGGCGATGTGGCCGCTGGTGCCGGTCTGAATGAGATTCTCGACGTCGTTGGCGCAGGCCACACCGCAATCGGGATACTTCAGGCCGAGCGGGCAGCGATAGCAATACGGATTGATGGCGTGCGCCACTCCAACGCTGACCACGCCGCCGGCGCGCCAGGGACTTTGGGCGGTGACCGACTTGGCGAGCGTCGAGGCGCCGGAATAGCCGTGCCGCAATGCGATGACGTCGAATGAGCCCGTGGCCATGCGGGCCAGCAGGAGCGCGGCTTCGTTGGCTTCAGTGCCGGAATTAGTGAAGAAGCTTTTCTGCAACTGGCCGGGTGTGATCTGCGCGATTTTTTCGGCCAAGGCGACAATGGGTTCGGTCGGATATAAGGATGACCTCTTCGCTTTTAGCCATATTGATTTGCGTTTTTGTTCCCATGACGGCGCCCCATGCGCACTGGCGAGATTTTTCCTTTCTCAGCAGAGGAAGGAGTGCTTCGCAAGTTCTGCGCGAGCTCTCAATCGAGTCTACTCCGCGCGTTGAGAGCCGACAATAGACCCGCATTGCGCGCCCTGCGAGGGGGTGGGCAGCGGTTGGTCGCAGGGCGGCAGATCGCGCGAATTTTCGCGGTCTGTGCGTGACAGCGGGCTCGCAACGGCGCTACACTGGGGCAGAATTTAACGCGAAGGAGGCCGCGCATGACCATTCAGATTCGCGTAGAGTGCCATGCCGGTTATCGAGCCGATGAACGCCCTTTGCGTTTTGCGCTGCGAGGGCGGATCTTTAAGGTTACCGAGGTAGAAGACCGCTGGTATTCTCCGGGCACAACCTACTTCCGCGTGCGTGCCGAAGACGGGAATTTCTATATTCTTCGGCACGATGAGGGTATGGACGTGTGGACATTGGACGCATTCCGCACCTGTCGCGAATACGAAATCACGCCGCAACCTCTGGACGTGACCACGCCTCCAGGCCCATACGGGGCTTCTTAGCTTCATCGGGGCTCGCAGCAGCCGCCTTCCCGCAGGACGAATCGATACATCTCCTCAGTTGTGAAGGCTTGCGCCGGACGGCGCGGTTCAGTATGGTATTCGCCACCAGCAAACCTCTTGCACACTGCCACGGAGGCTGACATGCGCAGATTTCCGGGACATCTCGTATTTTTGGTGCTTGTTGCGATTGTGACCCTGCCGGCTTTTCTATGGGCGCAAGGACAGGCGCAAAAGGGCCAGGCGCAACGCACGCTCGATATTTATTTCATCGATACCGAAGGAGGCCAGGCCACGCTATTCGTGACTCCGTCGGGCGAGTCGATGCTCGTCGATACAGGTTTTGCGGGAAACCAAGGGATGCCGGACGCGACAGCGACCAACTCCTCCGGCGCGCCGATCACGCGCGACGCAGACCGGATTAGCGCGGTTTTCAAGCAGGCCGGCGTTACCGTGCTCGATTGGATGGTGATCTCGCACTATCATGGCGACCACGTGGGCAACGCCGCGGAACTGGCGAATCGCATTCCGGTTCGTCATTTTGTGGATCATGGGCCGTACAGCGTGGAGCTACAGCCGAACCGTTCGGCGGCATTTTTGGCGTATATGGCCGTCCGGGATAAGGGCCGCGCCATCGTGGCAAAGCCGGGAGACAAAATCCCGGTTGCCGGCCTTGATGTGCAAGTGGTTTCCGCAGCGGGCGAATTGATCAAGGTTCCGATGCAAGTGGCGCCGGGGCAGGCGGCACCGGGCGCGGGCTTGCCCAATCCGCTTTGCCGCGACGCCAAATTGAAGGAACAGGATCCCACGCCAGAGAATTTTGAGTCCGTGGGCATTGTCGTGCGCTATGGCGGCTTTCGGCTGCTCGATCTGGGCGATTTAACCTGGAATCAAGAGCACGCGCTGGCTTGTCCGAATAATTTGCTGGGCACTTTCGACGCGTTTCACACGACACGGCACGGCGATCCGCACTCCGGAGCTCCGCAACTGATGCACGCCATCCGCGCGAGAGTCGCAGTCATGAACAACGGAGAGAGAAAAGGTGGCGACCCGGCGTATTGGCAAACCGTTCACGAAGCGCCGGGACTGGTGGATTTCTGGCAATTACACCGCTCGGCGACGGGCGGGGCGGACCACAATTCGCCGGAGCAATTTCTGGCGAACCTCAGCGAAATCGATCACGGGCACAATCTGAAGATGTCTGTGCGCGCGGATGGCAGTTTCAGCATGAACAACGAGCGGAATGGATTCATGCGGGAGTATCCCGCGAGAACCAAGAGCGCAGTCTCCTCGTCGCGGCAGTGAAGAAGGCCGCTGCGGCACGGCGTTCTCCTTTGAAAGTTGTCTTTGAGAATCATCCTTTAGGGGGGCGAAATCGCAAGGCCCGTTTATTCCATCCGTCTTCGCGCAGCCATTCTTCGAGGGTATGGAGATGAATTTCGGGGTATCGGCGGCGAAGCCCGACAATATCCGCCTTGTAACCCGCCTGATTGAACCAGCGGAACATCTCGTAGAATTCTCTGCCCAGAACGAGCCGAACGATGGGCATCGGAAGCTTCCGAAATTTTACTGGCTTGCCCATGACGTGGCTGAAGATCTTGGCGGCCTCGAGATTGGTCACCTCGCTTCCCGCAATCTCCAGCTCCAGTCCGGTGAAATCCTTGGGACGCTCGAAGGCTAACGCCGCGAAAGCTCCGATATCCTCAGTTGCAATGGTTTGATACGGCTTGTCTCCGCGGACGGGATCGACCAGCTTGCCTTTCAAGATTCCAACTTCGACTTCAAGGATGTGGTAGGTCTCCATGAAAGAAGCCGGCCGAAGGATGCCGGCAGGGCGAGTTTGCGAATGTAATTCTCGATCTCCCACTTGCTCTCCCAATGAGTGATGCCGGTGTTGCGTTCGGCCCCGCCCACGGAACTATAGACAAAGTGTTGTATGCCGGCCTTCTTGGCCACGTCGGCGAGGTTTTTGCCTTGCTGAACTTCACGTCTCGCGCCAACGGTCCAGAAATCCTGGACGCTATAAATGCCATAGACGCCGCGCGAGGCGCGATCAAGAGACGGCGGGTCTTCCAAGTCTCCTTCAACCACTTCGACACCCTGACGCGCCAGCTCTTGAGCGGCATAACTACGTGGGTTCCGGGTCAGAGCGCGCAACTTCCAGCCTTTGGGTAGCATGTGGCGAATAACCGCTCCGCCGTGGCGTCCCGTCGCTCCGGTGACGAGCACGATGGCGTTTGTATTGACCATGATCAGTCAGTCCTTCAGGTTGGGAAACCGGCCCACAATGACGTGAGCCGGTCTTTTGCTAATACGGGCGCTCATACGGGCCGACACTGCGAACAATGATCCGGACCCAAGCTCCAGCACCTATCTTCTTGAGGGCCTCCAGGATTTTGGGATTTTCCGACTGGAGGCGTCCATCCATGGCCACATTTTCGGCGGGGTACTCGCGCAGGAAGATCAAGGTGTCGCCGATGTGGTAGGCCTCGTCATCGGTGGCGGTGATTTTTTCCATCAACTTCCTCTTCGCTTCGGGGCGAATCCTCGGAGGCGCGTCGATATAAAGAACCGGCATTCTACACTCTCCTTTCGAGATTTGCGTTCTGGACCCAGGTTCCCCGTCCTCGACGGGAGCGGTACGCTTTGGTACACTCCCCACCGAGCGCATTTCTCAGGGCGCCGATGCCGCACTATTCGCGCTGCAGACCGGGCCGCCGAGGCCCTTTATTGATCGGAGAGTATGAGCCAGAAATCAAGTACAGGATAAAACCTAGATAACCGCCCGATTCGACGCGAGACAAGTTATCTCATTGTACTTATAGGTACATGTGAAGGAGATTATGAGAACCCGGTTTGCAAGGGGAGCGGAGACAAGACTTCGGATCATCCGGGTTGCCGCCGACCTCTTTCACAAACAGGGAGTTCGCGCAACAAGCCCGGACGAGGTTATCGAGGCTTCCCGGACAGGCAAGGGCCAGTTCTATCACTATTTCAGGAGCAAGGAAGGCCTCATTCACGAAGTGCTTCAGGTGCATTTGGAAGCCATCAAAAGCGGCACGGCGCTCGTGAAATACGAACTCGGTTCCTGGATGGATCTGGAAAGATGGTTTTTTGCTCAAGTCGAACTGCAGAAAAGCTTCGGCATGACGCGAGGCTGTCCTTTCGGAACGATCGGCAACGAAGTGACCGAAAACGATGAGCTGATACGCCAAGACCTTAGCCTCATCTTCGAGGTGGTGAAAAGCAAGCTTGCCGTTTTCTTTATCAGAGAAGAATCACAAGGCCGCCTAGTCCGAGCGGCCGATGAAAATCGCATGGCTGACTTTTGCATTGCCGCGATTCAAGGCGCGATGCTCATGGGCAAGATCACCAGAAGCAGCCAAGTGGTTGAAACGATGGTGCGAGAAGCCTTAGCGCACCTGAAGGGCTATCGCACAGGCTCCAAGAAGGCGTAAAGCCTGAGGTCTCACGACAAATTAAATCTAAACGCGCTTGCGCGCCGACGCCGGGCAACCGCGGCGAGGCAACAACGGCAGATTCGTCGCCAGTCGGCCGCGTGAAAAAGCCAAGACGCTAGCCTCCGGGCGGTTCCGCGTGGCGGATGAAGTGGATTACTTCCGGATGGCCGACTTTTCGGGGCTTAGCCTTTCGTCCCTTCTGATTCTAATATGCCCTCTCATGAGCGGTGCTCTCGCGCAATACGCGTTATACGTGCTATAGCTTTGATATCTGTGTAGTGATCCCCACGACTGTTTTTGTCTGGATGGAGCCAGATCGCCACCGACCGTAGGGAGTTACGTTCTTGTCGATGGAGTGTACAGCTTCGGTAGAGGTAGCGTGATTAAGGTGTGTGAGGCGGTAATGGAAACCATCGGTTTCATAGGCGTTGGTAAGATCGGCATGCCGATCTCGGAGAACCTCATCAAGAGCGGTCGGCGCGTCGTCGGCTATCGCCGCAGCTCTCTCGCCGAGTTTGAAAAAATCGGCGGCGTGCCGGCGCGTTCGTCGGCCGATGTCGGCGCGCAAGCCGACATCGTATTCTCATGCCTGCCGTCGACGGAGGCGCTCGATGACGTGGTGCAGGGTCCGCAAGGTCTCGTCCACACCGCCCGGCCAGGGCAGATCGTGGTCGAGCTCGGTTCGCATCCGGTGCCTGACAAGCGACGCCAGATAGCGCCGCTGGCGCAGAAGGGCGCAACTTTCATCGACGGAGAAGTCTCGGGCACCCCGGGCATGGTGTCGGCGAAGAAGGGCGTGATCTATCTTGCCGGCGACGCCGCGGCATGCAAGAAGCTCGAAGGTGTGGTCGCGGGCTTTGCCCATTCGTGCCTCTATCTCGGCGAGTTCGGCGCCGCGAGCCGGGTCAAGCTGGTCAATAATCTCTTGGTTGCGATCAATATAGCGGCGACCGCGGAAGCGATGGCACTCGGGCTCAAAAGCGGAGTCGACGTGCCCCTGATGATCCAGGCGATCGCCACCGGCAGCGGCGGCTCGACGCAATTCGGCATCCGCGCGCCCTGGATGGCGGAGCGGCGCTTTCTGCCGGCACATGGCACCGTGCCTGCATTACGACACTATTTCGGTATGATCGGGGATTTCGCCGACAGCGTCGGCGTGGCCACGCCAATGCTCGATTGCGCCGCAGCGCTTTACGAGCGTTTCATGGCCATGGGTTTCGGCGAGTTCGACGGCGCGAAGATGGTCGACGTCATCGGTTCGTTGCCGCGTTCGAAAACAAAAAACGAGGTCACGACGAACGAAATGTAAAGGAGAGTTCGCATGATCCGTGTGCGCAAGATCGCCCACGCCCGCTATGAAGTGCCGGACGTGGAACAGCAGACCGACTACTACACCAACGTCCTCGGCATGACGCTGGCCGGCAAGGAAAAGGACGCCACGTTTCTCGCCAACACAGTCGATCATCATTCCGTCGTCTTGTGCAAAGGCTCACAGGCGCAGTGCGTGCGCGTTGCCTTCCAAATCGGCGAGGGCGATGATCTCGACGCATTCGACAAGCAGGTGCGGAGCCATGGCATCAAGACACAGCGCAAAAAGGATCCGGAGCCCTCGATCTCGGAGCTACTGACCTTCGAGGACCCGAAGGGCACGGTGATGGAGGTATTCAAGCGCCCCGACTTCTCACACCGGAAATTTCAGGCTCAGGGCATAGTGCCGCACAAGCTCGGCCACGTCGCGTTCCATGTCACTGACGTCAAGCACGCGACAAAATTCTATTGCGACGTTCTCGGTTTTCGCGAATCTGACTGGATGGGCGACTTCTTTTCGTTCTTGCGCTGCGGACCGGATCATCACACCATCAATCTGGTGCAGACCGGTTCGAACCGTCACTTCCACACCGCGTTCGAGTTGCGCGACTGGGGCCATATGCAGACCGCGTGCGATTTCCTCAGCATCAACGGCTACAAGCTCATTTGGGGACCGGGTCGGCACGGTATCGGCCACAACCTGTTCACCTATCATCGCAGTCCGGCCGGTCTGATCACTGAGCTCTTCGCCGAGCTTGACCGCATGAACGAGGAGTTCGGCTATTTCGAGCCGCGGCCATGGCATCGCGATCATCCGCAACGTCCGAAAGTGTGGGCCAACGACCCGACCGCCTCTAATCTGTGGGGCATAATGCCGACTGACGAGATGTTCAAGTAAGTCCCACATATTTCGGCGGCTGAAAAGACCGCCCAGACAGAGTCGATGAGGATTGAAAATGGCGGACAACGAGCGGAACACCACACACTACAAACTCGTAACTTACGAAACCGTGGAGGGACCCCGCGCCGGTGTCGTCTTCCATGACGCAGTTGTCGATTTTGCTGAACTCACCGGCAAACCGTCATATGCCACGATGCTTGGCGTGCTGGATGACTGGGCGAAAGCGGAGGCGCTGATTGAGGCGGCCGTTGCCAAGAAGGGAAGCGGCGCCACGCCCAACTCTCCCCTCGCAAAAGTTCGGCTGCTCGCGCCGGTTCTTTACCCCTCGGCTATTTTCTGCGCAGGCGCCAACTATTCGGATCACATGAGTGAGATGGCCCGGGTTTTCAATCTGCAACCAGAGCCCGATCCACGTAAAGCAGGGCTTATACCCTGGCACTTTATCAAGGCTTCTCGCACGGTTGTGCAGACGGACGCCCGCATTGCGCTGCCTACGCGCACCAAAATGCTTGATTGGGAAGCGGAACTGGCGGCATTCATCGGCCGCGCCGCAAAGAATGTTCCGGTGGAAAGCGCGCTCGACTATGTTGCCGGCTACACAGTCGCCAATGATCTCTCTGCGCGCGATTTCACTGTGCGGCCGAACGTCCCGGAAACCTCACCGTTCAGGTACGACTGGATTAGTCAGAAAAGTTTCGATGGCGCTTGTCCGGTGGGTCCCTGGATCGTTCCCGCGAAACAAATCCCCGACCCGCAGCACCTGGGTATTAAGCTGTGGGTGAACGATGTGCTCGAGCAGGATTCTCATACAAGCAAAATGATCTTCTCCCTCGCTGAGCAGATCGCCCATCTTTCCACGCGGCTCACACTTCATCCGGGGGATTTGATTCTTACGGGAACGCCGGCAGGGGTAGGCCTGGCAGAGACAGCTTAGGTTTGCGTAACTTCCGATTAACGGGGCATCCGGAAGTTGAAACCGGGCGCAGTCCGCTAGCCACGGCCCGGAGGAGCTACTGAATCGGCCTTATGCCCTGGCACACCCACTTGTTGAAATACCTGGCGAGGCGTGGATTCGAGATTCTTTTCGTAGCCAGTTTGGTTTTCCCATTGGAGTATGAGCCCTTTCCTTGTTGAAACCAGTTGCAGTTTCAGCGGCTGCCTGTTCCACCAGCCGCCACTGCATTGGGCGGCGTCCTCCCAACTGGCCCGGCGAAAATGGCTACACTCGCTAACGGGAATGCGAGCTCTCCATTTTTCAGGCTGAACCAACACAAAACTAGGAACCGGCCTGGATGTTTGCAACGTGGATGGTCTTGCTGGAAGTGTCGTAGGTTCCCGTAATCTTGACCTTGGCTCCGGCGAAAGGCTGAGCTTTTTTCTGGTCATCCAGTTGATAGACGGTCCGATTGGAGCTATCGAACAAGACATACTTGCCGCCAATGCTCACGCAGCGGTTGGCGCAATCTTTGGCGCTCTCGCCCTGGTTCATCATGGTCGAGTGTCCTCCCAGCAACGCGCATTGCTGATCCATGATTTCGCCGGTAAACGTCTGGGCTTTCTGAGCAGACAAACTTATCGTTAAAAGGGTCGTTAAAAGGGCGGCCAGAAGCGATGCCGACGCGAGCAAGGGAATTATGACTTTTTTCCATCCAGGGGTTCTCCTGAATAAAGCCGCCATTACGGAGCACAGAATACATCCCGGCGCATCCATGAGTGCTTGCCTTAACAAGAATTTTACTTCACGAGCAAATAGCGATACGAAAGGACTGCCGCTCCCGGAACCATAAAGGGAGCAGAGCGCGATTGCCGGAGTGCCAGCTTTTTATGGGGCCTGGGAGGCCGCGTAGGCAGCTAACGCCACGATGTCATCCGTCGTCAAGTTCTCCGCCACTTTTTGCATCTGCTGGGCCGCGGCTGATTTGCTTGTTCCGGCCTTGAAACCAAAGAGCTGCCGCGCAATATAGATCGGGTGTTGCCCTGCGAGCTCGGGTATGTTGCCGAAGCCTTTCAAGCCATCGCCGTGACACACGGTGCAGGAAATCGTCTTTCCGCCACCGGTCGTCGCCAGCATTTCACCTTTGGCAACGCTGCCGGGCGGAACGTAAGCGATGAAGGCTGACTTAGGGTCGCGCGCCGTGGCGAGCGCGGGGTCCTGCGGCAGTTCAATGATGCGGCTGCCGAGCGACTCGGTGCCTCCATTGGGGAGCGGCAGGCGCATGCGCGCCGCGTTCACCCAGCTCTTCGGCACGGTATCGGCTTCCATGACTTTGACCCAGACGGTCGGCTTCAGCGATGCGAAATAATCGTCTTTGTGCTGCCCGGTACTTTGATTGGTCCACTGGCCTCGGTGCCCGCAGGTGGAGTCGCATCAGGGACGAGGAAAGCCCAGGCTGGATGATCCTCCGGATTTTGCTGCGGGGGCTCAGCGGCGATAGCAATTACGGACAGCAAGGACGGCATCAGAAGCCAGATAAAATTTCTCATCTTAAGTCCTCGGGCCCTTTTGGGCGATGCGCACAGGCGCTTTGATTGCGGCATATTGATACACGACTCTGGGTTACGATTCAAGGCCTCCCACACTTATCGACGAGGCCCAGGACGCGCTGGTTTCACCCGAAAGACGCTGGGCCGGTAGTCACCTGCGGTTATTTGGAGTTCGTCTTCTTGCTTTCCGCAAGCAGGCTTCGCAGGACGAAGGACAGGTTTGCCGGCCGCTCGGAAAGGCGCCGCATGAAGTAAGGCACCCAGGCCTCGCCGAAAGGAACGTAAACGCGGAAGGGATGGCCTTGGGAGACGATCTCTTCCTGGAGGTCGCGCCGGATCCCCAGCAACATCTGGAATTCATACTGATCGGCCGCCAACCGAATCCCCTGGATCCTCCCACGAGCGTAGTCGACGAGCGCCGGGTCGTGCGTGGCGATGGCCACACGAAGACCCTCTCCGTTTGGCAGAAGGAGCTGATCGAGCATTTGATCAAGAAGCTTGCGGTAATTGGCATCGACTTCGCTCTTTTTCTGGAACGCGATCGATGCTGGTTCCCGATAGGCCCCCTTGACTAAACGTATCTTCGGCTTGAGCGGCGCCAGCCTCTGCAGGTCGGCCCGGCTGCGAAAGAGATATGCTTGAACGGCAACGCCAGCATTGCCGTGTTCCTTTTGTACCTCTTCCAGGATTCGCAGGGTTGCTTCCGTATAGGCGGAGCCCTCCATGTCGATCTCGATGCTGTTCCGCATTGCTGCGGCCGCTGCGGCAATGTCATGCGTCAAAGAGAGGCACAATTGAGGATTGAGATCGAGCCCGAGCTGCGTTAGCTTGACGGCGATATTCCCGGTGACGCCGGCCTCGCGCAGCGAGCGCAGGATCTGCACGTAACTATCGCGGGCCCTTCGCGCCTCTTCAGGTGTGGCGACGTTTTCGCCAAGATGGTTGAGGATGATGGGCTGACCGGCACGAGACAGCGGGGTGATAGCTCGGAGCGCTTCTTCGAGCGCCTCACCGGCGATGAATCTCCGAGCAAAGCCATATCTCACGCCCAGGCGCGCAATGCGATCCGTCACCGTTTTCTTTGTCGAGAGCCAGAAGATCAGATTGCGCAGGGGGTTCGTCGTATTGGCCTTTTGCTTGATTTGCCGTTGAGAATCTAACAGAACGCGTTAGAATGGCCTACCCTGCTCTCTTCCCGCGCGCGCAGTTCGGCCTGCAATCAGAGCCCAAGGCCACGGGCTGCAAGCGGTTAGCTCGCAGGAGGCCGTGAATTAGCCGCAGTGAGCATTCGATAATCGAGGATGTCTTTTTGGGCTGAGTGTTGCATCTCACCGGTAGAACCGCGTTGGGACGCGCGATAAACCATTTCACGGGGGGGTAGGCCAATTTCCAGCACGATCACGGCATCGCTCGAAGCGAAACGAGCTGACCAGCCCTTTCAGTTTATGGCGGCCTCTTATTTGGTTCGCATCGGAGCGGAGCCGGTTCGGACGCTCGGGGAGTTGGCCAAGAGTTTGCGAAGCTGTCCGCAGGCCTCGATTTTTTATCATACGTTCCAAAGCCTGGAAGCACATCATTACACGTCCTTTTCCAGCGATTTTGCGCAGTGGGCCCTGACCGCATGTAATGAAGCGGCTCTGGCGGAGCAGCTAGCCATCGTGGACCTTCGCGAGATCGTGTCACTGGAGGACTTGCGCGGCATTCTGGCGAAGATTGTCAGCGATTACCTCAAGGAGCACCCGCAAGCGGAGAACCGCCGGGCATTTGAGGCTTTTTATTTCTGCGAAGGGAGAGAAGTGACGGTACCATCGGGATTGCCAGCCTGGACGCTCACCGAATTGGCCGAAGGAATCCGCCACCTGGGACATCAGTCGCTGCACTATCACTTCATCAACTCACGGCTGCGGCTGCAACTCCAGACGAATGATTTCTCTTTTTGGATTGAGCACAGCTTGAATCATCCCTGGCTCGCCGCCCGGCTCAATCGCATCGATTTTTATAACGATACTCTCGACGACCTGCGCCAAGACATTCTGGACGTTCTCGAGCCGGCGGAAAGCCGATGAGCACAACTGAAGTAGCCAAACCCTCCGCGGTTCTGCCGGTGCTGCAGGATTACGCCGCAATCGTCGGTGAGCCTGAAATCCTGGAGCTGCGGGAACTGGCTCGCCGGGTGGCCGGACGCCACGTGAAGATGGTGAATTCGACGGCCGTGGGGGGCGGGGTGGCGGAAATCCTGAATCGGCTCGTTCCGCTGATGGAAGAAGTCAATGTGCCGACGCGCTGGGAAGTGATCACCGGGGGCGAGAAGTTCTTTCATATCACCAAGGCTTTTCACAACGCCCTGCACGGCGCACCTTATGAGGGCGCGGCAGACTGGTTCGAGACGTTTCTGGCCACCAACGAAGAGAACCGGCGCCGCATGCGGTTTGACGAGGATTTCGTCGTCATTCACGACCCGCAGCCGGTCGCGCTGATCGCCGAGCGCAATTCCGGCCCGCACCGCTGGGTTTGGCGCTGCCACATCGATCTCTCCAATCCGAACGCTCAGGTGTGGGATTTTCTCAAGCCCTGGGTAGATCGCTATGACGCCTCGCTTTTTTCGTCGCCTCAATTCACGCGCGGCCTGCGCATTCCGCAATATCTCTTTTTTCCCACCATTGATCCGCTGGCGGACAAGAATCGCGATCTCGAACCCGAGTTTGTGCGCGATGTTCTCGAAAAATTTCATATCGATCCCGCACGACCGATTCTCACGCAGATTTCGCGTTTCGATCGGCTGAAGGATCCGGTGGGCGTGATTCGCGCTTATCGCCTGGTGAAAAAATATGAAGATTGCCAGTTGGTGCTGGCGGGCGGCAGTGCCACGGACGATCCCGAAGGCGCTGCCGTGCTGCAGGAAGTCGAGCAGGCCGCCACGGGCGATCCGGATATCCATGTTCTCAATTTGCCGCCCTGGAGCCATGTGGAGATTAACGCCTTGCAGCGGGGATCAACGATCGTCATCCAGAAATCCCTGCGGGAAGGCTTTGGCCTTACGGTGAGCGAGGCGCTCTGGAAGAAAAAGCCGGTGGTGGCTTCGGCGGTCGGGGGAATTCCCTCGCAGGTGATTCACAAGCTTACGGGAATGCTGGTGCATTCGGCGGAAGGCACGGCCTACCAGATTCGGTTCTTGCTCGCCAATCCTTCCTTTGCCAAGGTGCTCGGCGAAAATGGGTATCAGCACGTCAAAGAACATTTTCTACTGACCCAGAACCTCAAACGCTACCTTGTTCTGTTCCTGGTTCTTCTTCAGGGCGATTAGCGCCTTTGAACGCTCGCATACTCACGCAGTTCTATTTGGTTCCCGCACGCGAAAACCAGATGGCCAGGCGTTAGCCTTGCGCATCAAGGCCGTCAGGCGCACAACTTTTTGCTCCGCCATGGGTTTACAATTCAGGAGATTGGAGGCGTTCCTCGTAATCATTGGTCACTCGCCGGGAGCCCGAAAATGACAGCACAAAGACTCCGACGCAAGCATTCCTCGCCACGGCTGGGCGTTATCTTTGCCGCACTGGCCAGCTTGGCGTGTGCCGGTCTCATTTTTCTGCTTCCCTACCTGGAGGCGGGCGGCCTAGAACCCGCGGCCAATGATCCGCAAACGAACCGCTCGGGCCAGGCGCCAAGTCTCAAGGGTCTACCGCCCACTGATCTGACCGAAGACCAAGCCATCGTACATGCGCTGAACCGCCTGGGTTATGGCCCGCGACCGGGCGACTTGCAACGGGTCAAAGAGATGGGCCTGGCGAAGTGGCTTGACCGGCAGCTTCATCCCGAATCTCTGAATGACTCTTCGCTGCAGACGCGCCTTTCGCGCTTTCCGACGCTGAGCATGTCCTCGGAAGCGCTCTTAGAAAGATTCCCCCGACCGCAGGTCGCCGCTAGGCGCGAGGGCGTCAGCCCACAGGAATATCGTAAGGAGCAGCAAGAGAAACTGCAGGCCGCGCGGGAGGCTGCCGATAACCGGCAGGGCGCAGATAGCCAGCAGGAGCAGATGCCGGATCAGATTTCTGGGCAGCCGCATGGCGATTCGCGGCGGGGCGAGAGCGGACAGCCCGCTCGAAACGCACAGCAGAATGCAAGCGATGGCTCGCCGCAGTCTTCTTCGCCGCAAACCATGGCTCCCGATGAGCTTGCGGAAATCCTGCTCCCCGGCGCAAAGAACCTGGCAAACCAGAGCAGGCCCGGCAATCCCGCCGGGAATACCCCCGGGAATGCACAGATGAATTTCGAGCAGATCCAGACGCCGCAGCGCGTGATCGCCGAGCTGGCCATGGCCAAGATGGATCGCGCCGTTTATAGCGAGAAGCAGGTTTACGAGCAGATGGTGGATTTCTGGTTCAACCACTTCAACGTCTTTGCTGGAAAGGGCGCGGACCGCTGGCTGCTTACCTCCTATGAGCGGGACACGATTCGCCCGCACGCCATGGGCAAATTCCGCGACCTGCTGGCAGCCACCGCAAAGAGCCCGGCCATGCTTTTTTACCTCGATAACTGGCAGAGCGTCGATCCCAAGGCTTGGGCGCGGTTGCAACAAGAGCAGGCCAGACGCCAGGCATACCGCGCCCGACTCGGCGGCCCCTTTGGCGCGCCGAGGCCTTTTCCTCGTCCTCCCGCGAATCCGAATCAGGCCAAGAAGCAGGAGCGTGGCCTGAACGAAAATTACGGCCGCGAGTTGATGGAGCTGCACACGCTTGGCGTCGACGGCGGATATTCGCAGCAGGACGTCATCGAAGTGGCGCGTTGCTTCACGGGCTGGACCATTCGGCAGCCGCAGCGGGATCCGCAGTTCTGGTTTAACGAGCGCCTCCATGACCCTAATCCGAAGATGGTGCTTGGCCATAAGATCAATGCCGGCGGTATGAGGGACGGAGAAGAGGTGCTCGATCTGCTGGCGCGCGATCCGCACACGGCGCATCATCTTTCGCTCGAGATCGCTAGACACTTCGTCTCCGATAATCCACCGGACGCGCTGGTGGATCGCATGGCGCAAACCTACGAGAGCACCGACGGCGATATCCGCGCCGTGCTGCACACCATGATCTATTCGCCGGAATTCTGGTCGCGCGAGGCTTATCGCGCCAAGATCAAAACGCCGTTCGAGTTCGTAGCATCGGCGGCGCGCGCCGTAGGGGCGGAGAGCGATGTGCCGCTGGCGCTGGTGCAGTGGACGGGCCGGATCGGCGAGCCGCTCTATCAATGCCAGCCGCCGACAGGTTACTCCGACAAAGCGGAGGCCTGGGTAAGCACCGGAGCGTTGCTGAACCGGCTGAACTATTCGCTCACACTTGCAGGCAATCGGCTGCCCGGCGTGGGTACGGATATTCGTGAGCTGCTTGGAGGCGACGCTGCGGGGCAGCCCGGCGCGGTGCTGGATCAAGCCATCGCCGTTTTGCTTTCGGGCGAAGCGTCTCCGCAGACGCGGGAGACGCTGGAAAAGCAGATGAGCGATCCACGCGTGCTGCAAGCCAGTCTGGATGATCCGATTACACAGGTAAACGAAGGCATGATTGCGGGATTGGTGCTGGGCGCGCCCGAATTCCAGCGGCGCTGAAAACTGATTCTTGAGGTATCCGTTTTGGGGAAGACTTTTCGACCGTGTCATTCTGAGCGAAGCGAAGAATCTCTCTTCGCGTAAAGCATAGAACCCGGAGAGATTCTTCGTCGCTACGCTCCTCAGAATGACAAGGCTGTTTCTCGCGACGAGTTAGGGCTGAAGAGCGAAGAAGGAGAATCGTGATGAGTGTTTCACGGCGAGCATTTCTGAAGAATGGCGGCGTGGCCATGATGGGCATGAGCACGCTGCCGGGATTCCTGCGCCGCGCCATCGCCGCGACGCCTATGCCCAATCGCAAGAAACTCGTCGTGCTCTTCCAGCGCGGCGCTGCCGACGGGCTGAACATCGTGGTGCCCTTTGGCGAGCCCAATTACTACCGCATCCGCCCGACCATCGCCATTCCGCAGCCGCGGCAGGGCGGCGAATTGGCGGCGCTCGACCTTGACGGCTTTTTTGGGCTGCATCCCAGCCTCGCGCCGCTTATACCGTTCTTCCGCAAACAGCAACTGGCGATCGTGCACGCCGCGGGTTCGCCCGATACAACACGCTCGCATTTTGATGCGCAAGATTACATGGAATCGGGCACGCCCGGCGTGAAGTCTACCGACGACGGCTGGCTCAATCGCGCGTTGCAGTCGGATCCCGAGCCGGGCGCTTCTCCGTTCCGCGCCGTAGCCATGGGACCAAATCTTCCGCTCACGCTGCGCGGCACCGCGCCGGCCATCGCGCTGCCGGACGTGCGCCAGTTCCGCGTGTTTGCGCAATCGCCGGCCGTGGAAGGCGGCTTCGAGGCCCTTTACGCGCAGACGGTTGACGAAGCGCTGCGCGGCACCGGCACCGAAACGTTTGAGGCCATCGACATGCTGCGCAAAGCCGATCCCTCGCGTCTGCAGCCCGAGAATGGCGCCGATTATCCGCGCAATCGTGTGGGCCAGGCGCTGCAGCAAGTGGCCCAGCTTCACAAAGCCGATATCGGACTCGAAGTCACGTTCGTGGATACCGGCGGCTGGGACAATCACGTCAACGAAGGCGGCGCTCAAGGCCAGTTGGCGAACCTCTTGCGCGATCTCGGGCAATCGCTGGCCGCTTTCGCGCAGGATATGGGCGACCGCATGGACGACATCGTCGTTGTCACGATGTCTGAATTCGGCCGCACCGCGCACGAAAATGGCAATCGCGGCACCGACCATGGCCACGCCAACTGCATGTTTGTGCTGGGCGGGCCGGTGAAGGGCGGAAAAGTGTATGGCAAATGGCCGGGACTCGGCTCCGAGCAGCTCAATGAAGGGCGCGACCTGGCGCTGACCACCGATTTCCGGTCGGTGCTCGGCGAGATCATTTCACGCCATCTGGGCACGAAGGAACTGAATGCAGTTTTCCCGGGCTTCGACAACGACCCGCGGAAGTTTCCGAGTCTGCTGAAGACCTGAGCACTTCGGAAAAAACCACAGCCCACGGCCTCGGGGATGACACCGTCACAAGACCAAGATTCTCAGCCCTTATGCTAATCGGCGGGGGCGCGGGAGACTTCTTTTGCACCCTCCGAAGTGCGGATGCGCATGCCGTAGAAAGAGCGGTAGACAAAAATAAACGAAATCAGGAAGAAAACCGCTGCGAGCACATGAGTGAGCATCCCGCCGGTTTCCGCAGTTAGTTGTACAGCCAGTTCAACCGCAAGCAGGCCAAATAACGTAGTGAACTTGATGACCGGATTCAGCGCGACCGAAGACGTGTCTTTGAAGGGATCGCCGACCGTATCGCCGATCACGGTTGCGGCGTGAAGATCTGTGCCCTTTTGCTTAAGCTCGACCTCTACGATTTTCTTGGCGTTATCCCAAGCAGCTCCTGCATTGGCCATGAAAATGGCCTGGAAGAGGCCGAACATGGCGATGGAAATGAGATAGCCTATGAAGAAGAAAGGCTCGACGAAGGCGAAGGAGAGCGCGGCAAAGAAAACGGCGACGAAGATATTGAGCATGCCCTTCTGCGCGTACTGCGTGCATATCTCCACGACTTTCTTGCTGTCGGCAACCGACGCCCTCTCCACACCTTCGAGCCGGATATTAGCCTTGATGAATTCGACCGCGCGATAAGCTCCGGTGGTGACCGCTTGCGTGGATGCGCCGGTGAACCAATAGATCATGGCGCCGCCGGCGATGATGCCCAGCAAGAAGGGGGCGTGCAGCAGGGAGAGCTTGTCCACATTTTCCGTGAGGCCGGAGGTAAGCGCCATGATGATGGAAAAGATCATTGTCGTGGCGCCCACAACTGCCGTGCCGATCAGCACGGGTTTGGCCGTAGCCTTGAAGGTATTGCCGGCGCCGTCGTTTTCTTCGAGCAGGTCTTTGGCGCGCCCGAAATTGGCGTCGAGACGAAAATCTCGCTTGAGTTCCTGTTGGATGCCAGGAAGCTGCTCGATCAGGGAAAGTTCGAAAACGGATTGCGCGTTATCGGTGACGGGCCCGTAGGAGTCGACCGCGATCGTCACGGGTCCCATGCCCAGGAACCCGAAGGCCACCAACCCGAACGCGAATACCGGTGCGGCAATCATCAGATTGCTCAATCCCTGCAGTCCAACCATGTAGGCAATGGACATGAGCCCAGCCATGGTCAGCCCGAGGTAGTAGGCGGAGAAATTGCCGGCGACGAAGCCGGACAAAATCCCCAACGAAGCTCCGCCTTCCTGGGCGGAGGTGACCACTTCCTTGACGTGGCGCGATTCCGTGGAAGTAAAGACCTTCACCAATTCCGGAATCACCGCGCCCGCCAAAGTTCCGCAGGAGATGATGGTGGCCAGCTTCCACCATTGCGTGGTGTCGCCGGCCAGGCTGGGAATCACCGCCGCGGAGATGGCGTAAGTGAGAGCGATCGAGATAACGGAGGTCAGCCATACCAGTGAAGTGAGCGGCGCCTCGAAGTTCATGTGATCTGCGTGGAGATAGCGGGCCCGGGCGATGGCCCCATTGATGAAGTACGACGCGGCGCTAGCCACCAGCATGGCGATGCGCATGACGAAAATCCAGACCAGGAGTTGGACCTGCGTCGTGGGATTCTTCACGCCGAGCAAAATGAAGGTGATCAGTGCGACGCCAGTGACACCGTAGGTCTCGAAGCCATCGGCGCTGGGGCCTACCGAATCGCCGGCATTGTCGCCGGTGCAGTCGGCGATGACTCCGGGGTTGCGCGCATCGTCTTCCTTGATGCGGAAGACGATCTTCATCAGATCCGAGCCGATATCCGCGATCTTGGTGAATATGCCGCCGGCGATGCGCAACGCCGCAGCGCCAAGAGATTCGCCAATGGCAAAACCGATGAAGCAGGGACCGGCGTAGTCTCCGGGAATGAAGAGAAGAATGAACAGCATCATCAGCAACTCGACGCTGATGAGCATCATGCCAATGCTCATGCCCGCATCCAGCGGAATTTTGTAGATGGGATAAGGCTTGCCGGCGAGGCCGGCAAACGCGGTGCGCGAATTGGCAAAGGTGTTCACGCGAATGCCGAACCAGGCCACGCTATAGCTTCCGGCAATTCCAAGAATGCTGAAGAGAAGAATGATGAAGACGCGGAAAGCGCCCATGTGCAGGAGCACGCCGAAATAGAGCACGATGACGACGGCTATGAAAGTTTCGAGCAGGATCAGGAACTTGCCTTGCGTGATTAGATAGGTTTTGCAGGTTTCATAGATGAGTTCGGAAATCTCGCGCATGGAACGGTGCACGGGGAGATTTTTCAACCGCTGATAAATCGTCCAACCGAAGATCAATCCAAAAACGCAAAAAAGAATCCCGAAAAGCAGAAGCTTATGGCCATCGATGTTAAAGAAGCTTACCTGGGAGAGATCGGGAAGCTTGAGATTGGCCTCGCCGCCCGCTTCAGAGGCCTGTGCCCAGGCCGCCACGACGCTCACCGGGAGCGCGGCCAGCACCGCGCCGGCTTTCAGGAGGTGCCGCGCCGCGGACCGCCAGTTCTTAGCTTTCCACATAAGGCGCCGGGCAGCACCCACGGCAAACAACCAGACTCCTACTAATTCCATAATTCCTCCGTCAAACCTTGCTCAGGGAGCGATCAGGCGTGCTTCCACCAGAAAGGCAAAAAGACACTTTATAGCAGGGATTATCGATGGTCAAGGAAGCGGCGGCGTTCGGAATAGCCCGGGTTTGCGCCTCGAAGGGACTTCTTTCTGTGACCGGAAACGTAAGAAATCGGAACTGCCCAGCCAAAGGCACTGTGACGCCTATCGGCGCCGTTTTAATACCGTGAGTTTCAGCCAGCCGAAAGTATAGAATCTCCGCTGCGCGCTTATGAACGGGTACCATGTCCCCGCGTGGATGCTAAAGGCCATCGCCTTTTCCGGCGGCTTGAGTCTGTTTGGGCTCTCGTTTTTGGATTCGACGCTGCTTCCTTTGCCTTCGCTCAACGACTTGATGCTGATTGATCTCTGCATTCAGTCGCCGCTGCGGATGCCTTATTACGCTACGCTGGCAACGATCGGATCGCTGACCGGCTCGGTGCTGCTTTACTTTACTGCGCGCAAGGGCGAAGAGGTCGCATTCCACAAGAAGGCGGGTTCGCAGGCGCCGCAGATTCACCATTGGATGGAGCGAAACGGATTCATAACTCTGACCATCGCGGCGCTGCTGCCGCCGCCTACGCCCTTCAAACTCTTCGTGCTCGCAGCCGGCGCGCTGGGCATGCCGTTCCGCGGGTTCCTGGCCGCAATGAGCATCGCGCGTGCTGTGCGGTTTTTTGCCGAAGGCTATCTGGCCGTCCGGTACGGCGCTGAGGCCACGCACTTCCTCGTGGACCACAGTGTCGCGTTTGCCATTTCGACTGTCGCTTTTGTCCTGGTATTTTATTGGATCGGCAGGGTATTGATGCGCGGGGCCCCCGGAGAGAAAGCTTGATGAAGGCCAGCCGGGCGAGGCAGCACACCAAATAGGCAACTTGTATAATGTTAGTTTGAACCCGGTTTAGTTCTTCGCCAGCCGCGTCATGGTCAAAATCAAAAACGACAGCAAACTCTTCGAGAGGGCCGCCAAATTGCGCGAGGAAATCCGCCTGCACGAGCATCGCTATTACGTGCTCGACCGGCCCTCCATCTCGGATGCCAAATTTGACCGGCTCATGAATGAGCTCAAGCGGCTCGAGGCGGAACATCCCGAAATCGTCACGCCGGATTCGCCGACGCAGCGCGTGGGCGGGGCGCCCCGCAAGGGGTTCGAGACGCGCCGCCACCATCCGCCCATGCTGAGCCTGGACAACGCCTTCTCGTTCGAGGAACTCGAGCGCTTTGATCGGCGCGCGCGCGAAGTTTCCGGCCGGCAGGACGTGGAGTATGTGGCCGAGCACAAATACGATGGACTGAGCATGTCCCTACACTACGAGAAGGGACGGCTCGCTCTGGCCGTGACTCGCGGCGACGGCGTAAATGGCGAGGATGTGACGCCAAACGTCGCGAGGATCGAGGCGGTCCCGAATCGGGTCGATCCGGCGAAGTGCAAACGGCTGGGCCTGGACGGCGACCTGGAAGTACGCGGCGAAATCATCATGCCGTTAAAAGCGTTCGCAAAGCTCAATGAGCAACAGGAAGAGCTCGGCGGCAAGCACTTCGCCAACCCCCGAAACGCAGCGGCGGGTTCCGTGCGTGTGCTGGATTCGCGCATTACCGCTTCGCGGCAGCTCGACTTTTTTGGCTATTACCTGCTGGCGGGCGGGCGAACGCCATTCGCGCGACATTCTGAGGAACTCGAGGCCATTTCAGCCCTGAATTTCAAAGCATTGGAGTGGAAGCGTTGCGCGTCGATCGAGGACGTAAAAGAATATTGCCGAAAATGGGAGGAGAAGCGCGAGAAACTGCCCTATGAGATCGACGGCATCGTCATCAAGGTGAACGAACTGTGGCTCCAGCAAGAACTCGGCTTCACTTCCAAAGCGCCCCGCTGGGCCATCGCTTACAAGTATCCCGCGCGCCAGGAGACGACCACGGTGCGCGAGGTCGTTTTCCAGGTGGGACGAACGGGAGCGCTCACGCCGGTGGCTTTGCTGGATCCCGTGGCCGTGGGCGGTGTCACGGTAAGCCGCTCGACACTGCACAATATGGACGAGATCGAGCGGCTCGGTCTGGCGGCGGGCGATTCCGTGCTGATCGAACGCGCCGGCGAAGTGATTCCGCACGTGGTGAAAGTTGTTCTGCGGGGAAAGGACCGGCGCGAGGTCAAAGTGCCCGAGTTGTGCCCGGAATGCGGCAGCCATATTCACAAATCTCCCGACGAGGTCGCCTACCGGTGCGTGAACGCCGCGTGCCCGGCAAAGCGGAGGGAGTCTTTGATTCACTTCGCCAGCCGGCATGCCATGAACATCGACGGCCTCGGCAACAAGATTGTGGATCAGCTCGTTTCCACGGAGCTGGTGAAGGATTTTGCCGACCTCTATGAACTTGGTGTCGAGAAACTGGCTGCGCTCGAGCGAATGGCAAAGAAGTCTGCGGACAATCTGCTGCGAGAGATTGCCGGGAGCAAGTCGAACGACCTCTCGCGGCTGATCTACGCACTGGGCATTCGCTTTGTGGGAGAGCGCACGGCGCAGTTGCTGGCCGAGCATTTCGGTTCCATCGGGGCGCTCGAGAAAGCCGATGAGCAGGCGCTGAGTGAAGTGGTCGAGGTAGGACCCAAAGTGGCCGCCAGTATCGTCGAATTTTTCTCCGAGCGTGCTAATCGCAATACGATCAAGCGGTTACGCGAAGTGGGCATCGATCCTAAAAACGCCCCAAAGGAGACAGTTTCAAATCGCTTCGCGGGACAGTCTTTTGTGTTCACCGGAACTCTGGCGCGGCGTTCGCGCGAGGACGCCGGAGAATTAGTGGGCAGGCACGGCGGGAAAGTGGTGGGTTCGGTGAGCAAGAATACCGACTACGTCGTGGTGGGCGCCGATCCGGGATCGAAATACGACAAGGCGAAATCGCTGGGCGTACGGATTCTGACCGAGGACGAATTCGAGGCGCTGCTCGAAGGGAAGCTGGCCCTCGCGCAATCCGGAACAGATGAAAAGAAGCCCAGGGGGCGAGCGGCGAAAGCGGTGTCGGGTTCGACAAGTCGGTCAGCTAAGAAATCCACGCAGACACTTTTTTGAATCGAGATCGCAGACGGCCCAAAAGGGCCGCATACGTTTCGGTCGCAATTCGCTGATTGGCTATGCGCCTCTACGCTATAATAGCGAGAGCGAGCGGGTGGGCGATCGCTGGGCGAATCCTGAAAGGGATTAGCCTGGAGGAAAGTCCGGACTCCGCAGGGCGGCGCGCCTGGTAACGCCAGGGGGCCGAACGCCGGCGACGCCAGCGTTGGGCTACGGACAGTGCCACAGAAAATAAACCGCCAGTGAACGCGAATCGATGGTCAGCCCGAGGCAATACCTCTGGCGGATCTTTTCAAAGCGCGCCACTTGGCAAGGGTGAAACGGTAGGGTAAGAGCCTACCGCGCGGACAGCAATGTCCGCGGCACGGTAAACCCCGCGCGGTGCAAGGCCAAATAGGAGGGGAGGGCCGGCCCGGCCCGTTAGACGTGAGAGCGCTTCACGGCGTTTTCGCGAAACCCTCGGGTAGGCCGCATCGAGCCGTCGAGCGATCGGCGGCCCAGAGGAATGATCGCCTCCGCGTCTGAGCACGGCGCCGCAACTATTGAGCTGCGATGACTCTTAGCCGCGAAGACAGAATCCGGCTTATAGGCCCGCTCGCTACTAACTCTTTTCGTATCATTGCACCATCTTCGGATCGGCACGTTCCTGTGCCCGCTGCGTGCCCGTTATCTCGAGGCCCTCACCGGTTTCCATGATCCGCCGGGCGCGCTCCCGCAATTCCTTCACAAATGGGGCGTAGTGCTTCTCGATCGTGTCCACGGTGTCCCCCAGAAGCTTCGCGACGTCATAGGGCGAGGCCCCACGGGCGAGTAGATCGACTGCATACGTATCCCTGAATCTGTGCGGATTCGGACCCAGCACGCCGGCGCGACGGCCAAGGGCTAGCATCCGCTCGTAGAGTCGCGGTCGGGTTAGCGGTGTGCCCGTTTGCGGATTAAGCAGGATGCGGTCTTCCGGCTGCGGCTTTCTTCGCTCGTGTTCCACTTCCAAGGCAAATAGCAGCTCTTGATGTATCGGCACAATGACGCGCTTGCGCCGTTTCAGCGTGAGCCGGTTTATCTCCCGGGAATCCCAATCAATTTCTCCCCACCGAAGCCCCACAACGTCTGAGCCGCGCATCCCGGTCCAGCGCAGCAAAAGAAACGTAAGCAGATCAGGGCCAGCCGCATCTCGAAGCTTGGCGAGCTCGGCAGCCTTGAACGGCTGCGCCCCTCGCTCGGGATCATCGCCAGGGCGTCCGTCCAGCTTTACCGGATTCCGGTCGATCAGTTCGCAATCTGAAACTGCATAGGCGAACACCTTGTGCAGGATTGCCGCATCAAGCGCGATGCTGCGGCCGCCGCGCGAAAACTTTTTCTCAAGTACGGCCTTCATGCGCCAAGCCTTGAAATCTTCGACTAGGGCGCGGCTGATCTGGTCGAGCTCAGAGACATCGCGCGTTTTAAGAAATTCTCCGAACGATTTGACGGTCTGGGTGTAGCGGACTTTCGTGGAGCTCCGCAGCTTCCCGAAAATCACTTGCTGGGACATCCATGCTGAAAACTTTGCGGCCAGGCCTTCCCACGTGGGGCGAGGCGTGGCGATTTGTTTCTCGGGAGCGTGGCCAACGATGCGGGCAAGCCTACTGAAAGTCTCCGGCGGAAGTACGCCGCGCAATTCTTTCCAGAGCGGAGAATCGGGACCATCCGCCAACGCGCGGTCGATTCTGCCGAGGAGCTTTTGAGCCGCGTCGCCTGTGCTCGTTCCAAGCGAAAGCCTTAGGCGCTCACGTTCTCCAGAGTCTCGCTTTGCGCGTTCACCGTAACGTCCCTCGATCCGATACGTGTTCCCGCGCTTTTTAATCCGGAAGGTCATCGCAGCACTCTGAGGTGCCCGGACTCGATCTTGAGCACGATCTCGAGCGGCACTAGCTTATGTCCCTTCTTGCCGCGCGCCGCGAAGTCTACCACCTTCTCGCCGCGGATTCGGTTGTAGACGGACGCGCGCGAGCAGCGCCAGCGATCGGCGAGCTCGGGAATGCTGAAAAACGGCGGCATCCCATCGTCTGCGCGTTGGGGAACCGATCCCATCAATTAGAGCGTTCCAAAATCATATGTTTTTCGAGCTGCGAAACTGCCCTTTCGCGGTGCCGCAGATTCAACGACTTCGGCGCCGGCTGGAATTGGGGTTTTCGGAACACCCTCATTTCTCCCGATTACTGCACCACTGAAGGATCCGGGCGAGCCGGATATTGTTTGTCTTAGGACGTACCTTGCCACGGCGCCGAGCGGGTTCTGTCGGCGACGTCGGCCATGCGGGCCAGGGCAGGCCTCGAGGTTGGCGCGGGAGGCGCGTCCTGCGCGGCATAAAGAGACGGCTAGCTCTCGGCCAGACTGCGAGCCTCTCTCGTGAATTGCTTGCAGAGGTCATTCCGGAAGCGCCGCCTGACGATGTGCCAGTCCTCGGCGCCCTCACGTCGCGCGTTCGGAGTGCTGAGCGAATCCTTGGGACAGCGCGGCCGGTGACCGAAACACCGGAGGAGGAATAAGAAAGGCTAGGGACGCGCCAGAAGTCGGTCTTGTCTGGCAGGAATGCGCCCCTAGCCAGAGTCGGTCCTTGTTTTGGCTAGACACTACGGCAGCGGTGTCGCAGATGCAACTCGTAAATTCCGACAGAGGGGTATCCATCATGAGAGCAGCCATCTACGCGCGTGTGAGCACGGCCAATAACGGTCAGGACCCGCGCGTGCAAACCCGAGAACTCGGCGAGTTTTGCGAGCGCCGCGGCTGGACTTTGGCCGAATACGTGGACATCGGGATCTCGGGCACGAAGGAAAAGCGGCCGGCCCTGGACCGGCTCATGGCCGATGCGCACAAGAGGCGCTTTGATGTGGTAGTCGTCGCGCGCTTCGATCGCTTCGCCCGTTCTGTTTCTCACCTGTTGCACGCCTTGGAGACGTTTCAGGCCCTCGGGATTCAGTTTGTGAGCCTGTCAGAGCAGCTCGATACGTCCACGCCTACAGGAAAAATGATCTTCACGGTCCTGGGCGCCGTGGCCGAACTCGAGCGCAGCCTAATCGTGGAACGGGTGAAAGCCGGCTTGCGGAATGCGCGTGCGAAGGGGAAGCGGCTCGGCCGTCCGAAAGTCATCCTGGATGCCTCGAAGATTGCTGCGCTGCGCGCGCAGGGCTTTGGCTGGAAGAAAATTTCACGAGAGCTGAAGGTTGGCTTCAGTACAGTGCTCCGAATCGCCCAGGAAGCCCGGGAAAGTGGTTCGGAAAACGATAACGCCAAACCTTTCCGAACCCCGGCTCGCAAGGTCCGCATTGATTCGGTTGGCGGAAATGTTGTCGCTGCGGCGTTTCACTGAACCGAGTGCCGCGAAAAAAGCTTCGCCGCTGATAGATTATTGATCCTCGGTATCAGAGCCATCCGCTGCGCAATCGGAGGGCCTTTGTTTCTGGCAGCCACAAAAACAGACCAAGCCCAGAAGTTTGACTGGGCGCAAAGAAAGTATTCCGATTTTCCTTTACCCTTATTATCAACGGAAAGTCCTCCTCTACAGCCCAAGCTTTCCGCATGATGGTCCGACGTGCTGCCCACGAGACCCATATGGTCGACTTGCTCGACCGGATTTTGGACAAGGGCATTGTCATTGATGTCTGGGCTCGCGTTGTCCTAGCTGGTCTCGACCTCGGAATCAGGGTGGAAGCCCGCATCGTGGTAGCTTCCATCGAAACCTACCTCAAATACGCGGGACCAAATCGCCTCCTCGGAAGGTAGCCTGCCCACCCCCAATTCGGAAAACCCCTCTTCGTGGCTTGCCGCAACTGATTGAATCGACGCAACCGGAATTTGACGATTTTGGGGTTCGGGAAACAGTACTTTTGCAAGCTACTCAAGATTTGCTCCATCGCAAAGACAGGTCCATCCGGTTCGCTTATGGTTCCGTGACAGATATCGACGTCTAGTATCCAGGTTTAGCGAAACCCCATGTTCTTCGAATTGGCAACGATGATGGCGGCGCAGCGCACAAGAACGGCAGTGAAAGCGACACTCGGACTGTTGGCTGCCTCGGTGTCGATCGTACTTCTAGTAGCGTTCATAATGGTTCCCGAGGTCGTCTGGTTCGCGGGACTCTACAGTGCTCTTGCTTTTTGTGCGATCCCGATTTGGTTTCTGTTCTACTCTGGTGCAAGTTCACCTGCGGGAAGCGCGCGGAGTTAGCGGCGGGTATAGCGAACGGAAAAGTCAGTTAACTTCTTCCTCGTGATTGTCACGATTCATTTCCCCCTAAGCGTGCTGGCGACGTGCTCAAGAAAGGAAGCTGGTGCGGTTGCAGCCGACTTCGGTCTCACAAGGGAAGTTTGTCCTTCGTCAAAGACTTGGCGGTTCGGGAATGCCATATTGTGAAACATTCATACTTCCCTCAGTAGTTATCGAGCGCGAAGGGGCGTCTTAGGACGCCCCTCTTTTTTGTGTTTAAGGGTCTTTGAGGCCTGGTCTATTGCTTCGGGAGCGATTTTAGAATGGCTT
>QHYQ01000211.1 GCA_003224175.1 Acidobacteriota bacterium
AACCAGGTTTTCGTCCTGGGTGCCACCGTAGCCACCGTCTGCCTGGCGATCTACCTCTATATCGTCGTTCCCAAAGGCTTCTTTCCTCAGCAGGACACCGGCCGCATTTTCGGCCAGGCCCGCGCGGGGGAGGATGTCTCCTTCCAGGCCATGCGGCAGAAGTTTCTGCAGTACGTCTCCATCGTTCAGGCTGATCCGGCTGTGGACAACATCAACGGCTATACCGGCGGGCGTGCCGTAAATACGGCCAATTTCAACATCACCCTGAAGCCGCTCTCGGAACGCAAAGTCAGCGCATTCCAAGTGGTGAACCGGCTGCGTCCCAAGCTGGCCGCCATCCCCGGAGCTACCTTATACCTCCAGCCCTCTCAGGACGTGCAGATTGGCGGCCGCCTCGGCAACGGTTCGTATCAATACACGCTGATAGGCGATAACCTGAAAGATCTTCTCTACTGGGCCCCACTGATGGAATCGAAATTAAAGCAGGTTCCTATTCTTCAGGACGTGAATACGGACCTTCAGAATCGCGGCCTGGAAGCCAATCTGGTCATTGACCGCGATACCGCCAGCCGTCTGGGAGTCTCGGCCAGCGCAATTGACAACATCCTTTACGACGCTTTCGGCCAGCGCCAGGTCTCGGTGATGTACGAGGGCATCAATCAATACCACGTCGTGATGGAGGTCGATCCGAAGTTCCGGCAGGATCCTCAGGCGCTCAACGACATTTACGTCCCTTCCAGTACCGGCCGACCTGTTCCGCTCAGCGCTTTCACGAACTACGCACAATCCACGACTTGGCTCCAGGTCAATCACCAGGGAGTCTTCCCTGCCGTGACCATCACTTTCAACCTCGATCCTCGTATCCCGTTGGGCGATGCCGTGGCTCAGATCCAAAACGTGCAGCGCGCCATTGGCCTGCCTGCTAGCATCCGCGGAGGTTTCCAGGGCGCGGCGCAAGCCTTCCAAAGTTCGCTGTCCACCGAGCCGCTTCTGATTCTCGCCGCCCTGGCCACCGTCTACATCGTCCTCGGAATTCTTTATGAAAACTACGTCCACCCTCTCACCATTCTGTCCACGCTGCCTTCGGCCGGTGTGGGAGCGCTGCTCGCCATCCTGGTCACGAACAGCCAGCTCGATATCATCGCTTTGATCGGCATCATCTTGCTGATCGGCATCGTGAAGAAAAACGCCATTCTCATGATCGACTTCGCCATTCAGGCCGAACGCAACGAAGGCAACAGCGCCGAACAATCCATCTACCACGCCTGCCTGCTGCGGTTCCGGCCCATCATGATGACCACCATGGCCGCGCTTTTGGGCGCCGTCCCGATCGCCATCAGCCGAGGTAACGGCGCCGAAGTACGTCGTCCCCTGGGTATTGCCATTTGCGGAGGCTTGATCGTCAGCCAGATGCTTACGCTGTACACCACTCCGGTCGTCTATCTATATCTTGATCGCTTCCGCGCCTGGGCCAGCGGCGGCAAGCGTCTGCGCCGCCTGGATACCGCTCCCAGCGCCTCGCCCTCCCCCCACTCCGCCACCGACTGATAATTCCGTTGGGGACTAACGCCTGCAAAACCTAGGAGCGTGTCGCGGTTCTCGCTCGGTGTCCGACGACGGCTTTAGGAGTCGTCAGCTTTATCGGAAGGAGCCTATTACCTCAAAACCACCTTCGAAAAATCTTGGTTCGGCCCGCCAGAGGAATTGGCATTGCGGCGTATTATTCAGTTGGGATATCGTAAGCGGCGCTCTCACGGAGAATTGCTTTTGATACCAGGCGCGTCGGGTGTCCCAGAATCGCAACGCCTCCCAAGTGCCCCGATCCAATTCCTTCATTGACTTGCCGGTGGCTAACTTTGACCATTAGGGAACTTCCCAGGTTAATCCTAGGTGCGGGTTTTTTGATCGCCGCTTCCGTCGGCGCCGCTTCTTGTCTGTGGGCTCAATCCGCAACCACCGGCGCGCTGCGAGGGACCGTCCGCGATCCCGCGGGTGCAATCGTCCCGGGCGTGACCGTCACGCTTACGAACACTACGACTGGGCAAGCGCAAATGGCCATGACCGGCGCGAATGGCCTCTACGGGTTCTCGTTGCTTCCTCCCGGAACCTATGACGTGATTTTTTCTGCCCAAGGATTCAAGACCGCCGCGGCGATGTCCGTGGTCGTAAATGTGTCGGAGGCCCCCGAGCTGGATGCCCAGCTCGAGGCGGGAGCATCAGACGAACGCGTCACCTGCCAGTGCCAACTCAGTCAGACGGCGACGTCCTCGAGCGGCACGCTGGTGGACAGCAAGACCATTACGGCAGTCCCGCTGACGACGCGCAACTTCACGCAGGTGATGTCGATGTCTTCCGGCTCCGCAGCCGGTGTTAATAATGCGGGATTGATCGGAGCTGGCTCTCAGGACGTAAACGTGAATGGCAGTATCGCGGTCGGTCTGTATACAGTAGATGGCGCGGCTTCCGCCAGCACCGTTCCCAACCCCGATACAATCTCCGAGTTCAAGATTCAGACTTCGCAATACGATGCCGGCTACGGCACCAAGGTGCCCAACACCAACCTGGTGACTCGTTCCGGTGAGAACGACTTTCACGGCGATGCTTGGGAGTTCGTACGCAACGACATTTTCAATGCGAATTCGTTTTTCCAGAATGCCAATGGAAGGCCCAAAGCGACCTTGAAGCAGAACCAGTTCGGCGGCACGATCGGCGGCCCCATCAAGAGAGATAGGCTGTTCTTCTTTGGTTCTTACCAAGGAACGCGGCAAGTGAACGGCCTGGATAACACCGCGTCCTTGGATACGGTTATTCTTCCTCCCCTCACGAACGATCGCTCAGCAGCCACCATCGGCTCGCAATTCTGTCCCGCGAATAAACCTGCGAATGTGCGCCCTGCCTACTTGACCTTTGCGGGAGGAGTCGGTGCGGACCCGGCTAGTATTGGGGAGGTGGCCTGCGACGGTCACAACATCAATCCCGTGGCCCTGAAGCTGCTCCAGCTCAAGCTGCCCGATGGCAGCTATTTGATACCCACGCCTCAAACCATCCTGTCCAGCGGCGTGAATGCGGGTCTCGGGCTTTCCGCTTTTAGTCTTAAGTCCACCTACGATGAAAACCAATCTCTGGCAAACCTTTCCTACGTTATCTCCAAAAAGCACACGTTCACTGGCCGCCTCTACTACGCCAAGGCCAACACCAACAGAGCCTTCGGCTCCAATTTCCTGCGTGCCCCCGATACTCCGCCCACTCCCGGCTTCCCGGTGATACAGGACGACACGAACTTGATCACCAGCGCGCAACTCAGTTCGGTATTGACAGCAAATATTGCTAACGAAGCGCGCATGACTTTCACGGTCAATCGTTCCGACCCGACGCTTCCTGGCCTGCCAAAAGCCGCCTCGGTTGGGATGACGCCGGCCAACGCCTTGGCGCCGCTATTGCCGGATATCATCATGCGAGGACCGCTGGGAGACTTTCAGGCGGGGAATGTCTACAGTGATTTTCTGAACTACAGCAAAACGTTTTCCTGGGCGGACACCCTCTCCTGGACTCACGGCAGGCATACCACTCGTCCCGGGATCTTTGCAATGACAGAGCCTTTGGAATCGTCCAACATCAGTCTCGCTCGAGGAAGGCTTGCCTTTCAAAACTTCACTGATTTCTTGTTGGGACTGAGTGCCGCCCAGAACGGCAGTCCTCACGGACTCAGCAATATTCAATCCATTGAAGCCAATGAAGGCACGGGGCCAACCGGTAACGTCATACTTTTGCTGCGGTTCGACCATCTCGCTGCGTTCGTGGAGGACGACATTAAGGTCACGGGGCGCCTTACCCTCAATCTGGGTCTGCGCTGGGAATACCTGCCATCTACGTTTGGCCGGGCCCACGACCTAGGCAACGCTTGGACCTCGCTCCTGCAGACTGTGCCCATCCCGCCCGCTTCCGGCACGTATGCTGGGCTTACCGTGCCGCCCGGCTACGATCCGCACCAAATCAACCCCTACACGGGCCAGCCCTTCGGGCCGCCTCCTCCCGGCGTGACTGTACGCCCCAACAACGGTTTCTATGAGAATGGCGCCCCGTGGGATGTCTTCGCTCCACGCTTCAGCTTTGCATGGCAACCCGGCAGCAAGCAGAGCCGCTTGGCCGTGCGCGGCGGCTATGGATGGTTCTACCAACCTCTCAGCGACAGGGGAAATGCGACCGGTACTCCATCGGAAAATATTCAGCCCTTCGCTCAACTTATCGGCAGTGGGGGAGCCAGCAATGGCACGTCCACACTGCAAAACCCATTCCCGCCTACCATGCTCGGATTCACGCTGCGAACCCCCACCTCACATCTGGATGACCGCACGATTGGACCGCACTTCGAAAATCCGAAGCTGCAACAATGGAACCTGAACGTGCAGTATGCCTTCTCAAGCAACTTAACTCTCGACCTCGGTTACGTGGGATCGCACGGCAACGATCTGTTTCTCCTTTATGGTTCGAACCAGCCGTTGCTGGCAAGTCCGGGCCACCCGGTGAACTGCGGCCTCCCGAATACGGCCGCCGGTCTGGGCGTGACTCCCGCTATTTTCGCCAACCTGGGCATCGATGCGTCGGGCTGCGTAACTACGAACACCTCCGACAATGCCCAGTGGCGCGTCCCCATCGTAGGCGATACACCGACAGGTTTGCTCGCCCACCAGTATCTCGGAGGCTCCTGGTATCAGAGCGGCCAGGCGACGCTCCGGCAGCAGGTCGCCCACCGTCTCAGCTTTCAGATTGCTTATACCTTTTCCAAGGCCTTAGCCAACACCACGGTTTACAACGACCAGACAAATCTTGCTCTGGACTGGGCCCCGACGAATTTCGATCGCCGGCACCGCTTGATTACAAACTTTAGCTACGACTTGCCCAGCCTCATGCGACAGGGATTTTTCGGCGCCGCCTCGCGAGGCTGGTCCATCTCCGGAATTGTTATCGTACAGAGTGGAACGCCGATGACTCTCACCGACAAGAACGGCAGTGCCGTTTACGGCTTTGCCGGAACGGCCACCATCACGCTTTGCCCGGGTGCGACCTATTCGGATCTGTTGACCTCCGGCACCACCAACTCCCGATTACACGGGTGGATTAATAAGTCGGCGATCTGCCCTGTTCCGGCAGTCGGCTCCGACGGGTCTTCAGGATACGGGAATACGGGTCAAGGCATCGTCAGCGGGCCGGACCAGTTACGTCAGGGACCGGGCCGTATGGGAATCGCGGGTTTTTCGTTCAGGAAGCGCTGTCGAAAACTCAGTTCATCCGAGATGGTGTAGATCGTTTCGGTCATGATGCCATCGTTTTTCAACTTGAACGTTAGCTGTCCATCCCAGGGCTTCGTATAAGCCTTGGGATCATCGAAGGTAAAATTGAAAACCAATGTCTCGGGATCGACTCGCCTGATGCGCTCGATCATGTGGAGATCCTCGGTGTGCGGGTGGCCGATGGGATCAAGCCAAGTGGAATCTTTGAAACCCACCGAATCCACCACCAGTGTGTCCCCCTCCCATTTGCCAATCGACTCCCCAAACCACGAGATGTCCGGAACCTCCGAATGCTGCCGGTTGAGGCCAATCTGGCGCCAGGATTTGTTGTATTCCCAGAGTTGATAAACATAGTCCGGCGTTTGCACGATTTTGAATCTCATCGGATGAATGGAGGCGCGCGGATAACCATCTGGATCGGCATATCTCAACGCCGGATCGGTGGTCTTTGCAAAATCCTGATCCGGCCCCGTGGCCGGCCGCTCGGATTTCATTCGAGCAATGGCCCAGGGCGTATACGGTATATCGCCCTCCGTTCCCGGCTTTTTTTTGCCCGTCGGGTCTGACGGACTCAAAGACTGAATTCCTTTGCCCAGCCAAATGCCGGATAGATCGGGCACCTGGGACGTTGGCTTTCCGGCATTACTCCCGGAACATCCCGCGACAAATCCGAGCATTCCCAACAGTGATATTCCCATCAGCGATAAAAACGACCAACACAATCGCTTTGTCATGTTCAAGCGCCCTCCTCAACGCTCAGCCCCTAAGCATTTCTTTGCCGTCGGCCTTGATCAACTTGATGAAGCGCCCCACGCTCCCGCCTCTCTGCGAGGGATTGAAGGTAATCTTGATGACCTCTCCCGCCTGCAGGCTCTTTCGATTCCAGCCGCGATTCGCCATCACCGGCGGCGAGTTCGCCTCGATAATCCAATGCCTCACCTTGCCCTTGTCATCTTTCGCGTCCAAGCCGATCTCCACGTGAGGATTCGTCCATTGGAACTCCGTCACCGTCGCGTCTACCGTCAGCTCTTTCGACATGTCATATAACGACGCACCTCCGTGGTGAGCCAACAACGGAAGTGTCGCGAACAACGGAATCGCCATCAGAAGTACACCCAGGGCGAGTGCCTTGGCTTTCATCGGCAACCTCCATCTTCTTTGAAAGAACACCGAAATCAACCGAGCGACAAACTCAAATCCATTCTATTGCGCCCAGGCATTGGGCAGCGAACCCGCCGCTAAACCCTATGTGCTGCGCGTCTCCATTTCCGCATCATGCTTCCGGTGGGCAGCCGTCTACAATGTTTTTTTCCATCGGTCACAGAGCATTAGCTCCGTGGCCCAGCTCTTTTGTAAGTCTTGCTGAAGCCGTTGCGCGTGTTCGTCACCGTGAAGCTGCCATCCTGTTGCGCCGACAGTTTGATCCAGTAGGCCGTGCCATTGTGCGCTGGCGGCGGGGGCGTGTTGGGTCCCGGTTGCGGCGCCGGTAGGGGAGCAATGGGCATGGCTGGCTGCGGCTCATCGACTGTGTTGGCGATGAACATTCCCGGCTGCGTGTACTCCTGACCGCTCAGCAAGGAGAAATGTAACTGCCAGAGATCTTCGAGGCCCGGAGAAGAATGAACCGTCTGCATCGTCTCCGGCTCGCCTCCTTTGCGCGTGCCGTCGTTCATAATGGCCACGCGCGGATGCAGCGCCTTTACCAGCACGGGCGAATTGGAGCTCGCCTGTCCGTGGTGCAAACCTAAGAGAACGTCCACGCTGCCGAGGCGGTTATTCGGGCACATCAGCTCGAACTCCTTGTTCTTGGTCAAATCGCCTAAGTGAGCGGTGCGAAATTTGCCGAAGGCAATGAAAATCCCCACCGACTGCGGGTCCTCGGCATTATTTTCTCCCGCCTTGAATTCCCCGCAGTAAGGATTGGGCCCGCCACCCGGCAAGGGCGTCTTGATCATCTCTCCCGCGGAAGTCACCACGGTCACGTCTATGCCGCCGCCCATGCGAATTTTGTCGCCCGGTTTCGCGACGGTGTGCTTCGCGTTGGCAATGAGCTGCGGATAAGTCTTCTGCAAAAAGTCATCGGCGGCCTGGCCGGGCTGCACGTTCGGGCCATGGTCGATGAATTCGCGGATGGGAACCTGCGGAGCGAGCTCCGCCAGCCCGCCGAAGTGGTCGCCGTGCCAATGCGTGATGATCAGATGATCGATCTGTTTCAGCCCCGCATCTTTGACCGCCGCCACGATGCGGCCGGCATCACGAACGGCACCCGGAGGGACATTGCCCGTGTCCATGAGCAACGATTCCCCGGAAGGCGAGACAAAGAGCGTCGCATTGCCGCCCTCGACGTCGATTACGTAGACATCCAACGTCTTCCGAGGTTCGCTCTGCGCAATGGCGAGCGATGCGGAAAGCGTCAGAACCAACAGCAACAGTGTTGTGGTGCGCATCAGAGTCGTATTCATGAGGATCTCCGTGACCGCCTATCGCTTGCCGGTAGGGTAGCACGAGCCGCCGCTTCACTGTACATCTACGCCGGTAAATTCGTTGTGTCGATGGGATGAGAAGCGTACGATGCCCGAGCCGGAGTTCGAATCCATTCTGGCTGCGAATCCGTTCCGGCTAAAGGAGCAACGATATGAAAAATCTAGCCAAGACCATCCTAGTGTTGTGTCCAACAAATAGATGGACAATCCGCGAAGCTCCTGCTATGCTGCATGCATGCCTCAGCCCGTTCCCGCACTCGCCCTCCTAGAAGCCGACCAACAGCAACTACGGCAGTGGCTGTCTGCTTTCGGCACACCGCAGCAGGTTGCCTTGC
>QHYQ01000212.1 GCA_003224175.1 Acidobacteriota bacterium
GAGCGTAGTGCAGAATTCTTCAGTCACCAGTTTGGCGGCACCCGCGGCATTGTCCGACCAGTCGCAGTGGACGGCCATCGTTTGCGGGTGCATCGTGGCCTTCGCCTATTCAGCCAATTACACCAATCACGCTCCTCTGGCGCTCCCGCTGATGCGCGAATTCGGGTTCAACCAGGCCCTGGCGGGATTTCTAACGACGGGCATCTTTGCCACTCATGCGCTTATGCAAATACCGGGCGGGCACCTCGTCGACCGGCTCGGCGCCAAGCGCGTGCTTTTGTGCGCCCTCGCCTGGGTGACGCTGGGCAACCTGGGGATGGCGTTTGCCGGCGCGTACTGGCAGTTGCTCCTATGCAAGATTTTCACCGGCCTCGGGACCGGGGTCTGCTTTGTAGGGGGCGCGCGCTATGTGCACGCGGCGGCGGCCGGAGGGCGGCTGAACTTGGCACAGGGACTCTTCGGCGGTTCGGTCCAACTCGGCGCGGGGTTCGTGATTCTGGCCGTGCCGAGACTTTACCTTTTGGCCGGATGGCGGGCCGCATTTCTCGTATCAGCCGGAATGGCGCTCACGGCGGCAATCATCTGGCTGGCCGCGGCGCCCAAGGTCACCTCCGGCGCCGCTCCACCCGGCCGGTTCGGCGAGATGCTGCTGGCGCCTCAGCTCTTGTTGCTGGGACTCGTGCAAATGGCTAGCTTTGGCCTCTCCGTAGTTGTGGGGTCGTGGGTAGTGGTCCTCCTGACGAAGGTGCTGAACGTTCCCGCCACTCAGGCCGGGCTGATCGGATCGCTGGTACTGTTGCTTGGCATCGTGTCGCGACCGCTCGGGGGTATACTGCGCCGGCGCGTGGGAATCCGTCCCCTTTTCATCAGCAGTCTTCTGATCATAGCGTTGGGCTGTTTCGCCTTCGTCTCTTCCTCAATTTCTTTGGGCATCGCGCTGGCGGCGGTTGTGCTGATTGGCATGGGCGTCGGCCTGCCCTACGCCGCGATGTTCTCGCGTGCGGGAGCGCTGTTTCCAGGCCGGGCGGGAGCGGCCATGGGGTTGGTAAACATGCTGGGAATTTTCATGATCCTGGGCGGCGCTCCGCTTGTGGGGCACTTAGCGGATTTGTCGGGATCCTTTCGGGTAAGCTTCGTTGTGCTGGGCGGATTTTCGCTGTTCGTCTGTGCGGCGGTCCCTTTCATCGACCGC
>QHYQ01000213.1 GCA_003224175.1 Acidobacteriota bacterium
TAGCGAGGCACTTGGGCCAGTTTGCCGGGGACTGTGGGAATTTGGCTGAACTTCATGTCAATGTGGTGTTCGTAGCAGAGTGGGCGAAGGTACACATTCTTGTGTACTCCACGCCAGACCCTATGGCTCTGCTGCACCATGTGCTTTCGAACAGTGGCGCGATTTCTTTTCATGCAGCCAAGGGCCACGTCGGCTAGCTCTAATAAATGGTGCGAGTTACTCTGGTCGCGGACGAGAAGTTCTGGATCTTCTTTGGCTGGAGCAACCAATTGGGACCCGCCAATCACAAGCCGGAAAGAGCTGGGCTGCTTTTCCATATCTACAACCTCGTTTCGTTACGGCGAGGGATATCGAAGGCTTTCGGTTCACCTCATCCAAAGCATGCAATAATGTATAAGCCCTATAGGTAAATACTACATAAGCCCTAAGCACATTCAATACAGCGTCTAACGTAGGTCAGGGACACACAGTCGAATGCCTCTGTGCCGCCGATATGCTGAAACTTGACCGTGATCTCAAGGTCCGGTTCCTCCACACCTGCCTGCGGAACTCTCGTGCGATCGGCAATTGCCTGCCCCTGAGCACTTGTCGGTAGGTGTAGGCGTAGGGACGCTATATCGTTTGGCTCGTTAATTGTGAGGCGTTGCCGGTAGCCAACTTCGGCTGCTCTTTGGGAGGCGGACATCGACCGTGGAATCGGCTTCCAGAACAGCGAGCTTGGACAGCGAGAGTTTCTTGTCCTAACGTCTACGCCAAGACGGGATACTACGCCCCCCGTCAGTGACGGTGACGGCCGGCCCTTTTGGAGCCTTGGTCACGCCAAATAGGGCAAGTCGAGAATCCTAGATTTCATGCGAAAATGCGCAGAGCTGGTGTCGATAAAACAGGATTCGGTAAGTGTGTCGTCTCCCGTCAGAGGTCAAAAAGTCAGGTTCCGACAAGCCAACTTCCATGATAAGTCCGCGTCAAGAGGGCAAAAGCTCTCCCGACGCGCTTAGGAGAAGCGCGTAACAAAACTCTTCAGGTTCTTCAGCTCCCGCTCGTGCGTCTCGGCGGTGGTTCCTTTGGCAATCTTAGAACCAGACATCCATGATAGGGTTAGCTCCGAGTAGCCCGCATTACACCGAAAGACATGGCCATGACACCGGATTCATAAGGAACTCGAGAAGTGAATTCTGGAGGAGAGTCCCGCGCAGGCGATCTCTCGCTCGTTATGACAACGGCCAGGAGACTCCAGTTGTACTATTTGTTAGACGGTTTGTTTGGGTGCAATGCCACTAAAACACGGGACTTGTGGAATGGTTTTCCCATTCGAATCCTTCACGCTTCGGCAGAAGTTATAGAATCACCTTCCGTGCTTGACTGTGTTTGCTGTCCCTATTCAAGCAATAGATCGCTTGAGTAGTATTCTCTCTGATTAAGTAATGCAAACCCGAGGTATCACTTATCGGCGGCGTCTGAAAGATGGCGCTCCAAGATGATAGACGATGCTGTTGACAACGCGTAGGCCGTTTTGCCCGCGAACGGCTCCTGAAGAGTTGAAGAAATGAGTGCGCAGATAATCGATGCTGACGCGAAAGCCTAAGCTACTTGAAAAAGCGTATTCAGCACCGCCACCGCCCGCCCAAGCGGGATAGTGAGCGTAGCTTGTACTCGACCCACCGTTTGCGTTTGGAAATGGTCCGGCAACTCGTGCACCGCCGACAATCAAATGAGCATACGTGCTCAGCAGGTTGCTCTTCGATAGGACAAACACGGGACCAACCAGGTAGCTGAGCACGTCCAGACGCTGTCCACTTCTGAAGACGTTCGGGGCACTCGCGTAACCAACGTCCAGTTTTGCTCCAAAGCGCTTGCCGTAATCAACGGAAATGCCAACGTTCATTCCGATCAGTGTGGCACGGCCTGACGATGGCATCCCCAGATCGGTAACGGAATATCCGGCGCTGAGGTTGAATTCGGAGGTGTATCCAGCGGCAACGGGGGGTTCCCTTGGCGGACGGAGGGGTAGAAGCGCTGCGGTTTGCGCCGGCATGAGAATTTGTATTGCCTTGTGACTTGGATCCGTCGTCGCGTGTGATGAAGGCGCAAAATCTTGTGTCCCTGCGAGGCTTTGTCCGGGCGGGTCCGGTTGGACGGATAGGGGAGGATCTTGCGCCATGACCAAGATTGGCCCGATTAAAAAAGAAAGAGCCATTTTCAACGCGATTCGCATGCGTAGGCCTAGCTATGGACAGGAACGCGACGCTCCACTTCGCGCCGGCGCAAGGACGCACTTGCAGCCGCGTTTTATAACGGGGTCGAGTCGCCTGAACAAGCAGGTAAGACCCTTGTTTCGTAGTTAGGGAAATCACTGCGCGGCGAACCCACAACCTAGGAGGACCATTTGGTGTTGCCCTTGGGGTCTAGCTGAAATTCAATTACAGGTTTGACCCTATCGACGAATCAGCACGTTATCTTTACGCTCACATGTTCGGTCGTTCCCGGAGCAACTTTTGTTGATGTTGGGGCCAACCTGAGAATCTACGCACTGATCGCGACCAGGATCGCGGGTCACTTGGACCGCGTAATCGCTTTTGAGCTGTCAACTGAAGCGTCAGTGCCCATGTAAGCCTTAGACTTGCAAGGGCGGGGCGAGGAGCTGAGCGGTTGAGCGAGCTGAGAGACAGCGGTCGTCTTTTTCTTCCCGCGCCTACCCAAGATGCTGCGCGTGATCCACGGGCCTGGCGAAGACTTATCGGTGAGAAGCCCGTTGACGCCCGGCTTGACACGCTGCCGACAAACATGATGCGACGGAGTGCGTTTGCCATTAGTGCAAGCGTACAGCTGGCGCTTACCGTGGCCCTGGTTTCACTCCCGTTGTTTTTCCCAGAACGCCTCTCACTGCGAATGGTTTATCAAGTCACGCCAGTAACAGCTCTTTTAACGGAAGCTCCCATACACGTCGAGCAACCCGTCGAACAACCCAAGAGTCGCGCCGTGCCGGCCCAGCCAATCGAGCCCTCACATGTTGCAAAACTACTGTCGCCACAGCCGCTGATCGCGCCGACACCCAAGGTTCCCGAGCGGCAGAATGTGGATGTCCCGAAACTAGAGCCGGTGCTGGCGCCCACGAAAATCGATACCTCCATGGCCGAGCCGGAACGCCCGCGCGAGCCTGTCAAGACGGGAGTGCTAAACACGGGCAGCGCCGCACAACCAACACTCAGGGCTGCCATGGACAAGGTCCAGACGGGCGGATTCGGCGACCCCAGTGGATTTGCCAGCGACAGGCCGGACGCAAAGAGCGGCAATGTCACGCGCGTCGGTTCATTCGAACTTCCCTCCGGTCCGGGCTACGGAAATGGTACCGGAGGCGCGAATGGAGCGCGCGGAGCTGTGGCCAGCGCAGGTTTTGGCAACGGTCTTGCCCTAGCTGCGGACACGAGCAGGGCGCATGGCGCAGTGCAGTCGGGCGCCTTTGGCACCGTGCAGATCGTGCCAGTGGCGAAATCCGGTCCGAAACAAGAAGAAGCCCCGGCGCTCCAGCCCGTAGTGATCTTGTCCAAGCCAATTCCAGTCTATACGGATGAAGCGCGGAAGTTGAGAATCGAAGGCGAGGTGCTGGTCGAAGTGATCTTCCGGGCCTCTGGACAGGTACAAACGGTTCGCGTGGTGAAGGGACTGGGACACGGATTGGACGAAGCTGCTCTGCACGCTGCGGAGCAACTGCGTTTCAAGCCGGCGTCGCAGGAAGGACATGCGGTGGATTTCCCTGCCATCGCACACATCATATTTCAACTTGCTTTCTGAGGGGGGAGTATGCGGGTCTGGAAAATTATGGGGGCAGTGCTGATCCTGAGCGTAATGCCGCTGCGCGCCACTGCGCAAACGTCCAGCTTGGACCAAGTGGTGGACCGAATCGTAACGCAGGAAAAGGCGGAGATGCAGATGCTCCGCCAGTATGCGCCGTTGGTGGAAACCTATATTCAGATGATGCGGCCGGATGCCAAGCTCGGACCTGTGCCCGCAGGAGATAAATATTTTCTCGGCATAGCACAACTCGCGAACGGAGTGGACCTCGAAACTTTTGCCGGGGAAGGAGGCGGCGGCGTCCGTCACAAGTTAGTCGGACTCGGCTCAGTCTTTAGCGTGGAGTTTCTGCCGCGTGGCTTTCTGCAGATGATCTACCTGGATACGAACGGATTCGACCAGCAGAGCTATCGCTTTGATTACGTCCGCCGCGAATTTCTGGGAGATGTTCGTTGTCTCGTATTCGATGTCACTCCCAATTCCGGTGCCGGCAAGGGCCGGTTCATGGGACGGATCTGGGTGGAGGATCAGGATTACCACATCGTTCGGTTCAATGGCGCTTATGATGGGGCCTCGCGCACAAATTTCTACTTCCACTTCGATAGCTGGCGGGTTCTCGCCGGACAGCAGCAGTGGCTGCCCGCTTATATTTACAGCGAAGAGGGCGAGGTCAAGTACGCGATGACGCGGAAGCTCACGTTCAAATCGCAGACCCGCTTGTGGGGCTATAACGTGGGCCGCTCGAAACAAGAGCAAGAGCTGAACAAGATTCTCGTGCAAGCGGCGCTGCCGGTGAAGGACCAAGCCGAGGCCGCCAATGATTATTCGCCCCTGCAGGCGCAGCGCGCCTGGGACCTCCAGGCTGAGGACAACATTGTAGATCGCATGGAAAGGCTGGGCCTACTCGCGCCCCGCGGTGAAGTCGACAAAGTCCTGGAAACAGTGGTCAACAATCTGGAAGTCACGAACAACTTGAATCTCGAGCCCGAGGTCCGCTGCCGCGTTCTCACGACTTCAACGCTCGAGTCGTTCACCATCGGCCATACCATCGTGGTCAGCCGTGGCTTGATTGATGTGCTGCCGGATGAGGCCAGTCTGGCCACCCTACTAGCGCGCGAACTTGGCCATGTTGTGCTCGCTCATCGCATTGATACACAATATGCCTTCTTCGATCGGATGCTGTTCGACGAAAAGGATACGTTCCGCCATTTTGGCTTCCGCAGAACGCCAGAGGAAGAACAAGCTGCGGCTCAGAAAGGGGCGGAATTGCTGCAGAATTCCCCCTACAAAGATCAGCTTGCAACCGCCAAGCTCTTCATCCAGGCCCTGCAGGATCGCACGAAAGACGTCCCCAATCTGATCAGCCCGCATCTGGGCGATCGCATTCCCAACAATTGGGCCGTTCCCTCGCTGCCAAGCGGGCGGACCCCCGGCACCGCAGCGGCACCCCCTCAACAAGACTCACCGAATCCCGCCGCTAATGGCGCCAACAATAAGGTTCTAGCGGCGCTGCCTCTTGGCGGGCGCAT
>QHYQ01000184.1 GCA_003224175.1 Acidobacteriota bacterium
AGCCGCGAAATTCTCTATAAGGCTGCGCGATTGACCGAAGATGAGGTGATGCAGATTCGCGGCCACGTGGATAAGGGAATGGACATGCTGAGCCCGGTGGGTGGCTCGCTGCAGCGAATCCTGCCCATTGTGCTGGCCCACCACGACCGATTCGACGGATCGGGCTATCACCCCGCCAAGGGCGAAGAAATCCCCATTGAAGCGCGCATCATCAGCGTGGCCGATGTTTACGACGCACTGGTGAGCGACCGGCCGTATCGCAAAGGCGTCTCGCCTTTCGAGGCGCGCGACACGATCACCAAGGCGGCGGGCAAGGACTTTGATCCGCGCGTGGTCAAAGCCTTCGAAGCGGCCTTCCGCAAGCAAAGACTGGAAGTTCCCGAAGTTCTCGTGTAAGCGGAAGAAGACAGCCCGAGCGTAAAGGTCTAGCGCTTTTTCGGCCGAAGAGCCTGCCAGTCAGAATCGCTCAACAACTGCCCGACATAGCCGAATTCACTGGCGCCCTGCAGCCACTCTCCGCCGTCCATCACCACGACTTCGCCGTTCACGTGCGTGCAGCCATCGCTCACGAGAAAAGCGGCGAGATTAGCGAACTCCTCGATTGTCCCAAAGCGCCGGAGCGGAATGCGATCGAGCGCGTGTTTCTCGAGGTCTTTCCGCGGCAGCAGCCGTGAAAATGCCCCCTCGGTGCGAATCGGACCAGGAGCAATCGCATTGAAGCGAATGCCGCGCGATCCCCACTCAACCGCGAGGCTGGAAGTCAAGGCCAGTACGCCCGCTTTGGCGACAGCGGACGGTACCACGTACGCGGAGCCACATCCGACTGCGGCGTAGGTTGTGGAAACGTTCAGCACCGTTGCCTGCTGTCTCGTGTCCAGCCACCGCCGTCCGCAAGCCAAGGTCAAATTCAAGGTGCCATGGAGAACGATGCCCAGCACCGCTTCCCATGCGCGTGGAGAGAGCTCGTCGGTACGAGCAATGAAATTGCCGGCGGCATTGTTGACCAGCACATTCAGCGGCCCGGCATCCCAGATCCTCGCGACCATCTGCTCCACGGCGTCGCCGTCGCGCACATCACAGACAAAACTGCGGATGTCGCGCGCCCCGCCGCCCGCCAGTTCTCGGCAGGCTTGTTGCAATACGTCGGCCCGGCGGCCACAGATGTGGACCGCTGCGCCGAGCTGCAGAAAGCGCTCGGCCATCGCGCGGCCGAGGCCTGTGCCGCCTCCGGTGATCAAGATGCGTTTGCTTTTGAGCAGATCTGCTTGAAACATTCGTTATCCCCGCTTCCCTTCGCCGTTGTTTCAACGAAGGCGAGCCAATGTGCCACAAGCCGAATTATTTATGAAGGCCTCCGCTCGGTTCTCTTGCACTCTTTGTGAGCGTTAACTAAAATCCCGGCCCAAACGGTCACGCTGGAGTTTCTCCGCATGAAGAACACCATGATGGACTTCCAATTGACGCTTGCGCCCATGTTGGAGCGCGCGGGAACGCTCTATCCCACAGTGCAGATCGTGTCGCGCATGCCGGACCGGAGCTTGTATCGGTGTACCTATGCGGATTTGGTGACGCGCGTGCGCACACTTGCCCGCGCCTTAATTGCGGCGGGTTTGCAGCGCGGCGAACGCGTGGCCACTCTGATGTGGAATCACAGCGTGCACCTGGAGACATATTTTGGCGTTCCGCTCGCCGGCGGCGTGATCCACACACTCAACCTCCGCCTTCCCGCTCAGCAGCTCGCGCTCATCGCCAATCATGCCGGAGACCGGTTCTTGGTCGTGGACGAAATTCTTCTGCCCGCGTTTCAGAGATTCATCTCCGATGCGCCTTTTGAACGCGTGTTCGTCCACCGCACCGGCTCAGGCCCATTCGATCGGTACGAAGATTACGAAGCGCTGCTAAAAACGGCGCCGGACGATTGCGCTTTGCCGCAGTTGAATGAGTATGACGCCGCGGCCATGTGTTACACCTCCGGCACGACGGGCGATCCGAAAGGAGTCGTCTATTCGCATCGCGCGCTGGTGCTGCATTCCATGGCGCTGGCCATGGCGGATTCCTTGGCGTTTTCCCACAATGACTCCGTGATGCCGGTCGTGCCCATGTTTCACGCGAATGCCTGGGGCTTTCCCTACGTGGCCACGATGGTCGGCGCGAAGCAGGTGCTGCCAGGGCCGTATCTGGATGCGGAAAGCCTTCTCGATCTGTGCCAGCGCGAGCAGGTGACCTTGGCGACGGGGGTGCCGACGGTGTGGATGGCTGTTTGCGCGGAGTTGGACAAAAATCCACGGCACTGGCGCGTCGCACCGGGCTTGCGGCTTGCCGTCGGCGGTTCCGCGCCGGCAGAGTCGCTGATTCGCCGCTTCGATGCCCATAACATTCGGTTGATCCACGCGTGGGGCATGACCGAGTCGACGCCCATCGCCAGCATCTGCCGTCTGAGGCCCTCGTTGGGCGAGATGTCGGAGGACGAACAGTATGCGCTCCGCTCCACGCAAGGAACTCCAGTGCCCTTCATGGAAGCCAGAGTAATCAGCCGGACGGGACCGGTTCCGTGGGACGGCAAGACGATGGGCGAGGTGCAACTGCGCGGGCCCTGGGTGGCATCGAGCTACTTCAACATGCCCGAGCTGGGCGATAAGTGGACGCCTGACGGCTGGCTCCGCACCGGCGACGTGGTCACCGTGAATGAGCACGGCTATTTGCACATCGTGGACCGCACGAAAGACCTCATCAAGAGCGGGGGCGAATGGATCAGCTCCGTGGATCTAGAAAATGCCATTGTGGGCTATGCAGGCGTCAAGGAAGCCGCAGTCATTGCCGTGCCGCACCCCAAATGGGATGAGCGCCCGATCGCCGTCATCGTGGCCGGCGAGCCGAAACCGAAGCCAGAGGAACTGAACGACTTTCTCGCCAAACGGTTTGCCAAATGGCAGCTTCCGGATGCCTACATCTTCGTCGAGGAACTCCCACACACCTCCACAGGCAAACTGCTGAAGAGCGCGCTGCGCGATCGTTATCGGGACTATCTGAACGGCCATTTCTCGATAGCGGATTGAGCTGGGCCCAAACTAAAAGCTGCTGTGGCACTTGCGTGAGTTTCGGCCTCGCCGCTAAGAGTCAAAGATGATGGCTCTGCCGTAATCCTCGATCGCCGCGCGCCGCCCGTTCATCCACCGGCAGCCATCCGCTTGGGTTGAACGAGCAGCCGAAAGACGAGAAAGTGGGTGACAAGCAGCGGCGGCACGATGGCCGTCGGAATGAAGAATGCTGCTCCGAGCGCCCCCGGGCCTATCCCAACCCGCGGCCCCTGGTAGAGGGCGAATAAGAGGTCGGCTGCACCCCATATGTTGAAGAGCCATACGGCCGCAAGGGCCCATGGCGCGTGTTTGAAGAGGGCCACGGTAGCAACGATCGCGAACAACCCCGCGACAAAATCGCCATAGGCGGCCGGCAGCGATGAGGAGACAACGCCTGGCACCAAAAAGCTAAGCCCGATAAAGCGAAGAAACATATGCGGCGCCAGCAGCGGTATGAGCGCGGAGCCCCGGTCCGCATTCCGAATCCGCGGCCAGACGTAGAACTGTGCGATCACGCCGGAACTCACGAGACTCATCAGCGCGCTGACTCCGAAAATCGCGAGAATGCTCATCAACTCCCTCCGACGATCTCCCTTTTATCCATCTGCACCCGCCATCCGTGGACAAATAGGGCTCATTCCTTTGCGTTCCATATAGCTGTATATACAGCTAACTGGGCAACAAGAAATCACACCTCCGCAGATACGCGCGTCACCTCAGCGAGCAATTTCCCCATTTGGCTCCAGGTTGGTTCACCCAGACCCTGCCGCAGGCCTTCCTGCGCGCGTTGCCAATGGCGTCGAGATTGCCCTAACTTCCGCCTTCCCCACGCGGTCAGCCGCAGGCGCCGCTCTCGCCGGTCGTCTCCGGGCTGCGCGGCGATCCAGCCACGCTTGGTCAGGGGCCTGAGCATACGCGTCAGAGTCGTCGTGTCCAGGGCCAGCAACCTCCCGAGTCCACCCTGCGTCGTTTCGCCCGTGACGTTCAATGCCATTAGCAAGGTGTATTGCGTCAGCTCCAGTCCGGTCGCTCGAAGCTCACGGTTATACACCCTCGTTACAGCGCGAGCGGCGCGACGCAGATTGGCGCAAGCGCAGGGCAGCGCGGGCAATGGTCCGTCGGCTTGCCGGGTCATCTCTGATCTCCACACACTATATGTATATACATGTATTCTAGCAGAATGTCAACCAGGTTGGTTCGTGACTTAGGCCCGCGGCTTATTGAGCCTGCCCCCGCTGGAGGAATGACTACGCCCTATTTCCGGCCTCGCCTCCTCGACGAAAGTGCACGGCACTCGGGATATGATTGAGTACGCAGAGTCGGTGAAGGCGCCAACCGCTGCAGCTTGCCTGGCAGAAGCTTCCAGCCAGAGAAAGCCTGCGAGCGATCGTTCATCGAAGGGCGCCGAAACTCATGCCCTTTTCCCGCCAAGAATACGAGGCCGTCGTGATCGGCAGCGGACCGAACGGATTGTCTGCCGCGATCACCATTGCGGAAGCCGGCCGCTCCGTTCTATTGATCGAGGGGCAGGAAACCATCGGAGGCGGCGCGCGCTCGGCGGAATTGACGCTGCCCGGTTTCCTGCACGACGTGTGTTCCTCCGTTTACCCCATGGCTGTGTGGTCGCCCTTTTTTCGACGCCTGCCGCTTGCGCAATACGGCTTGGAATGGGTTCATCCCGCGGCGCCTCTGGCTCATCCTCTCGATGACGGCTCCGCCGTAATCCTCGAACGCTCCGTCGAGCAGACCGCGCAAAATCTTGGCAACGATGGCGGGCGCTACATTCGGCTCATGGGGCCGCTCATCTCGGCATGGCCGAAACTCGAGTCCAGCGTGCAAAACCCTTTCAGTTTTCCGGCGCATCCTTTCGCAGCGATGCGTTTCGGATTGACCGTGCTCCGCTCCGCTTCGAGCTTGGCCAGGCATGCCTTTCGCGGCGAGCGGGCGCGCGCGCTGCTCGCGGGGCTGGCCGGGCATGCCGTGTTGCCGCTTGAACGCGTCCCCAGCGCCGCTTTCGGCCTCGTTCTCGGGATCATCGCGCATACACAAGGCTGGCCTTTTGCGCGCGGCGGCTCGCAAACCATCGTCAACGCGCTGGCCAGGCATCTGGGATCGCTCGGCGGGGAAATTGCGGCGGGCACGCCGATTTCATCGCTCGAACAGCTTCCTCGCGCTCGCCTCATCCTCTGCGACATCACACCCCGACAACTTCTAACCATCGCGGGGTCGCAATTCCCTGCCGCCTTCCGCCGCAAATTGGAGCGCTACCGATATGGCCCCGGTGTTTGCAAGCTCGATTGGGCGCTGGACGGACCGATCCCCTGGAAGGCCGCCGAATGCGGCCGCGCCGGAACGGTTCACTTGGGAGGCACCTTCGCGGAAATTGCCGCCTCAGAACGCGACGTCTGGTACGGAAGACATTCCGAGCGGCCGTTTGTGCTGCTCGCACAACCGACGCTCTTTGACGGCACGCGCGCTCCCGCGGGAAAACACACCGCCTGGGCATATTGCCATGTGCCAAACGGATCCAATGTGGATATGGCCGATGCGATCGAGAAGCAAATCGAGCGATTTGCGCCCGGTTTCCGCGGGCTTATCCTGAAACGGAGCGTGCGGGTGGCCGCAAGCCTCGAGGGCTACAATCCGAATCTGATCGGGGGCGATATCGGCGGCGGAACAGCGGATTTGGAGCAGTTCCTGCTGCGGCCCACTCGCCGGCTCTACCGGACTCCAGCGAAAGGAATTTATTTGTGCTCTTCGTCGACGCCGCCGGGACCGGGCGTACACGGTCTGTGCGGTCATCTGGCAGCGCGCGCGGCGCTGAAGGATCTTTCCCAAAAAAGGGGATTTGGTGCGTCCTAAAACGCTCTTAACGTGGATCGCCGGAGTTCTGGTTGCCCTGGCGGCGATTTTATATGCAGGCGATTTCTTGTGGTTCGAGTACCGAGTGAGAAATTCCAAATCCAACGATCCGCTCGAGACGGTCACGTTCTATTACGCCACCGCCATGAAGAACGGCAAAGTCGAAGTCTTTTACGATCAGCCGCAAACGCAGACTTGCGTTCGCTCGATTTTCCCGCACAACGGCCGCACGCCGTGCTGGCGCTTCAATCGCTCCGGTATCCAACGCATCTCGCGCATCTTTCCCTTAGAAAGGCGGTCAGAATGGAAGCGCTCTGGGGGCCGATGCGGCGACGGCCATGGAGCGCGCGCCATTCTTCCCTACCGAGCGCACGGCAAAGAAATGATTGTCCGTGGATACCCCTTTTAATGCCGTTTCTCGCGCGCTGGTAACAAACTGAAAGACCTGCCAGCGCGGCTCGGTCGTTTCGCGCCATAGAATCTCGAAACCCGCACGCTCGGGATCTTCCTCGGCGCCCCAGGTAATCTTCGCGTCGGGCGTAACGCCGCCGCCGAGTTTTACGGTTGCGGGCACGGCGGGCGCGAGGACAAGCTGGCGAAGCGCCTCGGCGTTGGCTCGCGCGACGTTGCCCGCAAATCGCAGATTCAGGTACTTCATCCGATCACCGTATTCGACGCCGTTTTCCATTCGCGGCGTTTGATGCTGATGGCGGTAATCCTCCAGCGGTTCGGTGAAGCGCACGGCCGGCAAACCGGCCCGATAGAACGGCTCGTGATCGCCGCCGCGTCCGAGGCGATCGAGAGAAAAGATCAGGCGAATCGCCTCGCGGCTGTCGATCTCTTCAATGGCGCGGGCCAATTCCCGCGAAGGCGAATCGGCGTCGTCTTGCTCTCCGGCGCCTGAAAAAAGCCGGACGCGATGCGGCACGCCAGGGGCAAAATCCGCGCCGACGATATCGTTGTCCAGCATGCCGCCAACCGTGTACCCCTGTTCCTTCACCCATTGCAGCATGCGCTCCGCTCCATACAGACGCTGCTCTTCGCCGGAAACCGCAGCGAAAAGCAGCGTCGCGCGACCCCCAACGGCACCAGGGCCCATGCGGCTGAGCAAACGAGCGCATTCCATGCTCACGGCGACGCCCGAGGCGTCATCATCGGCGCCAGCGGCGTCGAGGTTCGGATTCATCAGATCAGAAGTGATGGAGTCAAAATGGCCCGAGACGATGAACACCGTTTTCGCCAGCTTCGGATCGCTGCCAGGAAGAACGCCATATACGTTTTCCATATGCGCGGGTTTGTTGTTGGTGCGCTCTCCAGTGGCCTCGAATTTGTCCACCACGACCTGCAGTTTGCCGCCTGAGTTCTTGGCAATTTCATTCAGGTGAGCCACAATGCGATCGCGGCCGCATCCCGCGCCCCGTTTGGGATCCGTCCATGAAGAGAGTGAATGGCGCGTCCCGCAGGCGACCAACTGCTCGATCAAGCTGCGCATTCCCGCTTCGTCCACTTCCCGGCGAGAGAGCGCTCCCGCCGGACGCGCCAGGAGCTTTGGAGCAGGCTTGCCTTGCGGAGGCTCCGCCGGATCCGGGGCCCCCAGCACGCGCCGGTCTTGCGTGCGCTGGGGTGAGGGATCCCGCAGGGCCGGCAGAACAGCCGATGCGTTCACGAACAAAACTACTGAAGGAAGGGCGAGCTCTGCGAAGCTTCGCGCCAGCTTTTTTCGGGTTGTCACGGTGTCCTCTCGGGCTCCGCCTCAACCGAGCTGAACGTTTCGGACCCTGCGTAAGGCCGGATTGGCGCCGAAAACGCGTCCAGAGGACGGACCTCCGGCCGAGACATCTGCTGGTCGATCTTGCGCAGGACTTCGGCGAGAGTGTGCTGCTGCTTTTTTCGCCATTCGGCTCGCCGCGCCTGTACCGTATCCCAAAGCGCCAAGGCCTGCGCGAACGCTTCCCAATACTCCATCCGGCCCAGAAATGGGCGGCTGAGCAGCTTCACGCTGACGCCCAAAGCATGAGCAGCCTCCTGGCCGTAGGTATCCAGGTGCAGCCAATGTGTCAGCAGCCGGTTGCGATCGTAAACGGCAGTGGCCCGCTGGCGCGACACCTGCGAACCAATCGTCGAGGAAAACTGATGCCAAATGGCGCTGCGCGGCTCGTAACGCACTTCAAATCCTTGTTTCCAGGCGCGCAGGGAAAGCTCCACGTCTTCCCAACCGTAGGGCGCCAGCATTTCCTCAAAACCGCCGAGAGAGAGAAATGTATCGCGGTCGAATAGCGACGAACCGCCGGTGGCGTAGAGCGTGATCAGCGGCTGCATCTGAACAGGCGGCGAAGGAACAAAAAATCGTGAATGAACGCCGAGAAAGCCGCGCCGAAATCTGCCGCGCTGTCCGGCGCCGCGCAGCACGCCGGTGGCGAAATCATAGGCGTTGCCGGTGGCGGCAAAGACGTTGGCATGGCGAAGGTGCGCAGCCAGGGGCAGCAGCGTCGTCGCCGTCAAGGCCACGTCGTTATTCACCAGGTAAGCCAGTGAAAAACGCGCGGCTCGCACGCCGCGATTCGCCGTCGGCGCAAAGCCTTGCTGGCGCGCGTCGCTGTGGAAGTGCACCGCCGGCCAGCGCGTCCGCAGCCATGATTCGCTGTCGTCGGTGCTGGCGTCGTCGGCAACGAGAACTTCGGTGGGCTGGCCGCACGCGGCCTCGAAAGCGTGAGCCGCGTCAATTACACTGGGCAGAAATCTCTCGAGTAACGCGCGGCCGTTCCAGTTGGTGACAACGATGCTGAGCCCCGCCGCGCTCAATTGGCAAATCCCGCCGCTTCCGCCGCAACCCGTTCTGCGCAGACCTGCAGCGACGATCCACCGCCCCATCGTGTGCTGATCCATTCCCAGGGATGCAGGAATGGTTTCGCCGCGTAGTAGAGTGCGCGTCCTCCGCGCGGGCCATGAAGCCGCGTCAAGCGGTTCAGCAAGCTGTGCTTGAGCGCATGGTAATTCTCCGGGCCGCTGCGATCTTCCATGACGCGAACGCGAAATCCACAATGGTCCACAAGACGGGTCAGCGTCTCGCGCGTGTAATGGCAGAGATGATGAGGTAACGACAAGGCGAACCAGTCTTCTCCGAAATGCCGCGCTTGATAGCTTCCAAAATTGGGCAATCCGATCAAGATGATCCCGCCGGGGCGCAGCAGCCGCCGAGCCTCTTGCAGGATGGCACGCGGATTGGGCAGATGCTCGAGCGAATCCCAAAAGGTGATGACGTCAAATCTTCTCGCGGGCAATCCTGCCGCGATGAGCTCAGTATTCAGAATTCGGTCCGTTCCCAACGAGCGCGCCGCCTCTCGATAAGGAACAGGCATGGGCTCGATTCCGTATCGATCCCATCGCTTCGGATCAATGGCGCGCAGGAAGAACCCCAGCCCGCATCCGACGTCGAGCACGCTTCCTTCGCTGCGGAAGCGACGGAGAAAACCGGTGCGGTAGCGTTGATCCCGCCGGATCCAGTTCGGATCTGTGGCTCCGCCCCAATACTCTTCCGCGTAGTACGGCTCGAGTTCTTGCAGCGTGAGCTGCGGCTCGGTCCTGACTAAACCGCAAGCGGCGCAGCGCCAGAGGCAAAATGGCAAGGCCGCGCCCGGGCCGGTAATTCTCTTCTCTAGCACTGGCTGTGCGTCCGTCGAGCCGCAGAGCGCACAGGCCAGCCGTTGCGCGCCGCACGACGCGCTCATCTCTTCGAGGGAATTTGCGTATCTGTGCGTCTTCATTCCTAGGGGATTCGCGCGCAAAAAATTATAGCGAATCGAAAACCTTTGCTGGGAATCATTTCCCCTGGCTGCACGAGATGGTGGTAGATGCGAGTGACGTTTCGCTGACTTTCGCTAGTTCTTCGCCTTGCATTCGCCGCCGGCACTCCCTTAACCTTACAGACTCGCTGTCTGCGCGAAGTTCTCGTCGGGGAGGTAGTTTCATGGCAACCTCGGTCTGGAAGGGCCATCTCACCTTTGGCCTCGTTTCCATCCCTATCCGGCTGTTTGCCGCTGCGCGGTCGGAGCGCATCAGCCTCAACCAACTTCACAAGGTGTGCCACTCGCGCATTCGCCAGCCGCAGTTCTGCCCCACCTGCAATCGCCAAATCGAGCGCTCCGAGATTATCAAAGGGTTTGAGTACGAGAAAGATCAGTACGTGCTCTTCACGGAAGAGGAGTTGGACAAGCTTGATCCCCCCTCCGCGCGCACCATGGAAATATTGCAGTTCGTGAAAGTCGATGAGGTGGATCCGCTGTACTTCGACGCTTCTTATTACGCCACTCCCGAGGACGCCGGCAAAAAAGCCTACCATCTTCTGCTCGCGGCCATGGAGGAGTCCGGGCATGCCGCCATCGCCAAGTTGTACATGCATCAGCGCGAATATATCGTGGTCATCCGGCCCCGGGCTAATGGGCTCACGCTGCACACCATGTTTTATGCCGATGAGATTCGCAGCGTCTCGGAATACGGCGAGAAGGATGGCGCGCAACCGAAAGAACAGGAAAGGAAGCTCGCTTTGCAGCTGATCGAGAGTCTTTCGGCGCCCTTCGAGCCCCAGAAGTATCACGACGAATACCGCCAAAGCTTGCGGTCCATGATCGAGGCTAAACTGAAAGGACAGGAAATCGCCGTGGCCGCTCATCCGCAGCTCGCGCCCGTCGTGGACTTGATGGAAGCGCTGAAGAAGAGCTTGGCCGGCAAGCAGGCCCCGGGCAAGCCGGCTCCTCTGGAAATGAAGCCGATGAAGGCTGTGCCGGAAGCGGTGCCGGCGCGCAAGCGGGCAGGCAAACGCTCTTCAGGTTAACGGCGACCGCAAGCGTCTACAGGAATTTAGGCTCGCCGCCTTGCCGAGCGGCATCAAATGAAGGGCGAACGTCTTACTTAAGGAGTGCATATGGCAGGTTCCAAATGGACTGGATTCTTCGCGTTTTTCCTCGGTGCCAGCCTGGGAGTGGTGGCCGGGATGCTTCTTGCCCCCAAATCGGGCGAGGAGTTGAGGGAAGACTTAGGTGATCGGCTGAATGAAGGCGCGCATCGAGTTAGAACGGCAGGCAGAACCGTCAGCCGGCGCGCGCAAGATATGGCCAGCCAAGTGCAGCGGAGCGTTTCCGATGCGGCCGACGCGGCACTCCGGGCTTCACGAAAAGTGACGCGCTCCTGATTCTGCGGCGCCTTGCCTTCAGCTTTCTCTGTTTTATCTCTTTGCGATTATTTGTCTGGGGCGCCGCCGGCCGTTTACCCTGCTCTGCGGCGCTTGCCCGGAAGAAAGCGATAGCGCTCGATCTTCACGGCAATTCCCACGCGGCCTTTCTCTACAGTTTCCTTTCGCTGGACGCGCGCTTCGCAACGCACGCGCACCGGCTCGCCGCCCGTGATTTCTGATGGCAAGGTCAGCATGATTTCCAGGGGCGACCCGGCGTCCATGTTTACTGGTTGCTGCAGAAAAAAATAGACGCCACGCGAACTGACGTCCTTGCATTCCGTAAGAATTTCTCCGGCAGCCAAATTTCCTGAGGGCCGCACCGACAGCGGCAGCTTGAGTGCGTATCTCTTCCTGCAACGGCGTTCTCTAGGGACCAATGCACACCTTTTTTCAAGAAGCACGGCCAGCTTATTCTCGACTCCAAAACGCAAACATACTCCTCTGCCTGGGCTAAAAAGACTGCTCATCGCAGAGTAGATGTCCGATGCCGCCGGAAGGGATATCGCAAGGACCTTAGCCAGCGCGGTAAGAAGCTGTACGTTTCCTCCGCGCTGATGAAACACACGGAACTTACACGTTCACTCCAGACGAGACGCACCTCGTGGGATCTTGTCGTTCAGCGGAGGCAGGATAATCCCGGCGATAGACAAAAAATGAAGGGGAGCGCGGTCGCTCCCCTTTTCGCCCTGTACTGCTTGGCTTCTACTGCAAACTTAGTTGCCGATCGGCGTGCTGGCGGAGCTTGCGCCCGAGCCAGAGGTGTCCACGCGGATCACGCCCGACTGATCGGTATAATACATACTCTGTCCGGTCGTGGCCGCGGTAATGGGTGTAGCCGTGATGCTGTAGGACTGGTTGCTCGAGCCAGCCGTGTACTTGAACGTGTAGCCGCTCTTGGTACCACCGGCCAGCACAGAGTCAATCAAGTCTGCCGACGTGGAGCTGGCGTTCCCGCTAGAAGCGATGGGGCCAAGATTGGTGAGCGCCCCCGGAAATGTTCCATAGCTCGTGGAATAGGCGATGCACGCCGTATTCAAGGTACGCAGCGAGCCCACCGCCGAAGCCTGATTGGCGGCGATCTTCGCCCGCAGCAGATTGGGGATGGCAATGGCAGCGATAATCAGAATGATTGCCACCACGATCAATAGCTCAATTAACGAGAAGCCCTTCTGTTTGTTCCGCATTTGGTCTTTCTCCCTGGCGAGAAGTTTCTCATTCTCGGAGACCTGTCAATTTGAGTTCCGACAATATAGGAGCATCTGCTAGACCAATCGTCGCCTTCCGTAGAACCCAGACAAGTCACTGATAATAAGGTACCTACGCCAATCCCGTTCCGAGGTGGGCCAGCAATACTGTCCAATTCGCGCACACTGGCTCCAAAGGTGTACGCCGCTTGCACATAATGAGAACTGGTCCGGCACATTGGGCACCTCACAACTCGATGTGCAACCTCAACGCCGGAACAAAGACGGGACCCCGGTCCCGGTTATAGGTTGGGTTCGCGACATGCTGAAGATCGAGCGCGCCATATATGCCCCGCCAGAGATGGGCATTATAGTACCCTTCTAAGATGTTTCCCCGCCCATAGGCGAGCGTACCGTCGCCGTGTAATTCCAGTTCCAGATTCTCTCCTCGCGCCCGTCGCAGGTCGCCATCCAAGGCGCTGCCATTTGCTACCGTGGGCATCAGAGCCTCCGCAAAACGTATGGCCCATGAGCGATCGTCGTATTCCAACATGGCACCGTAAGTGTAGCCGCGCGTGTCGGCGGCGAGGTGCCAGGCGCCGTTGTTTACGACGGTCCAGTTCATGAACTGCAGATGGCTATCGCTGCCAACCTCGTTCACGTCAAAAAGGTCGGCAAGTGCAAAGTTGCCGGCGCGGAATTCCAGGCGCCTGAGCGGCAGGCTCCTCAGCACACCTAACGGCCCAGGCTCAGCCTCTTCGGTTTCCCGGCTCAACGGGAATACATAACGGAAGATCGCCCGGGCCATATACGGCGCGATGCTCAATGGAGTTCCTTGGCCAGGAACTCGAACCACATCAATATTTGTGTATCCAGCCAGGCCCAGCGAGTTGCTTATGCCGTTTCCGCTCGCTTCCTCCGCATCAAACACGATGTCGCTGAATTTCGTCAGCCGCGCCGCCGTGTACAGCGTGAAGATGCGGGAGGCGCGAATCTCGCTTTTCGGATTCAGCCTGTTTGGGCCGGTATAGAGCGCGGGAAAATCGCCGTGTCCCTGCGGGATGAAATTGATCTGCCCGGAAAGCCACCAACGCGACCTGTCTGAATGGGACAAAATGGTTTGGGGCTCCCTTTCTGAAACTTGTTCTGTTTTCGGAGAATCGGCACTCCACGGCTCTGTATCCGACGGTTTCGCGCCTTGCGCCAGCGCGACAGACGAGAGCAAAACGGCGGCGTTCACGAGCAGAATCCCGCGCCCGAATCGAAACAACGCACAACGCCTGCGATCGAAAGTCATTGCCCTTTGCCCTAGCCTATGCTTGCCCGGATCGGGTCCTAAAGGGACCCGCCGCTTCCCTCAAATAACCTTGCTTCGGCTCGGCCTACATGGAAATTCTGATGAAAGAAGAACACCTGACCGGTGGGGAGCTCGCCCCGGCCGCGATTGGGTTATTCAAGTTGCAGCCGGGGCCGTTGGGCGAGTTGGCGGTGCACGTCCAACCCACACCGGCCATCGACACCAGCGTTAGCCCCGACGGGAGCTCTTCCTGCACAAAGGCCCCCCGAATACGTTGCCATTGACGGAAACAAAGTTCCCCCCAATGTTTATCAGCGTTACCGTGTAGGTCGCGTTCTGCTGGCCCTGTGTGAAGTTACCCTGATGCGTTACCGTGGCTGTGTAAACGGGCCCACCGCCGCCACCGCCACCCCCGTTTCCGCCGCCTCCACCGCCACCTTTGCCTCCATGGCCACCGAAGCAGGCGACGAGCAACAAGCTAAGCAACAACGTAAGCGGGAACAGGGTCCGAGGTTGGTGTGCACGCATGAGCAGCTCCAAAGTTCTGTGTTGTCAGGGGACCCGGTACGGGAATGTCCGCGCGTACTAGAATTACCCGATTGACAGGTCAAGTTCTTTGAGCAGGTTCAAATACAAAACGGCTGGCTCGGTACGCGGGCGTAACGTTGATGTCTGGCAACCTGGTAAGACCGATGGAGAACAAGAATCAGTGCGCGGCAATCTGGCCGCGCCGTGCCGGCCTGCGCATCAGAAAAACCAGCGGCAACATCAACAAAAACAGTGCTCCCAGTAGCCAAAACACCTGGTTGAAAGACAGCATGGCCGCCTGCTGCCGCACCATTCCGAAGAGCGCATCGTAGGCGCGGCGCGTCGAGGTCGCCGCGTCTGCGCCGCGGTAGATGAACCAGCTTCGGAACGCCTGCACCAAGGTTTGCACTCGCAGCTTGCCGCTGCTTACGTCACCGGACAAATTATTCAGATTGGTTTGCTCGCGGCGGGCCACGAGGGTCGTCACCGCCGCAATGCCCACGCTTCCGCCCAGATTGCGCATCAAGTTGAAGATGCTGGTGGCATTGCCCATGGCTTCGCGCCGAATGGGATCCATCGTGATGGTCGTCAAGGGGACGAACAGACACGCCAGCGCCACTCCTTGAAGAAACTGCGGCCAGAAAATATCCCAGTAGCCGACGCTCAGGTTCAGCCGTCCTAACAGGAACAGGCTGGCGGAGCCTCCGGCAATGCCGCCCAGCAGCAGCTTGCGAGGATCCACCCGCGACATGAATGCGCCCACGATCGGCATCGTCAGAAACGAGCCCAGCCCGCGAGGAAACAAGGCGATGCCCGCTTGCAGCGCCGGGTAACCAAGCAGCGTTTGCAGCATGATGGGCAGAATCACCAGGCTGCCGTAGAGCACGACTCCCAGCACGGCCATCAGGAAGACGCCCGTGCTGTAGGTTCGCACCAGAAAAACCCGCAGATCAATCACCGGATGCGCCGCCTTCAGTTCATAAATCACCAGCGCGACGAGCGCGACGAAAGAGATCACCGCCAGCGCCGTGATCCAGTGTGCCCCGAACCAATCTGCCTCCTGGCCTTTGTCCAGCACCACCTGAAGAGAGGCCACGCCGATCGCCAGCATGCCGATGCCCCAGTAATCAATTCGCGCCGAAAGCCGCCGGATGTAGGCCGGATCAAAAATGAAGAGCTGCGTCATGATCACGGAAAGCACGCCCACCGGCACATTGATGTAGAAAACCCAGCGCCAGCTATAACTGTCGGTTAGCCATCCGCCCAATACCGGGCCGAGCATGGGCGCAACGACAATGCCTAGTCCCCAGAAACCCATAGCTTTACCGCGATCTTCGGGCGGAAAAGATTCCAGCAGAACCGCCTGGGAAATTGGTTGCAGCGCTCCGCCACAAGCTCCTTGAACCACACGGAAGAAAATGAGGAATGCCAATGTGGGTGCGAGACCGCACAAGAACGACGCAGCGGTGAATCCGGAAGTCGCAAAGATCAGCAATCGCTTGCGTCCCAGGTAGTTTGCCAGCCATCCGGTGATGGGCAGGACGACGGCGTTCGCCACGAGATAGGAGGTGAGCGCCCAGGTGGCTTCGTCAACACTCGCGGAAAGGCTGCCGGCGATATGCGGTAGCGACACGTTCACCACCGTGGTGTCCAGCACCTCCATGAACGTGCTCAACATCACCGAGACGGCGATGATCCACGGGTTGATTTCCCCTGCGGGGGGTCGGGTTGCCATTTTCCAGGCCGGCGATCAAAGAATAAGAAAGAAAGGATACGGGACTTCCCTGCTGCCAGGCTCCTCCTGGTTAGTGAAATTGGATGTGGATAGCGTGTTGCCGGGACGTGGCGTGCGTTTCAGAGAAGTCGCTCATTAGGGCATTCGGTGCCTCAAGGACTTGGTGGTGCAGGTCCCCGCCCTTCTTTCGCCAGCAAGCTCGTTTCTGTTTTAGGCTCGCGGTCGCACGGCGGCCCTATCGGCGTTGGCAGACGGCGGGAATCACTTAGAGGTGCCCTCTCGCACTTGGCGTTCAATTTCATCGCGCACTTCTCTCGACGCTCCCTCGCCGGATATCAACGTCTTCCCGTTGGGGAGCAGGACCGAGACGACGCGCCCGAGCGTTAAGCCATTCTTGACCGGCAGAATGGTAACGGTCACTTCATCGCCGGCTTTGATGGCCGCCTTACTCCAGCCAACGTTCGTCATGCTGACAGGATTCTGCGTCTCCCCGACCCAATGCGCCACTTTCCCATCGTCGCCCTTTACGTCGAATTGCAGCAGGCAATGGGGATTGGACCACAGCCATTCCGTGACGGTCCCCTTCACGGTAACTTTTTTCTCGTTCTCGAATGCGGCCGTTCCGTGGTGTGCGAAAAGCGGAACGGAAAGGGTCACAACACCAGCGAGCACCAATGCCGCCACAACTTTAGCTTTCATTGCGATTGCCTCCGCTTCGGGAAATACCGTTGTCGCAAACTCGTAAGATGATCACATTTTAGGCTGATTGGAATTGCCGCACAATTGTTTCTTCCGCAAGCCGGCAGTCCCCCTGGCAGCCGTTTCGTGTCACGCGACCCTCTTTGGCGCGCGCGTGTCGCGAGCCCATCTGCGCGAGCTATCGCTCCGGCTTTTGGCCGGCTGGGGTGCTGGCGGGGCTCGCAAACACTTTATTGTAATTCTCCATCTCCGTGAGCGAGCAGTACTGCTCCATGACATCCCGACGAGGGTTCTCCAATTTCATCGGGAACCTGTTCATGGCCACCCAGGGTTTCGTATACATCTTGGGATCGTCAATCCTCACCGTCCACTCCAGATGGTCGTGGTCAAGGCGATGGATTCGTTCCTCGACCCTCACTTGATCGCTGATGGGACGCCCAGCAGTATCCAGCCAGACTCGGTCTTCTCCCATCATTCCTGTGGTCTGAATGACGAGCGTAGTGTCGTCCACCCATTTCCCGACCGAGTAGCCATAATAGCGGGGCTCCTTGACTTCCTTGCCGATGAGGACGCCACCATCCACCAACTTCGGAATCTCGCGGCCGTCAGTCCAGATGACGCGCCAGACTGTCCCATACTCGTACAAGATCGCAACCTTGTATTCGTTCTGCAGGATCTGTGTTTCTCTCAGGTTATAAAAATTCATCCGCGGAAATCCCAGCGGCTCGCACTTGTCGCGTGGATCATTATTAAAGCCGGGGAGGTTTTCGTCGGCGCCCGCCAATGCGCGATGGGACTTGTACGCTTGTAGTCCGTAAGGTGTGTAGGGCAGCTGATGTTCCGGCTTTCCGTCATTCGGCATGGCCTTTACGCCATCGATTTGGATTCCCTCGCTCGGACCATCGGCCGGCTCCCAAGTTCCAGAAAGGTCATGGCGCGGAGCGGCCGCCGGGGCCGCTTTCTGGCCTTTCGCCACTCCTGATTTCTGATCCTTGACCACCGGCGCTTGCTGCGGCCGCCCGCTTTGACCAAGCGCCGACGACGAAAAGACCAGCGCCGGCACCAGGACCACTATTAAGCCTCTTAAGCGATTTTGCATTTGCAGAGACCCGCAGATGTGCCAACGACGCAGGCGTTACTTGCTACAGCCCTGACGGGCTTGCTCAAACTGCTTGAAAAGCCGCGCCGCGCCCGGGCCTTCGAGTGTGCGCATGACGTGACCTTGTCCTTTTTCTTCGTTGAATTCGACGGTGAATCCCTGGCCCCGGAATTTTCCCGCCTCTTCCCTTTCGCTTCGAAGCCAGCCTGGATCCATTTCCCCGGCGTACATATAAATACACATCTTCGCGAGAGCGCGCATGCGCTCTGGCGTCGCTTCGTCGAGGAAACCAGGCAGGCCGGTCACAGACCAGAAATACTGCGGATAGAGAGACGCGATATGAAAGGCGCTCAATCCCCCGTTAGAAACGCCGGCGATATGAAACTTGTTCTGCAGAATCTTGAAATCGCCGAGCAGCTTGACGATAAACGCGGGAAACACGCGGTCGCCCTCTTCGAAGAATAAATCGCCGTTCGGCGCTGCCGGCACGATGACGATGTAGCCCAGGCTTTCCGCCTGTTCGCGCCAATTTCGGGCTACTGTGCCCTCGACCATGCTCATCGCTTGTGGCCCGCCGGGAAAGGCGAGAATCGCGGGATACGCCTTCGCCGGATCGTACCCATTCGGAAGAATGACTTTGTATTGCAGTTTGGTCCCCGAAATATCCGCGATCTTATCGAGTACTTCCGCGGCCAGGGGCTGGCCCAGGAGCATCACTGCGGCAATAGCCACGGCAGCGGGAATCCGCAATCTCGGCCAAAGACAGTAAGACATAGTCGCGCTCCTTACTTTTGGCTGGCTGATGATTTGGCCCGCAGATTATACGTTAATCGGGCCGCTGCAGTGAACGGAAGGAACACAAAGCGCTCGCCTTTACAGAAGCAGATGGCTTCGCGGCGAACTCGTGCGCATTGAGGTGGAGAAGTAAGCCGCGACCTGGCGTGCCCCGGCCGGACTCTCTCAGACCGCTACTGTTTGTTTTCGGGCGGCGGGCAATTGGCCACGCACTTCACCGCCTGCATTTCAATTTCGGCTTTCTTGTGAGGAACGTTCGAGGTGGATTCCGGGACGGCGATGAGCGACTGCGGCCCATCCTCGGCATTGAAAGTACATTGGAACTGCAACGATTGCACCCCTCGCTGCTGGCACGGGGTCTTCTCCAGCGCAGTCTCCAACGCACCGGGCTGCGTATGTAATTGATTGGCGATTTGCGATGGCAGCATAGCCACAGCCATGGGCACGGGCGATTTGACTCTGATGCTCACTTGCGTGCCCTCGTGGTCGGGTGCCCAACCCCCATAAACTTTCAGGAATGACGTGAGATCGTATTTTTCTTTGACCTGCTCGATCCACTGATATTCCGGCTGGATGCAGTTTTCCACGCAATCCCAGCGGTAGTATTGGATGTGAACGTCGTTCGGGGCCACGAAACGACTGCTGGCTGAGCCCCGGCGGTTCAGCACCGTCACGATCCCGACGCCCACCGCGCGTTCAACCTTATTATTCGGATCCAGGACCGCACCCAGGCCCGTGAACACTGCGTTGTCAGGTCCGTTCCGTTCGTCATGAATGACCAGCGTCATGGCTTCCGGGGGAAGTTCACACACGTAGGTGGTCTCCACAATGTGCTCGCGCAGGCAAAGTTGCCGCAATTGCGCGATGCCTTCGGGATGCTGTAAGGCTTGGGTCCACGCTTCCGCATCGGTCAGAAATATCGTGATGGGCTGCTGCGCCTTGATGTCGACGTGAATGTTGCCGCCATTGGAACCGGGATGGTAGGTGCGCCCGGAATGGTAGTTCGCCGGGTCCAGTCGCACGCTCTCGTCATTGGCCGGCAGCCAATTGAACACCCTTTGCTGGCCAAACGAGGGTAGGGAGATCGCGCAAATCGCTGAAAACGCCAAAATGGCCCATATTTTAGGTGTTTTCATAGTGCTTCAATTTTGAGTGCCCCGGACCCTCGGCGCAAGGCTCCCGCACGGATCCGTTGCCATCAGCTAACGTGGCTAACTGAGCACGGCAGCGCCGCGGGGCCTGGCGGGACCGAGCCTCCGCAACCCTTAGAGTCTCATAGACAGTGCGGCACTTTCCGAGTACGCTCTCGTCCGGGCAACGATCTTCGTTCAACTGCTGGGGACTGGATTTCCGCTATATTTGTGTTCGCTTGGTGGCCGAAGAGTTCGTGCGGGAGGCACCGTGGCCGTTGCTTCCACCGCGGTTGCGCAAGCTAGGGCTCCGTTTGAAGTCCGCACGCGACGCCACATTGCCGTGCGGCTGCTTCCGTTTCTTTTCGTCCTCTACATCGTCAATTATGTTCGACCGCACGAACCTGGCTTACGCTGCGCTGGGCATGTCCCGCGACTTGGGCTTCAGCGATCGAGTGTTTGGCCTGGGAGCAGGCAGCTTTTTCCTCAGTTATGTAGCGCTCCAGATTCCCGGCGCCCTGCTGGTGGAGCGCTGGAGCGCCCGCCGGATGATCGCCGCGTGCATGATCGCGTGGGGATCGCTGACCGCGCTGACGTCGCTGGTGCACACGCCGGGGCAACTGTACTTGGCGCGCTTCGTCATAGGCGCGGCAGAAGCCGGCTTTTTCCCAGGCGTAATTGTTTATTTGAGTCACTGGTTCCTTCACGAAGATCGCGCCAAGGCAACGAGTAACTTCATGTGTGCGATTCCGCTCTCTTCGGTCCTCGGATCACCGCTCGCTGGCTGGATACTAGGCCACGGGTGGCTGGGCCTCGCGGGATGGCGCTGGGTCTTTGTTGTCGAGGGCTTGCCGGCGATCCTGCTGGGTGGCGCTGCCTTTTTCTTCTTGACGGATTGGCCGCGCGAAGCGACCTGGCTTGCTGCCGAGGAGCGGCAGTGGATTCAAAAAAGTTTGGAAGAAGAAAGTCCTCTTCGCAGCATAGCCATCACGGTTTGGCAGGCGCTCCGCTCTCGCACCGTCCTGCTCATGGCCGCGCTTACCTTCTTCAATTATTTCGTTGTTTACAGCTTTATTTTCTGGTTTCCGACTGTGCTGAAACGCCGGTCAGGATTTTCGGACCTGCGAGTTGGGCTGATAGGCGCGCTTCCATTCGTGGCGGCCTTCATCGCCATGCAGATCAACGGATGGCATTCCGATAAGACTCGGGAGAGACGCTGGCACACCGCTGTTCCCATGCTCGTGGCCGCGGGGGCGTTGCTGGTCCTTTTGACGCAAGTCCGCTCGACCCAACTCTGGGTGGCATTGTTCATTCTCGTCGGTATGGCGGAGGCCTATCTGCCCACATCCTGGGCAATTCCGACGGAAATCCTAAGCCAGTCGGCCGGAGCGACCGCTGTGGGAATGATCAACGCCATTGGCAGCATCGCAGGTTTCGCCGGCCCATACGGTTTCGGCTATGCATACACAAGGACGGGATCTGTTTCTGTGGGTCTCGCCATGATGATGGCCGCTGCACTAGGGGGCGCATTGTTCACCTTGTGCATCCCAATTTACCGTCGGGAGCGCTGACCACTGCCGATACGGCGCTATTTTCAATGACGATAAACCCGCGGAAAAGGTGGGCTCCGGTGGAGGGATAGACATCCGACGGAAACAGGCCGCAGGCAATGAGCAGCCTCTGACGCACCTCCTCTGCATACCACCTCAGCAATAAACTTGACGGAAGAAATTCTTCGGAATTTGTGTCCTGCGTTCGCGTCGGGCTGAAAAGAGGAACGTTTCGTATCTGTGATGAAACGGGCGGTCCATCGGCAAAGCGCGGCGGCCGAGCGCCACATTCGGTCTGAACGCATTCTTTTGGTTTTGGGCTTTTTATCGGCGCTGGGCGCGCTTCTTTTTTTCGCATGGATCGCGGGAGAGATGCTTCAGGGAGACACCGCTCAATTCGATTCAGCCGTAACATCTGCCATTCACGCACGCGCTACGGCTCAACTTACAACCATCATGAAGGGACTGACGATGTTGGGCTCGTCAGTCGTGATGGCTCCGCTCGCGATTCTTACACTAGCCCTGTGCTATATCAGGCGCGACTTCCATGCTCTGAAGACTCTCGCAGCTACTTTTGTGGGCGCTCTGCTGCTGGAATTGCTTCTCAAGCGTGCTTTCCATCGAGCTCGGCCAGTCCCGTTTTTCGATCTTCCGACGCCCGCCTCATTCAGTTTCCCCAGCGGCCATGCTTTGTTCTCGTTCTGCTTTTTTGCCGGGCTGGCGGCCGTCGTTTCTCCACGGTTGGCACGCCATGAGGCTAAGCTGGCGCTTTGGGTTATCGCCGTCGTACTCATCCTGGGCGTCGGATTGTCTCGCGTCTACCTCGGGGTTCACTATCCGTCGGATGTCCTGGCCGGCTATGCGGCCGGCGTCGTGTGGGTTGCGACGTTGAAGTTCGTGAATGAACTCCATCACAGAAACGTGGAGCGCGAATGGAGTTCGCCATGAGCTGTGCGTTTGACATGAGTGCGCGTGCGGCGTAGCATCCCGCCAGTTCATTCAATTAACTTGTCTTTGCCCTTGCGGCTGGCGTAATGGCCTTGCTGCTGACCTAAACGCGGGCGTCTGGCTTACTGCGGGAAGGATTCTGAGTGGGTTCATTCGGTGAACGCGTCGGACGGCGAGCGATCCTGAAGGCGGGGATCGCCTTGGGAATTCAGCTGAGTCTCGCCCGGGAATCGCCGGGCCAGCAGAACGGCGCGTCCCAACGACCGAGAGAAGGTGATCTGTTGGTCAAGGTCGGTGATGCGACGGTCACGCCGCTAACCCCCGCCGACATTCCGGTGGGAGTTAAGCAGACGATGGCGTGGCCAATGGACCCGATGGACAAGACCGTACGCAACGGTTCCCGCCTCAATCGCGTGCTGCTTCTGCGGCTGGACCCTGAGAAACTCAGCCCGGAGACAAAGTCGCGTGCCGCGGATGGCGTCCTGGCCTACACCGCCATCTGCACGCACACCGGCTGCGAGGTTACCGAGTGGCTCGCGGATGAGCAACTCCTGGTTTGCCCCTGTCACGAATCGAGATTCGAACCGAAAGATGGCGCCCGAGTGGTCGACGGCCCCGCACCGCGCAATTTGCCGGCGTTGCCGCTCAAACTTATGGATGGCACGCTGGTAGTTGCGAAGCCGTTTACGGCGTCCGTCGCTTTCGAGGTGCAATAGAGATTTTTCGCCAACAAAAAAATATGAAAAGCAACCATAAGATTCTCCGTAGTGCGACGCTCGCTTGGGCACTCACCTTCCTTTTTACGGGGGCCTTCACGATGGCGGCGCAAACACCGGCAGCACAAACAACGCTAGCCCAGCCGTCCAGCCCGGTTCCGGCCGTTCTGCAAAACTACAAGCGAGTCACGGCTGAGCGCTTGAGAAACCCGGAGGACGGCGACTGGTTGATGGTCCGGCGCACATACAACGGCTGGGGGTACAGTCCGCTCTTTCAAATCACGACAGGGAATGTCGAGCGGCTGCAGCCTGTTTGGGTGTTGGCGACAGGCGTGAACAACGGCCATGAGGCGGTGCCGATCGTGAACGACGGCGTCATGTTTGTGGCCACGCCCGGCAACCAGGTGATCGCAATTGACGTACGGACCGGCACGATTCTCTGGCGCTACCGAAAGCAATTGCCCGATGACGTCGTCTTACTCCACCCCACGAGCCGCGGCGTGGCCCTTTACGGCGACAAGGTCTTTTTCGCGTCGGGCAATGCGGTTCTGGTTGCACTCGACGTGAAGACCGGCAAAGAAGTCTGGTCCACCAAGGTTGCCGAGAACCAGAATGGATACTACATGTCGCTGGCGCCGCTGGTTGCCGGTGGAAAAGTGATGGTTGGCGCGTCGGGCGGGGAACTCGGAATCCGCGGCTTCGTCGCGGCTTTCGATCCGGACACGGGAAAGGAATTGTGGAGGGTTTATACGGTGCCGGCTCCTGGCGAGCCCGGCAGCGAAACTTGGCCCAAAGGCGACCAGTGGAAAACGGGTGGTGGCCCGGTTTGGGTGACCGGGAACTATGATCCGGAAACGAACCTGGCGTTCTGGGGGACGGGCAACGGCGGCCCGTGGATGGGCGATCAGCGCCCAGGCGACAATCTTTTCGTCGCCTCGACTCTCGCGATCGACGTCGCTACCGGGAAGATCAAAGGCTACCACCAGTACAATCCAAACGAGTCGTGGGACTGGGACGAAGTCTCGCCTCCGCTCCTGATCGACTACAAACGCGGCGACAGGACGATCAAAGGTTTGATTGACGTGGCGCGCGACGGCTATCTCTGGTTCCTCGAGCGCACCGACGGCGCCATCAACTTCGTCGAGGGCGAGCCGTATGTAAAGCAAAACGTCTTCAAGAGCGTTGACCCCCAAACCGGACGCCCGGAGGTCGATCCCGAGCATAAGCCCGGGACCGGCAAGAAAATAGATTTTTGCCCCTCGCACTGGGGAGGCAAAAATTGGCCGCCGGTCGCCTTCAGTCCGACGACCCGCATGCTTTACATCCCGGCGAACGAGAACCTTTGCGCGACCATCACCGCCAAAGAGGTGGAATATTCGCCGGGCTCTCCCTTCACGGGCGCGACGAGCACGCTGGCGTTGGCTCCGGGCGCCGACCACATCGGCGAAGTACAAGCTTGGGATGTGGACACCGGCAAGCGCGTGTGGACTCACACATATGCGAAGTCACCGAACTGGGGCCCGATGCTGGCCACCGCCGGCGGCCTGGTATTTAGCGGCGGGACCAACGACCGAAAGTTTCATGCCTTCGACGCGTCGACTGGCCAGCTTTTGTGGGAATTCCCCACCAACTCCGGCGTCATCGGCCAACCTTCGTCATTTATGGTTGATGGCAAACAATATATCGCGGTGCAGTCGGGCTGGGGTATCGACTCGCGCGCGATGGAGGCGCGGTTGAACACTCTGTTTCCAGGTGAATATCCGGAGGTTCCAGAAGGCGGAGCAATCTGGGTATTTGCCGTCAAGTGATCAACGGCGTTTAGCTCCACTCGCCCAGTGAATAGTCAACGGAGGTCATTGCCACGAAGCGCTTCGTTCCCGCCGCCATTTTGGGATCGGCCCTGCTAGCCGTCGCCACAGCCGGGTTGCTACGCAGTCGAGTTGCCGCGCAAGCCACGCCGGAATCCGCGCAGCATCCGGCCGTCACGATCGAGCAAGTTAACCGCTGGGAGACCGAACTCTCCAACTGGGGCCGTTGGGGCAAAGACGATGAGCGCGGCGCCCTGAACCTCATCACGCCGCAAAAGGAAGTGCAGGCGGCGCGCCTGGTGAAGGATGGCGTGACCGTGTCGCTTGCGCACTTCGCGGATTTGCAGAAAGCCGCTGACAATTTCAACTTCGGTCCCACCAGGCACGAAATGTTTCACAATCCGGAGACCGGCAAGATCGGCGGCGCATTGGACATCATCAGCTTCGGCATTCATGACGGCACCAACTCGCATCTCGATGCCTTGTGTCACTACCGCCTGGATCGTGACGGCAAGCTCCTGGTATTCAACGGCCATCCGCAGGATTTGGACGAGAGCGGATGCAAGGCCAATGCCATTGATCGCATGGGCCCAGGCATCTTTACGCGCGGCATACTCGTGGATCTGCCTTTGCTCAAAGGCGTGCCCTATCTCGAGCCGGGCACTCCGATCTACGTGTCTGATCTGGAGGCCTGGGAAAAGTTCGCCGGCGTCAAGATCGGAAGCGGTGATGTGCTGCTGGTGCGTACCGGGCGCTGGGCTCGGCGGGCAAAGCTGGGTCCCTGGAACGCCGCTCGCGAAGCCGCTGGACTGCATGCCTCGGTAGCGCCCTGGCTGAAGCAAAGAGACATTTCAGTGCTCGGGAGCGATGGCGTAAACGACGTTCAGCCGTCGGGAGTGGTCGGAGCTGGTGAAGCAGCCAACCGCCCGATTCACACGCTCGTGATCGCTGTGCTGGGAGTGCCGCTGGTTGACAACGCCTATCTCGAAGACGTCGCGCGCGAAGCCGCGGCCCGCAAAAGATGGGAATTTCTCGTCACCGCGCAGTTCACCAGAATTCCCGGAGGAACCGCGACGTCGTTCAATGCGCTCGCAACATTCTAGTGCTTGCTGATTCGTGGCTGGGGCGAATACCGGGGCTGTCTCTTAATCCTCTTCCGCTTTTCCTGCGGATAGACCTAGCTTAGTTTCCGGCCGAAGTGGGCGGCCAGATAGGACGCCATCGCCAGGATTTCATCTTGGGTCGCGACGTTCGTGCCTGCGCGCGCCATCATGTTGCCGACAGTGTTATTCCATTCTTCTTTGCTTCTTGCGATGGTGGTGATTCGCCCCAAATCGTGACAGAGGGCGCAATGCGATTCGACGAGTTTCTCACCGTCTCCCGGCGGCAGGGGCTCGCTTTTGAGGCCGCTTTGCATCGGGGATGTGCCCGGTCCGAAATTTTGCGCCAGATACTGCGCCACTGTGTCCGCTTCCTGCGGATTCAGCTGCGCTCCGCGCAGGATCATGTCGTTTACAAAATGCCTCCAGCCCACAGGCCCGTCGCGCAGAGACATAATCAATTTCAAACCGTGGCACTGCGTACACGCCACCGCGACCAAATCTTTTCCGGTCCCCGCAGGCAAAGCGTTCGCAGGCGCCTGCGCCCAGATCGGTGAAACGAAGATCGGTGCAACAAAGCACAGCGCAAACAAGGGCCAAAGATGCGTCCGGAAACCGAAGCCTTTATTTGAACGCATGGTCACACCTTCCTTGTGCGCAAGTCCGCCACGGAATACGGTGGATGCCACGTCGACGCTGCGCCAATGCCGTTGCGCTCGATATGGACGTCCAGCAGATACGGCCGGCCATCCGCCGTCGCGCGTTTGGCACGTTCCAGCGCCGGTTTGAGCTGCGCAGGCTCGGCCACAATTTCTCCTTCCACGCCGAAACCTGAAGCAAGCTTCGCATAGTCGATGTCGGGATCGCCCAGGTAGCAGGTCATATCGCGGCCGGTCTGGAACTGCCTCCCGCCGACGTTCCAGATGCGGTTGCGTTCATTGTTGTAGCTGCGATTGTTGCAGACGATGAGCGTGACGGGCGCCTTGTACCGGGCATAGCTCCAGAGAGGTTGCGGCCCGGCAAAAAGGAATGCGCCATCCCCGACTACCGACACTACCTGCAAATCGGGATGCGCCAGTTTCACGCCGAAGGCTGCCGGCAATCCCCATCCCAGCGCCGCGCCGGTGGTGGTGAAGTATTGCTTGTCCGACCCGCCGAAAGACATGAAATCCTCCATCTTCCGGCCCGAATCGCTTTCCGCGATCACGCACGCGTCTTTGTCCAAAGCGCTCTCGAGTTCCATGCCCAGCCGCTCGAAACTGACCGGGCTGTGGTTCCACGTTTCGCGGCCCAGCGACTCGCGGAACTTCCGCATCGTCGCGGTGTATTCATGAGTCTTGGCGGTGCGGTCCTGGCTGATCTGCCGCAGGCGGTCCGCCGTAGCCATGCTCCGCAACGCGGCCACCAGATCGGCGGTCGTAAACTTCAGATCTCCGAAGATGGCCACGTCCGTCGGAGCGGTACGCGCGAGGTTGGTGGGATCCATGCGGACCTGAATCAGCTTTATGCCCGGCTGGATTCTCTCGCCGTAGGAGAGGCGGCTTCCCAGATTCAACGTCACGTCCACATGCGCCGGGTAACGCATCTCACGCAGGGCCGCGCCGAGGTACAAAGGATGTTGCGTCGGGAAAGATTTGGACCAGCCGATGGTGCCGCCGTCACGCGTTACGGGCACGCCCAAGAGTTCCGCCAGCTCGACCACATCTTTCTGCGCGCCGCACCGAGCCACTTCATCGCCAACATAGAGGAGCGGGCTTTGCGCCTCGAGCAGCATGCGCGCCGCTTTCTCGACCAGGTCCGGATCGGGACGCACTTTCATCGAGACTGCGAATTTGGCTTGATCAATTACGGCGGCCTGAGCTTCATCGTCGAGGATATCTTCTGGATAGGCTAGAAAAACGGGGCCGCTCGGCATGGTGGAAGCAAATTTGAACGCTCGGCGCGTCACCTCCGGAATCTTTTCGGCGGATTGCGCCACCCAATTCCATTTCGTGATCGGATGCGCGATGCTTTCCAGGTGGTCGGCATCCTCGAAGCCATCTTCGCCCAGCGTGGCGCGATTCACATAATCGACCGCGACCACCATGGGAATCTCGTCTTTCCACACGTTGTATAACTGCGTCATCGAGTTCGGGAACCCGGGCCTGGCGCAAATGACAAAAGGAGTTTTGCCGGACGCCTTCGCGTAACCATCCGCCATGGCCACCAGTGCGCCCTCCTGCAGGGCCTTGATCAAATGCATGCCCGATTCGTCCACCAGCGCGTCGAAGAAGGGAGCTGCTCCGGACGAAGGATTGAAGAAGATATGCTCGATGCCCGACGCTTTCAGCTGCGCAACGAGCAGCGCGCCTCCCGTCCCTTTTATGCTCCGCGATGCCGACGACGCATCCGCGGAAGCATCTGCCGCGGCCGCGGGAAGAAACGGAGCCAGCGATTGCGCCATGGAGTTTGCCGCTGCAGCGGTCACTCCAAGCGTCCCTAAACCTGAGAGCAGTTGCCGCCGGGATATTCGGCTATCGAGGTACTGTTTGATCAGGTTCTTCATCGCATCTCTCCTGTTCCATCAGTGTCTTGGCCCGGGAAGCTCTGTTTGCCGCATCGTACGCTTCCCCGGCCCTCCAACGCAACGAATTTGGCACGCAGCGCCGGGCTTCAGCCCGGCATGCGCATTTACGGCCGCGATCGTCCCGCCCGCTCCCCCAGCCGCCCGTCGCTAGTGACCTAGCAACTTGATGAGTGCTAACGCAACAAAGAAAAAGCTCAACACAACGGGTATGTTGCCTTCGATCTTCAGCAGGAAGGCTCCGTCCCGATTCCTGTGGAAATAGAAGAAGGCGTATTCTCCTGAGAGGCCATTAAAGGAGAAAGCCCGGAATCTTTAGCGAAAGGTTCAGGGCACAGGAGGATACGCCATGACGAAGAGTAGCATTGCGATGGAAGTGGGCCAAGAAGGTTCTCTACGAGAGGGGTTGGAGGTAGCGATTCGCGAGCGGGTGCGGGAAATCATCGAGCTGGTGTTGGAGGAAGAAGTGGAAGCCGCGCTGGGTGCGCCGCGCAGCCAGCGGGTAGCGGAACGAAGCGGCTACCGGCACGGTCGCAAGAGCCGGCGGCTGACGCTGCGGGCGGGCACGGTTGGTTTGGAAGTACCGCGAGCGCGGTTGGTGGACGCGGAGGGGAGCGAGCGCGAGTGGCAGAGTCGGTTGGTGCCGCGCTACCGGCGCAGCAGCCCGGAAGTCGAGCAGAGTGTGCTGGGAGTGTATCTGTCGGGGACGAATACCCGTCGGATTCGCGGGGCGCTGGAGCCACTGCTCACTGGAGCGGCCTTATCGAAAAGCGCGGTGTCGCGGTTGGTCACCCGCTTGGAAGAAAGCTATCGCACTTGGCAGCAGCGCGATCTGGCCGAAGAGAAGATCGTCTATCTGTACCTGGATGCGATTTATCCCAAGGTGCGCAGCGGCGGGAAAGTAGTTTCGCTGCCGGTGCTGGTGGCGCTGGGGGTAGGGGAGAACGGCGAGAAAGTGCTGCTGAGCCTGATGACCACGGGAGCGGAATCGGCCGATGGCTGGCAGTTGTTGCTCGACGATCTGGTGGCGCGGAAGATGGGCCGCCCCCGGCTGGTGATCAGCGACGGCAACGCGGGGTTGGCAGCGGCGCTGGAGCGACGGTGGCCTGGCGTGGCGCATCAGCGCTGCACGGTGCACAAATTGCGCAACCTGGTGGCCAAAGCTCCCAAGCACGTGCACGAGGCCGTGCGGGAAGACTATCACCGCATCGTTTACGCCGAGACTCTGGAGATGGCGCAGAAAGCACGCGAAGCGTTCCTACGGAAATGGGAAAAGCCGTGTGCTGGCGTGGCCGCCTCTCTGAAAGAAGCGGGGGAAGAGCTGCTGACGTTCTTTCAGTTCCCCGAAAGCCAATGGGTGTCGCTGCGCACGACCAACGTGATTGAGCGGATGCAACTGGAGTTCCGCCGGAGAGTGAAAACCCAGGCCGCACTGCCCAATGAGGGCGCGGTACTGAGAGTGTTCTTTGGATTGTGGATCAGCGGGCAGATGAAGCTGCGCCGCATGCGAGGCTATCGGGACATCCGAGGCACCGAAAAGACTGCTGCTTAAAAAGAATTCCATGGGAGGGATTTTTCCTGATCCTGGAGGTCATGCCACCTCCAAAAAATCGCGCTACGGGCTCCGTATCGCGAAATTTTGTGACGATGATGGAAGGCTTTTAGTAAACGATCCCCGGCGCGGTACGGGACGCTGCCGGAAAATTGACCATGGAATCGATCTCAGAGAAAATACGCCATTCACTTTCTACAGGATTAGGGGCAGAACCTAACCACAACAATGCCTTTCGATAAAGGGACAACTGTTGAACTAACGATCAGGCACGGCGGCACCATGTTCAAGGCGAACGGGACGGTCGTGCATTCCACACCCCATGAGGGCATGGGCATTCTCTTTCA
>QHYQ01000214.1 GCA_003224175.1 Acidobacteriota bacterium
CAAATCCAAACTCGGGGTTTTTCAACAGCCTTTAGCTAACGTTTCAAGCACCATGGACAATGGACAACATCCAAAAATTGCTTGGAGATGAATGGGTCAAGCGAGAGGTCCTCTGCGCCGAGCCCAGGCACCCGCTCGGGCGTTGGCACAGGAAGAGCCCGGACAACCCCATTGCGCGCTACACGGAGGAGTTGTTGGGCTTCATCCTGAACGGAGGGTTGAAATGCGATCTCGGCCGTCTGGCTACCAAGCTTAGCGGCGAGTTCGTGGAGACTCTGGTTGAGATAGGCTACGCCGTGTTTCTGGCGAAACAGGGGTTTGATGTGAGGATGGAACCAACGGCGCCCAAATCCGGCCCCGACTTGCTCGCTGTCAGAGAGAACGAGTACTACATCGAGATCCGAAAGGTAGGCCTGGACGAGGCAAGGGAAGAGGCAGACTTGGCCACCTCGGACATCTTCAAGCGGCTATGCTCCAAACCGTCGCGGTATGCTCTCCTTATCTCAGCAACCAAAGAATACGCGGCGCACTTCAGGCAGCTGAAGCAAGCGGTGAAAACCGTTGCGGCCGCTTTGGAGGACCTGACGAAGAGACACATGCAAAAGGCCACGCTGTACTACTTCGGGCCAGGTGACTACCTTCTGTGCGAGGGAGACGAGAAACAACCCGAGTTCGACTATACGGACGGCAAGAAGCTGGCCGCCCAGCTCCAGCGATTCGAGAAGCTGAAAGGGGCGCGCTTCGTCTGCCGCTTCGAGGACACCGGCAACGAGAACTCTCAGACGTGGGTCGCCGTGCAGCCGCTAGGCGAAGACCCACATCTGGTGAAGCCAGACGAAACACACCAGAGGCTGAAGGACATCCTCTGGAAGAAGAGCAAGGAGCAGCTGCCGAAGGCATCGAGGGGAATCGTCCTGCTCGAAATAACCGACCTGCAAAAGCTCATGGTCGACGAAGAGACGATAATGAGGGCGGTCTATGGCGATCTGCTGCTGGTAGTCAAGAAGGCCGGAGGCGAGGAGGAATTTGATACGGACCTGAACCGCAAGCCGAATGGATTTTTCCAGAAAACGACGCGTGTGTCAGCTGTCGTGGCGGAAGTGGCAAAAATTGATGGCGCCTACTGTGTTCACCGACCGAGTAATCAAACTCCGCGGAAGTTGGTGTGTTGGGGGGGACGTGGTGAAAATATCGACAGGTCACGCCTTCGCTGACTCAGTGGCGGCCACTTGCAGGACAATTTTCCCGCGCACGTGGCCGGCGACGAATGCCTCCCGCGCTTTTTCGAGCGGCAGTGCAGCTCCAACGATGACGCGAAGCGTGCCGGCATCAATCAATCGTCCAAGCTCGATGAGCTGCGAGCGTTTCGGCTCGACAATAAAAAATGCGCTGCGCAGGCCGAGTGAAGCTGCTTTCTCCGCGGAAACGGGACTCACGATGCTGATGAGTATCCCGCCGCGGCGCAGGATGCCCCAGGAGCGTTGCTGAGTCTCTCCGCCGATCGTGTCCAGCACTACATCGACATCCTCTGCCGTTTCTTCGAAGCGCTCGCGGGTGTAATCAATCACCTCAGACGCGCCAAGCTCGCGGAGAAAATCGTGATTCTCAGCCGAAGCTGTGGTGATCACTTCCGCGTCCTTCCAACTTGCGAGCTGGACTGCATACGTCCCTACTCCGCCCGCCCCGCCGTGGATCAATACCCGCTGTCCTTTTTGAAGCTGGGCGTGGTCGAAAAGGGCTTGCCAGGCAGTGAGGCCGGCCAACGGAACTGCGGCGGCCTGCTCGAAGCTCACAGTGCGCGGCTTCGGCGCCAAGTCCGCCGAGCGAATGGCGATGTATTCGGCGGCGCTACCATTGCGGCAAAAGGACGAAAGCGCGTAGACCGCATCGCCTGCTTTCACCCCCGCAACGTCTGGTGTTACGGCGTCCACCACGCCGGAAAACTCGTGGCCGGGGATTGTCGGGATGCGCGGCCGGCCATCGCAATCGATATAGGTTTCGTCCCAGGTCAATTCGGTCTTGGTGATCGACGTGGCAATCACGCGGACAAGCGCATCGCCGGGCTGGAGCGCTGGTTTCGGGGCATCCTCGTACGCCAAAAGTTCTGGGCCGCCTCTCGAATGCATTCGAATCGCTTTCATGCGTTTTACTCCTGGGCTTGGGCGAGGTCCCGATTCTACACCCCGCCGCCCTCCGAGCAGCCGGTGCAATACAGCCTGCGCCCTGAACGTCGCCACCTTTCTCAACTCCTGATACGGGATTTCCGGAAACTGGAAATCGAATATGAGCCACATTGAGTTCCGGGACCGGACCAAGGTTGACAGCAGAAGGCGTGAGGAATAGCGTTTTGTGGGAAGAAGGAATCAGGAGGAAGTATGAACGAATTGAGGAAACTGGTTCTGGGGATGTTGGGCGTTGCGGCGCTGGTCTCGTTTAGCGCGGTAGCGAGGGCGCAACAGCAGCCTCAGCCGCTCAAAGTGACGAAGGTAAAGGATAACGTTTACTGGGTCCAGGGCGGCGTGGGTTCGAATGACGGGTTCATCGTCGGCACAAATGGCGTTGTCCTCGTGGATACGAAGACTACAGTCGATTCCGAAAAAGGCGTGATCGCCGAAATCGCCAAAGTCACTCCGAAGATGGTGAACACGGTCATAATCACCCATAGCGACGGCGACCACGTGAACGGGCTGGCGGCGTTCCCTTCGGGGTTAACCATCATCGCGCAGGAAAATTGCAAAAAAGAAATGGAGGCTTCAGCCGGCAGTCGTAATCCGGCGCCGCAAGATCGTCTTCCTACCAAGACCTACGGCAAGACGGATAAACTGACCGCCGACGGCGTGCACATTCGCCTGTACCACTGGGCGTCTGGGCATACCAGCGGCGATACCGTCGTATACCTACCCGATGAGAAAATCGTCTTCGGCGGCGATCTGCTGGCTGGCGCCCCTGACCGAGCCGAGACTCGAATTCACGTGGAAAAGCAAGGCTCGGCCGCGGGCTGGATCGAAAATGTCAAGGGCATGCTTGGCCTCGATGCCGATACCTACTTGACGGGCCACGGTGAAATGATGACCAAAGCCGAAGTGCAAAAGAAGCTCGATCTCATTCAGGATAAGTACAACAAGATCAAAACCATGGTCGCGCAAGGGAAGTCGCTCGACGAAATCAAGACTTCCCTTGGCGCCGGCCAATCCGAATGGCGCACCGCCTTTTCCGGACTTAACAGAAGTCATCTACATGGAAGTGTCGAAAAAGAGCTAAGCCGAAGTTAGGTTTTTCTTTCGCCGGGCGCCCATTTTGTCGTGGGTGCCCGCTTTATGCATTCGAGCGAAAGAGAGCGGCGTACTCGGGGGTTGACATAACCAATTTTGGATAAGCCCGAGAAAACGGGACTCTCCCCAACTGGAGAACTAATACCCAGATTCCGAACGCGACCGGTCGGTGCTTAGCTACGCGCCATTCCCGCTGCCCGTTGTGGGCTACATCACGGTCCACCGTTGGTCAATCTGCGCGGCCCGAATCCGTCCAACTTCCGTCCAATTCAAGAGCGGGAATAAGTGGCCAGCGATCCCGTAAGCGACACCAGATGCGGCACTTATGAATTTTAGATTTTCTGGTTCGGGACCAGGGGGTCGGAGGTTCAAATCCTCTCGCCCCGACCATTTTATCCCCCTCAAATTCAGCAACTTCATGCTGCTATCCTTGAAGCGACTGCAGCGCGTTTTGGTTGCGAAAGTTGTGAAACATTGGCGGGTAGAACGAAACCAAGGCCAATCTTTTCGCACCATTCGCGGCGATATTTCACGTCCTCGCGTAGCTGTTCGGCATACTGGTCCGTAAGGTCCTTGTGCGCGTGTCCCATCCACATTTTCTCCAGATCCCACGGCACACGATTTTTGCGGAGCCAAGATGCACGGAAGCGGCGGAAGGCGTGGAAGCCGCATTTTTCTCTGCCCATCTTTTTCAAAATCGGATGAAGACTGTTGCGCAGAACATTCCGCTGCGACAGCGGTTCACCACCTGATGTTTGAAAGAGGTAGGTCGATTTCTTGAAGCCCTGACCTGCGATGTAGCGTTTGACCGCGTTCGCTAGTTCACGGGCCACGTCGATGTCACGAACTGCGTTCACCGTCTTCGGGTCTTGTTCCGCCCCGTGACGCACGGATTTTCTGACGTAAATCGTCCGGCAATCAGGAGAGATAGTAGAGTGACCGTCAGAATACGGCTCAACACGAATAGCGGTTACTTCACCCATTCGGAGCGAGCACCCGGCCATAAGCGCGTACATGAGGCCGTACTTTGGTTTCGCTTCCGCTATGATTGTCGACACTTCTTCGTCCGTGACTTTTGGACGCCTCTGCTTTGTTTTGTCCACGATGGGTAGCCGCATGAAATCGTGGTTCCATTGACGCGGGAACAATGGTTCTCCCTCACTGTCGACAGCGGAAGCCACGATGGATTTCATAATGCTGACGTACTCCACAATGGTTTTATCCGAGCGTTTAGCAGCACGCATGGCGTCTATCAGTTTCCTGGCTTGAGCGTTGCCCACATCGGCTAGCTGTAAATCACCGAGATGTGGATTCAGCCATGTGTCGATTGCTCCCCTCCAAAAGTCGTAGGTTGCCTGTGCAACAGGCCCTCCACGTCGGGCGGGATCAATCGAGGCAGTCAAGAACCGATCCGCTTGCTGACGGAACGTCAGAGAGTTGATCGATTGTTCCTGCGCTTGCCTGTCGTTAACACCATTCGCTTGCATGTACTCTCGCGCTGCTTGCTCTGCAAGCGTTAGCGTCCGAAATGTTCCCAAGGTTACGCATTTCAGTTTTCTCTCTTCCAGGCCCGGCACATCTACCAGATATCGAACGTAGGTGGATGCTTCCGGGTCCCACTTCTTTCCACGGCACCAGCCTTTCTGAAAAACCTGTCCTGTTTGTCCACGGCGACGATCCACGTTCTTTCCTCTCCGCCGTCGCCCTGGCGTCGTCGAAACAATATCATCACCCGGCTTCT
>QHYQ01000215.1 GCA_003224175.1 Acidobacteriota bacterium
AGGGAGCGTCTAACAAGGGGATAGTCAGGGTCTCACCGTAGCCGCTACGATGCATGTCTCCCTGTACGGTGAGCGAATCGGCTCCTGCGGGCGTCCAGTCAGTTCGAAAACCGCCGCGCACTGCATCCCACTTGTCGTCCGCTCGTCTCCCTGTGGAAGGGTCCGTTGATGGCCCGACATTGAAGTACTTAGCATAGGCTCTGTAGTAGGTGCCCTTGTTTAGCATCCCACCGTAACGAACGCCGCCGGAGCCGCGCATTTCTGTTCCCCCGCCAGCCGAGACGAGGGCAGACTGAGTGGCCTTTGCCGACTTGGTGATAATGTTAATGACGCCATTGACGGCGTTGGCTCCCCACAAAGTCGCTCCCGGACCGCGGATCACTTCAATCCGGTCTACGTCCTCGAGCATCACGTCCTGAATGTTCCAGTACACTCCAGAGAACAGAGGTGTGTAGACACTCCGGCCGTCGATCAGAACCAGTAGCTTGTTGGCGAAGCGGCCATTGAATCCACGTGAGCTGATGGCCCACTTGTTCTCATCAATGCGAGCCACTTGCACACCAGGAACCATTCGCAACGCTTCCGGAATGCTTCTGGCGCCCGAGCGCCGGATGTCCTCTTGCGTTATGACAAAGATGGCGGCGGCAGCGTCTGCCAACTTCTGGCTTCTCTTTGATACCGAGGTGACCTGCACGTTCATCAGGTCTTCCACGCTCATTGCGGTGACATCGGGCAGATTCTGCGCCGATGCGTCGGCCACAAGGAAAAGTACCAGCGCTACAAGCAACAGGGCTCGCTGGGTAAGACCCGCTGAGCCAGTTTTTGGGTACTGAATGGTTAGCATATCTATCTTCCTTCTCGAAGGGGGCAAAGACGGTCTGGTGTTCTCGACTCCGCAGGACCCTTCCCGTTTTGTTCAATCCGCTTCCACAACTGTTGCATCTTGCTCACGCTAATAAACCGATCGCTCACAGAGGCTTAACCCCTGTTACTGTGAACACGTTGGAGTAAGTAAGCGTGTCAGGCCGGCGCAGATATGCAAGGAATCTCTGCGTGTGCTCCCTGGCGGCACGCTCGTCCCCGAGGATTCGAGCGATCCAGGGCACTGCAATCTCCAGCTTTAATTCCCACTGCTTCAGAATTCTGGGATCGATCTCTCCGACGATTAAGTGGTAACACTCAACCTGAACCTCAATGTTTTGGAGGCCCGCCTTATGTGCCAGCGAGAAAAGCTTGCGTCCAACAAAAGGATCGAAACCCGTGCTCGCTAAACCTGCTACCACTTTCTCGACTGCGCCTTGCACGACCGGGTCTTCTGGATAGTTCCACAGCAGCTGTCCATCGAGGTCCTGAATGAAGACGGACCCGCCGGGCCGGCAAACTCGGACCATTTCGGCGGCGGCCTGTTCTTTGTGGTGGAGGTATTCGAATAGCATGCGGGAGTAAACCAGATCAAAGCTGTCCGATGGGAATTGCATGGCGTGTGCATCCCCGCGAACGAGATTCACGTGTGAATTCGCAGGATTGTTCCGAGTCGCTTCCTCTACACGCTCTGCGCTGATGTCTATTCCGGTTCCTTTGCTTTTCCGCGCGGGCTAAGATTTTCGAATAGAAACCGTCGACGTGCTGATAGAAGCCCTGATGTCCGGCTTTAAGCCAGATTCCCTGACAATAGTGGCGCAGGAATGCCGCACCAAAGCCGAGCAGGACTTCACTAGCCATCTCGTCCGCGATCAGCGGAATGTCATCGAGCTCAAAGTCGTGATACGCAGCAGACGACGCGTTCAGAAGCGAGGCTACAGTGTCCGGAACCTCCGATGCAGGAAGCGTCGGATGGAGCAGCAGATCACAACGGTTCTCAAGGTAGCTAAAATTAACTCCTAAGGGACCGCGGTAGGCGATCGCCGCTCCCACGGGTTCTCTCCTCGATCCCTTGTACGCCAGCCACACGGAGCGAGTGCGTTGCAGGCCAACCGAACGGTACATTTCGTTAACCGTTCGAAGCTCAACGTCTCCCAGCAAATCTTCCCCGGTGATGTACACACTACCCCTTGTCGCGGACGCGATGGCGAAGAGGGCCTGTTTTTGAGATGGATCGTAAGCTTCTGCATGAATCTTGCCGCTTACGGGCAGTGACAAGCGTCTCGGTAACGCGAAATAGCTGTGACGCTGAACCGAGCAGAGAGATTCCCCAATGGTCTGTACCATGGACCCGAACACCCGCGCTGGAAAGCGGTTCTCGGGCCGAAACCAGTTCTGGGCGTCGTCAATTCCACTTAGAATTTTTCCCGCTGCTGCAGCCAGCATCACCGCGCGGGATGCAAAAGGATTGTTATCGCTAACCAGATGTTGTGGCATCCAGCCGTGCGGTGCTGTTCGCCAGACAGCCAGCGAGGCCAGGCCTCGTTCTTCGTCACCAGCGGTAAGGATGTAGAGCAGAGAGTCCCCGGCACTCAGCATCCGTCGCCAGTTGTCCCGCACGAGTCCCAGGTGTGGACGGAGGCGGGCGCCCTTCTCAGGATAGAGAAAACCTGTTCGTTCATAGAGCGCAAAGATCTCTTCGACGGTCAGCGCATTGACCTCGACCCCATAAGTGGCATACAGGCTCGACAGCTGTGGCAAGCTGTTCAACCTTCGCCGATCCTGCGCGTCTAGCGACATGTTGCGTCCGGGTACACGCTGGTCACTGCGTGTACGTTACGTACGCCTGACTGTGGGGAAAGTCGGACGGACTTACAGCGATGCCACCGCTCAAGGGGCGAGGCTCGGGCGCCCCTGAGTCCAATAGGTCCAGTGTCGCTTCATGTTGGCAAAGAGATCCGTGACAGACAAGTTACGAACGTAAGTGTGAATTGACCAAAATGGAGAACGAGCAAGAGTGGGAAAACAGCGCCAACAGCAACATCCGGCGGTGTTTCAATCAATTACCGGGGACAAAGAACTTAGCGGAATCACGTCTTGCCCTCCCAGTCCGCTCTCAGTCCGCAGTTTTTCGGCGAGATCCGGTTCGCTTCCTGGCTACGATGGGGAAGGACTTAACCTCGAATGGTCTCTCGCTCAGTCCGCTTTCAGTCCGCTTCTGTCTGCGGCGTGGCTGAAAATCGCAGTCAACATCGCCCCGGCCGCAGCCATGCGATCCTCGCTCACACTGTGGGTATAACACTGCAGGGTCAACGTAACATCACTGTGGCGAAGCAAAGTCTGTACCGTTTTTGGGTCAGTTCTAATGCGGACCAGAAGCGATGCCAGGCTGTGACGCAGATTATGGAAGCCAAATCGCCGTGGATCATCATCTACCAGTTTGCCTTCGTCGTCTCGGTGCGATGAAAGAATTCCCACCTTCACTGCCGCGGGCCGTAGATAATCTTCCACAAACATGTTAGCCACACGCGGTTGCTGGCCCTTGAGCTTGAACGAGGGAAACAGACTCCCACCACATTCAGTTGGCTCGTAGTAAGCCGATAATGGCCTTATGCTTCAAGCGAAGCCCAGGGCGAGTCGAAATAGGATTCCAGACCGGGGGTCTTTTTCACCTGACTCGCGTTTCTCGGGACCACCAAAGAACGTGCCGCCGGAGAGTAGCGTTTCGATGGCGCGAACGAGATGTCGAGCTGCGTCTGATTTCGTCACGTACCCTCTAGCCCCAACCCGACGCGCATCGTGGGCCAGCTCCGCCGATTCGTGCATGGTAAAGATCAGGATTCGACTTGTGAGCCCAAGTCCAGAAATTCGAGTGGCGGCTTCAAGTCCGCTCAAGACGGGCATCGTTATATCAAGCAGAATGATATCGGGCCTCAACCGCATGGCCGTATCGATAGCCTCTTGACCGTTAGCAGCTTCACCGCAGATTTCCCATTGGGGCCTTGCCCTGCTAATAATGGTGCGAACGCCTTCTCGCACGACTTCATGATCATCAACAATGAGAATGCTTACCGACATTTGAATTCTCCCACATTTCATGACCGAAATAGGCCGAACCTTCTACCGCCGCTTACCGCTCTTTGAGCGGGATGCTAGCTCTGACAGCCGTTCCTTCAGGGCTTGAGAATATTTCTAATTGTCCGCCGAGCTGTCGAACGCGTTCACGCATCCCACGGATGCCGACTCCCAAGGTGGCGAGCGAATCGGAGTTCAACTCCAACAAGTGCGACGGTATTCCTTGGCCCAAGTCTTCGATCTCAAGGAGCGCTTGGTGATGTTCGACTGCAAGCCGAACATGGGCCGTTTTACTTGCCGAGTGGCGATGAACGTTCGTCAAGCTTTCCTGGAATACGCGAAACAGCGCAAGCTCTACATCCTGAGGCAAGCGTCCGACATCACCCGGTATCTCGTATGTTGTTTGAATAGTGCTCCGCTTCGAGAATCCCTCTAAATGCCACCGGATCGCCGACGAGAGTCCCGTTTCTTCCAGCATCGGCGGATAGAGCAGATACGACAAGGTGCGGACCTCTCGTATGCACCGCTCAATCATCCGGACAGAGTCCGCCAAGTTCTTCGTTTCGTGCTCATCGAATTGCTCTTGGGACGCCAGTCCGTCCAGAGACATCTTTGCCGCCGACAGGTATTGGCCCACGGTATCGTGAAGCTCTCTTCCCAGCCGTCGGCGCTCTTCATCCTGCATCTTGAGCAAACGGCCCGAAAGCTCACGCATTCGTTCCTCGGAGTTCTTCCGCTCCGTTAGGTCTCTGGTGACCTTCCCAAAGCCTAACAACCGACCGTCACGGTCTCGAACAGCGGTGATGATCACGGTCGCCCAAAAACGGGAACCATCCTTGCGCAGTCGCCATCCTTCCTCTTCAAAGCGACCGTTTGCAGTTGCAAGTTCGAGTTCGCGCTCGGGCTTTCCATCGGCGATGTCTTCGGGTGGATAGAAAATTCGGAAGTGCCTGTCTACAATCTCATGGGTCTTATAGCCTTTGATCCGCTCTGCTCCCGGATTCCAAGATGCCACCTCTCCCGTCGGCGAAAGCAGGAATATGGCGTAATCAGTTACTTGGTCTAGAAAGAGACGAAACACCGGCTCGTCATCGAGATCATCTCGGCGGCTTTTGACTATAGACACGGCTTACAGATAATAGTTGAACAAATAAGGGTTAGCAATTTCAGGAAAGCCACAACCCAGTGGGACCACCGCCCGCAATCAGCACTTGGGCCTTCTCAGCGGCGGCACTTAAGGAGGCTGGGGCTCTAATTCGGTGCGTGCATCTGGCCTCCTCAGAGCGCAGAGTAAAACCTATATGCTCAAAGCGTCTGTGGTCTCGAAGTTTGATCGCGGGGTCCACATCGGAACCGGCCCTCCGGCAGGGTATCGACTTTGCAAAACTCGATTGTTTCGCGGAAGAATGCAGATATGAAATAGTGTTGCCGAATTAACTCATTTCGAACCACAGGGAAGGAGCGAGGCCAATGTCGTATCAGGCTATCGAAAACTATGGAATCATCGGCAACATGCGCACAGTTGCTTTGGTGGGCATGAACGGTTCGATCGATTGGTACTGCTACCCGCAGTTTGATTCACCCAGCATCTTCGGAGCGATCCTGGATGACAAGAAGGGTGGGCGATTCCAAATTTCCGCCGATGCTGATGGCGTCCGGCACAAGCAGTTTTATTGGCCTTCCACGAATGTCTTAGTTACGCGCTTCTTGCTCAATGACGGAATCGCAGAATTAGAAGACTTCATGCCTGCGGGGTTACGCACCGACTCACCTGAGTACCGTCATCTATACCGGCGCATTCGCTGCGTCAGGGGCGAAGTGCGCGTTTTGGTCTCTTGCCGCCCGGCTTTCGATTATGGACGACAGCCGCACGACACGCTGATTGAAGCCAACGGAGCGATGTTCAAGGCAGGCAGCTTGAGCTTGGCGCTCTCAAGCAGCGTGCCCTTCCGGAATGACGGGCACGGTGGGGTAACCGCTGAGTTCGTGCTGGCCGAAGGAAAATCGCAAGTCTTTGTTCTCAGAGACGATTGTGACGGCGGTACGCCTTGTCCGTCGTCCGAAAAAGACGCCGAGGTGTTACTGCGAAGCACCGTAAAATTCTGGCACGACTGGCTCTCCGGGTGCACCTACCACGGGCGCTGGCGGGACCAGGTGCAAAGATCAGCGTTGGCGTTGAAGCTCCTTACGTTTGCATCCACTGGAGCGATCATCGCTGCACCAACCACGAGTTTGCCTGAAGTCATCGGAGGCGCTCGCAACTGGGATTACCGC
>QHYQ01000185.1 GCA_003224175.1 Acidobacteriota bacterium
CGCCATGGCGAGTCGGAGGCCGTGAAACGGTTCGAATCGATATACTCGCCCGAGTTGGTTGGTGGAGATGTGGTGTTCACCGATTATGAGCTCATCGCCGGAAAGCCGACCGCGGAACAGTGGACACCAAGTTTGCGCGCGTCGGGGTAGAGCCGGGGTCCCCGACGCACGCGCTCTCGAGCGCGCGCACTCGCGCTAAGAAGGTCGCGTGCGCTGGGGTGGTGAGCGAAGGCTCTCTCTTTTGCAGTGCAGGAGCCGAAGGAGGAACACACATGAGTGACGTCATGAGAATGGCGAAGACGGTTGTGCTCGTCTTGGCGGGGCTGGCGTTGGCCCTGCCTGCACGGTCACAAAATGCCGACACCGTCTTCCTGAACGGCAAAATCCTGACCGTGGACAATCAGTTTTCCACGCGCGAAGCGCTGGCCGTCCGCGACGGCAGGATCGTAGCCCTCGGCAGCAGCGCGGAAATGAAAAAACTGGCGGGTGCGAAATCGCGCGTGATTGCTCTGCAGGGCCGCACGGTCATTCCGGGGCTGATCGATAACCACATGCATGCGATTCGCGCCGCGCAGACTTTCAGCACGGAAGTGAACTGGATCGGGGCAGCCTCGCTCACCGAGGCGTTGGCCCGAATTCATGACGCGGCGCAGAAGATGAAACCGGGCGCCTGGCTGATCGTGGTAACGCCGCCTGCGACGATCGACACGTTCAAAGAAAGACGCCGGCCGACGCAGGCCGAACTCACTGCTGCGGCGCCCAATAATCCCGTATACGTGCAGCTGGGCTATGGCTGGGCCATGATGACGCCGCGGGCCTTTGAGGCACTGAAGATCACGAGCGACGCCGATCTGCCCCGCGGCGCCAAGCTAGAGAAGGACGCGGGCGGGAACCCAACCGGAGTGGTCACCGGCAACATGGTCGATCTATTCGACCGCCTGCCCAAGCCGACCTTCGACGAGCAGGTCGAGGGCACGAAGGAATTTTTCCGTGAACTGAATCGCCTGGGTTTGACCGGGATGGTGGATCCCGGAGGAAATAACGTCAGGCCGGAATCGTACCAGGCGCTCTTCAAGATCTGGCACGACGGACAGTTGACGCTGCGCGTGGTTTACAGCCTCTGCGGCATGACGCCGGCCCACGAATTCGAGGAGTACAAAAATTATTTGGCCATGATGCCGATGGGATTTGGCGACGAGATGCTGCGCTTCAACGGCATCGGCGAACGCATCACCTGGGCTATGAATGGTATTACCGGGCAGGCACCCGAAGCCGACATAGCGAAGTATTACGAAATCGTGCGCTGGGCCGCCGAACACAATTTGGCCCTGACGATGCATTGGGATAGCGACAAAAACGTGGACCAGCTCCTGACCGTCTTCGAGCGCGTCAATAAAGAATTCTCCATCGCCAATCTGCGCTGGACCATCGCCCATCTCAACGACGGCTCCGCCGCTACGTTCCAGCGCATGAAGGCGCTGGGCGTGGGCTGGACCATGCAGGACGCCATGTACAACGACGGCGACCAGGTGGTCGCAAAAGAGGGCGCCGAAGCGGCGCGGCGCATGCCGCCGGTGATGACCGCAAAAAAGACCGGCATTGTCGTCAGCGCGGGCACAGACGCGCACCGCGTCTCTACGTACAACCCGTTCACGGTGCTGCAATGGCTCGCCGACGGCAAAACCGCCAGCGGCCATGCGCTGCGCGGGCCGGAGGAAGCGCCTAGCCGTGCCGACGCATTGCGTTTCTACACCATGGGAAGCGCCTGGATGGCTCACGATGAAGCGAGGCGGGGCTCACTGGAAATCGGCAAATTCGCTGATCTCGCCGTCCTCAGCCAGGATTACATGACCGAGCCGGTGGAAGACATCGGTAAGAATTCATCGGTGCTCACAATGCTCGGCGGGAAAATCGTTTATGCCGCCGGGCCATATGCCCAACTCGAACGCAAGCCCAGTGCCGGCAAAGCCGTCATCAGCGAGAGGTAAGACAAATTGCGCGACTCGAGCGTGCCTCAGCAGAACGGGAAAGACAGAAGGCATTGGAGGGAACACCCCACCGAACGCTTTTCCTACTGAAGACTGGGGGGCAACATGCAGCGAATTCTTGCGGTTTTTCTTATCGGGCTGGCCAGTGTCGCGGTCCAGGCTCAGGACAACAAGCCAACGGACCTGGTTACGGTCGATCTGGGAAAGGATCACTTCGCGGCAGGTCAAGATGTTACGGTGGCCAAGGGCGTCGCCGGAGATCTTCTGGCCGCGGGTAGGGAGATCGTGCTCGATGACAAGATTGGAGGCGATGCGGTTGCTGCCGGCGGCACGGTGCGCCTGAATGGCAATATCTCTGACAACACCTACGCCGCGGGCGGCCAGATTTTCGTTAACGGCACGATTGCTCGCAATGCGCGCATCGCGGGCGGGAACGTGGAGCTTGCGCCTTCGTCACGAATCGAAGGCGGGGCCAGCATCGCCGCCGGTCAGGCGCGACTGATGGGTTCGATCGGTGGTTATCTGCAAGCGGCAGGCGGAAGCCTTTACCTCGATGGCCCCATCGGCGGAGACGTGGATGCGACGGCCCGTCAGATCCACCTGGGGCCGAATGCCCGGATCAATGGACGGCTTCGCTATCGCAGCCGCAGAGCGCTGCAACAGGATGCCGGAGCGCAGGTGCTTGGCGGCATCGAGCAGCTTCCGTTCGCGGTTCGCACATCGCCGGCCATTGGGCGCGGTCTCGCACGACTGGCCTTCTGGATTTGGACTCTGGGCTTGATCGTGGTGGTTGCGATCCTGCTGCTTCTGCTTCCGGGCTTCGGCAACGTGATCGGCATGCTGGAAAGCCGCCCCGGCATGAGCGCCCTGCTCGGGTTTGCGCTGCTGGTTTGCATTCCGATTGCATCGCTGATTTTGTTGATCACGCTGATCGGCGCTCCGCTGGCTCTGCTCTCCATCGCTGCCTACTTCGCGCTTCTGCTAGTGGGTTACCTGGCGGCGGCTGCGGCCATGGGCGATCTGCTATTGAAGCGGCTGCGGCATGGGGCGGTCGAAACGGTTGGTTGGCGCATCGTTGCCGCAATCTGCGGAATTTTCATAATTGCGCTGCTCGGGCGAATCCCCGTGTTGGGTGGCCTGATCGTTTTTATGGCGCTGATCATGGGCATCGGAGCGGTGGCCCTGCAGATGACCAGAGCCCTCCGGCCGGCGGTCCACTAACTCAAGGAATGGTGAAAGCACGGCGGCCCCGACCGCACAGGGCCGCCGTGACAAGGCAAGGACGAAACGCGCGAGCTCGAGCCGTGCGGCGCGGATCTACTCTTTGCCTTCGATGTGGGCCTGGAGGTGCTTGGCGCAAGCCTCGGCGGTGGTTTGCTCGCCGTGCACAGTATTCTTCTTGTTCACGGCGTAGGCAAATACGACGGCGCTGGTCTTGGTGTTCACCACGGAAATGCTGGCCTGATCATCGGAGTGGATGCTGCCCTGAAAGGCGACTTTGGCCCATCCGGCTTTCTCGTGTTGTGCTGTGCCGGTGATGATGAAGTCGGCAGCTTGCCGATCCGCCACTACCATCAGCTGCACTTTCTTTTTCTGAAGTGCGGCGGCCAGGTAGTTTTCAAATCCGTCCATGGGCTCGATGTAGACCTTGGAGCCCGCCGGTAGATTCAAGATCGTCTGCTGCGCGTAAGCCGCACACACCATGCTCAAAATCAAAACCACAATTGCAGTTGCTTTTTTCATTCTGCCCTCCGCGTCGCAGCTTCCGCTATTGCTGCGCGCGCGGGGAACCGTACGGCAGTACTACTGTGCCGATAGCGTAACCTCAGCCCTGCGCCGCAAACACGCAGCATACCGGCGAGCTACGGAGCCACGCGGCTCGCGGCGTTCGCCTAGTATTCGCTAGGGCGCCGGGTGAATGCCGTATTGTACCGAGGCCTGACCATTGGATACTTATGCTGGGGTATTGTCTTGCCTGGAGATGCCGTGCCTATTCTCGCCAAAATCCTCATCGCTGATGACCACGAGCTAGTGCGTCGTCAGTTGTGCGCTCTGCTGGCGCAGCAGCGGCACTGGGAGATCTACGAAGCGGCCGACGGCCAAATGGCCGTTGACGAGACTCGGCGGCTCAAGCCAGACGTCGCGGTTCTGGACATCGTCATGCCGGTGATGAGCGGCATCGAAGCAGCCCATGAACTGCGCCGCCTCGTGCCAGGCACAAAGATCATCCTCATGAGCAGCCACTACACGGCTGAAGAAGCCGGGACTTTGGCGCGGTTATTCGGGGATGGTGACTTCGTGTTGAAATCCGAGGCCGGCACAGATCTTGTACCGGCGATCAACCGGGTTTTGCCCGCGGAATCGCGCGCCGTGTGAGCGCTGGGAACGCGCCTATTTCGTGTTCCTATCCGAAAAAAGAGATTCTTCGGGTGTACGGCGTAAACCCGCTCGGAATGACAACTCGCGTACTCGCTGCAGTGGCAGAAGGCCGCTCTACGGCTTGTTCTGGGAATCGGCTTCTTTCTCGAGGACGATCTTCATGCGGGATTTGTCGCGGGCGGCGGGATTGATCTCGGTTTCGTACGCGCGATAGCCGCTGAGGGTAACCTTCAGCCGGTGTTTTCCCGGCGCGACCAGCATGGAATGAAACCTGCCTCCAAAATCGCCGCCATGGCCGACGTAAGCATCGTCGAGAAAAACGGCGGCGCGTTTAGGTTGAATGTCTAAACGCAGCTCCGCGGCATCGTCGCCGGGGTAGACGGCCTTCGGATTTTCTTCCATGACGACGTCGATGGTTTGCGGTTGGCCCGGCTCGACAACGATCTTTTTGACGAAATCCTTGTATCCGTCCTGGCGAATCGAAATTTCGTGTTCTCCGGGTGCCAGCAAGACTTTTTTATCTCCCTTCAGCTCCTTGACGTAGCCGAAATATTTGCCGTCGATCCACACGCCGGAATCTCTCTCTTGTTCGTTATCCGCGGAAAAGCGCACCTCCCCGGGCTGCTGATTCTGCCGAGGGTGAGCGCCACGACATGCCGGCGCGAAGACTAGCAAAAACAGCGCGGTTGAAATCGTCAGAAGCCACATGCGGAGCCTCCTGCCCCCAGCGCCCGCAAAAGCAGTGTCTGGGCTCGGTATGTATCCTTACCACAAACCGGCATCCTGACTATCGCGTTTTTCGCGCTGCGCCGAAGAAAAGACGAGCGGAGCTGACCGAAGCCACCACTCGAAAGGCCGAGTCAGCCTTGACACAGCCAATTTCCGGCCATTACGATTCGCTCCCAATGATGTCGGTGCCCAAATGAGAACAATCCAAGGAGGCGAATATGACCCCTGCTACCCGGCTCAGCACTCTGCGCATTCTCTTGGTTCTAGTTGGACTGATTTTCATTTTCGCTGTGTATCCGCTGATGACCGTCGTCTGGCCGTCGGGATGGCGATGGCAACCCAATCAACCTGAGTACGAACAGAACAAATGATTCTAGGGATCTATGCCACACTCGGAGTATTTCTCCTGATCGCGTCTCGAAATCCCTTGCGACATCTCAGCCTGATCTGGTTCACCGTGTGGTCGAGTCTGGTCCATGCGGGAGTCATGACCATCCAGGCGGTGGAGACTCCCGCGGAGCACGGTCATCTAATGGGCGATGTACCAGCGCTGGTAATTGTGGCTGTTCTCCTGGCGATCTTCACTCCGCGCGCCGCTGCGGCCCAACGGGTGGGTGTTCCCGCCGCACATCCGGCCTGAGATAGGCAGAGCGTGCCCCAATTAGCCGTCAGGAGTTGAGGTCGCGCAGGAGTTCGGCGGCTTCCGAGGCGGTGAGGATCCCTTTGTGTTCCAGAACCCGCAGAAGCTTCGTGGCGAAACGCACATTCATTTTTGAGGCCCGTTGCGACACGCCTGCGGAAGCACTGGCGCGGAAAGAGGATTCTGCAGGAGAAGAAGCGCCCTCCAACCAGGATACGACGGTGTCCATCTGCACGGGCGTGAGTTGCTCGAAGAGCAAGCCCATTCCCGTACCCATGTGGCAAGACGTCACTTCGGCTCGAAATTCCAGGCGCTGATCATTCTTCATCAGTTGCAAGCGGACCCGAGTGCCCACGGGAAATGGATTCAGCGTATCGATATAACAGCCGCGCAAGCTCAAGTCCCATGTGCGGGCGGAAATTCGCGTGTTGCCGCCAACGTCAATCAGTTCGATGGGACAGATGAAAGGGTAACGCCGGGCTTCGCGGCGCTCGGCCGCAGCCGTCTGCCTATCGTTGGGCTGTTCGGGGGGCGGATCGAGTTCGTTGGACATTCGTGGCGGCGGATCTAGTGGGTGTAGCGCGCTCGAGTGTAGGCGTATCCATAGACATTCTGCTCGATGCTGTAGGCTTGAGGCAACCACCAGAGCTTGCGCACGACGCCAAAACGTGACGTGCGCATTTTGTGCCCCACCCACAATGCACCGATCGCGTAGGCCGCGCCATACGCATACATGGCCACCGGGTGGCCCAGCATCGGACGCAACATCGGGTTGTGCTCGTGGAATCCACCCAGCTCGAAATCGCGCTGCGTTTGGCGATAGTCCATCGTCTTGGCAGTCACATCGATAGCCGTCAGTGCCATCAACCGGCCGGTCTCTCAACACTGCGACGATGGGGTTCTGCTTCCTCGGGAACGGCGGCTTGGCTGGCTTGTCTTTCACCGCCTGGCAGAGCGAAGAGCCGATCAGGACGCATTCGATGAGCACTGTCGTTTGGCCTCAGGCGTGGATAAAGCAGGGCGAGCGCCACTCGGTTTCAGTTAAGTTATTTTCTATCAGTCACATACGGGAACCTAGGCGGGGTAGAAATTACACATCTGCAAGGAAGTGTTCATAAGCGGAAGGCATTGTACCTATAGGGGACGGTCGGGTGCTCCGCTTGTGCGCACCAACGTAGGCCCAATGGCTAGTTAAGCGGCTAAAGGAAGGCGTTGCCGTGAGGGAAACTCCGGCACAACCAAGGTAAGAGGCAGACCCCCATCAACCCTTCATGCGGGACTCCCCTTTTCGCGCGATGGCGGGTTCGAAATGGCGTAACCCGAAGCAGCAGAGGATCAGGCGCCGGTGAGGAATTGGTACTGCTGCGAGGTGAGGGGCACGACGGAGAGCCGTCCCTGGCGAACCAGCGGCGAATCGGCGAAGAGCTTATTGGCCTTGATCTCCGCCAGCGATACGTGCTTAACGAGGGATTTTCCGGCCTTGATCTTCACTGCGGGAGTTTTGGGATTGGAAGCATCCACGGAAACAACCGACGCGGTGCCCACCGCGCTCTTGCGGTCACCAGTTTCATAGATGATGAGGCGAGTTCCCGGCTTCATTTGGCCGAGATTCCTCAAGGCCACGGGATTCGAGACGCCATCCCACAAAGTCGTATCGTCCCGCTGGAGATTCTCGAAGGAATATTCGGAAGGCTCGGTTTTGAGCAGGTAATCGGCAGCCATGAGTTCCTCGCTTTGCGCCTGTTTGGCACGGGCATTCTACACTAGCGTTCCCTTGAGTAGAATTCGCGAAGCTCGCCTTCGCGGGCCCAAAACGTGATAGAAATAACGTGACAAGAATGAGGACGACGGGGAGTGTGCGATGAAAACGTTGCTCAGACATTTGCAGGCAGCTGCGGCGCTCTCGGCTGCCCTGCTCTTTTCGGTCGCGGGGTCTGCCGCGTCGCAAGCCAGGACGGCGGACGCAGTTGGTCCCAATCCCGCTGTGTTCGCCGCCGACCGCGATTTCACGCAGGCGGCAGCGAAATCCGACGCGACCGCGCTCGGTAAGCTGCTCGATCCAGACTTCGTGTGGATCGACGCGAAAGGGAAATTAGAGAGCCGCGCGCAGGTGCTCGGCAGCGTGCCCAAACCGGCCGTTCCGGCGCTCACCGCCGACGCGGAGGGCCCTTCTTCCATTCACTGGTACGATTACGGACAAGTGGAGATGTCAGAGACCGACCACGGCAAGATGCACGTTCTGCGCGTATGGGTGAAGCGCACGCAGGGCTGGCGCGCGCTGGTCTATCAGGAGGTGCAATCGATCGACGTTCTGCCGAAGGTCACACCCAGCGCGAGTAAAGAGTGTCAGAATCCGTGCAAGAGCGTGCCGTACGCGCCGAAAACGGAGACGCAGCGCGCCGTAATCGATGCCTACAGGGGACTCGAAACATCGGCGATGACGCACGACGCGGTGGATTGGGACGCGCACACCGGCGAGGAATTCGTCGCCGCGAGCTCGTATAGCGACCGGCTGCTCGATAAGCCCACGCGCATGGGTGAGCTGCGCCGCGCGAATATGGCCGGCCTGGCGCCGACTCCCATGGCGTCGGCAACGTTGTTTGAATTTGGCGATGCCGTAGTGATGCGCTCAAGGCACGTGCCGGACCAGGGCAAGCCGCTGGAAGTCACGCGCGTGTGGGTGAAGCGCGACGGCAAGTGGGTGGAGGTGGCGAGCTACCAGACGGCAGTTCAGGGCGGCGGCGCGTCCTAGACGCGGCCGTCGCGGATCTTCTTTTGGCAGCCTGGTCCCGTAGCCTAGAACGCGAAAAGCGCATCTTCTGTATCATCGGTCGAATCATCAAGCTTCCGTACATTGCTGAGTTTAGCCCTTCACCTAGAGGCAGAAGGCTCCGTTTCGGGATCGTGCTCCTAAGGGTTATTCATAAGACAAGTACCATTATGTTGAATGGAAGTACCATTCCGCAGGCCTAGGGAAGGCGGAAAACTAGCTTGGGGCGTTCCTGAGGGGGGCGCTCCAAGGCCGCGCAAATGGGGTTTTTGTGATCGAACGCCGCCAAATGACGCGCTATGACTTCGGCGCAATCGCCGAAGTGATTGATTTAGACTCGCGAGAAGACGTGATCGTAGTGACGCGGGATTTGAGCTTGTCTGGGTGCTTTGTCAAAACCAGGACGCCATTTCCCGCGGGGACGGAAGTGCGAGTCAGAATCACCTATGCAGGGTCCGACTTCGCAGCGACAGGCAGCGTGACCGAAAATATAACTCGGGAAGGTATGGGTATCGAATTTGCGCAGGTCGAGCCGGAAGATCAAGCGATTATCGAAGACTGGCTCGGCGTTTCAGCCCTGGACGGCTACGATGCGGCCGGGGCCTCGCCAGGTCGAGCAGTCCGGCTTCGAAATCGATTGAGCCGCCAGGAGCACAACCGTCGCGTTACTTCTGTAGACCGCAGGCCCAATGCGGACGGACCCAGGCTCGTCGATAACGAGTCCGCAGGCTCGCCACGGAATCTCTGGAACATTCGCGACGACGCAGGGCACTAGATTTTCCAATACAGTTTACCGCCCGACAAACGCCACTCCGCTTCAATCCGCGTGGCCATAGGACGAGCGGCGTTCCGTCAGCGCCCCGGAACGCAGGATGCGATACTCGTGCCAGACAAACCACCACACGACCGCATCGAAGAGGGTCAGCAGGATCAAAATAAAAGAGTGCGTGTGGGTGTAGCGATAGAGCTGGTAAACCATGAGGAGCGCCAGCGCCGCGAGCGCCGCCGGAAAGGACCACAACGCGCCGGTGAGCAAGCCGATCACCAGCCCCATATTCATCAGACCGACCACCAGTAGATAAATGCCCGCGAAATGCTGCCCGCCATGCTGCACACCTTGCGCAAGGGCCAGCAGAAAATCGGTGATGAAGCCAGGCGCACCCTGAGCCTGCTCTCGCTGGGCTAGATCCAGGAAAAAATTCGCGACTCCGACGGGGCTTAGCGCCAGGATTGCCGCGCCGGTAATCAATTCGAGCAGGGCGTGCAAGCCTTTGAGGGTCACGCTGACTTCGAACAAGCGATGAATGTTGCTTTCGCGCATGCTTGCCGGGATAAGGGCCGGTTATTTGATTGTAGCGAGATGGGAGCGGACATCAATGACATACCGCAAATGGCCCACTGCGTCACTGCTTTGCTTGATCCTTTCGACTCTCGTCGCAAGCCTGAAGCTGACGGCCGATATCGCCGCTAACTCATAGCAGCGATGGGCGCTACGGCATAAACCTTTGGCGGATGGCACCGCCAGCCCTCGTTGGAAGCCTGAGATGTCAATCTAGAACGAAAAGAGTAACCTCACGAATCGGTAGGAAGGGAGGGCTGAGCCGCACTAGCCAGGAAAGACCGGAGAGGCCGAGGGCCGGGCGGAGAAAATAGACATTAAAGATGCTATTTCGCACTCGCGAAAAGGAGCCGGAATTCTTCGGGCTCCTTTTTTTGCTCCGTTCGCGTGAGCACGTCCTTCGTAATCGAGACCGAATTCGCTACCCGGTTCGGCGCAAACCCGCGCGGTGTCGTATGCAATTTCCCCGGGATAGCGCTGTGAACCATGGTACGATGCGCGTGCCCATCCGCATATCTTCGTAAGGAAAAGCATGGCCGATCAGCCTGCAGTCACGCGCACGTTCGCCCTGCTCCCCCTGCAAGGCGGTAAGCTGAAACGCTACGGCGTGGCCCTTCTGGCGATGACCGTGGCGCTGGCGTTGCGATCGGTTTTCCAGCCGATTCTGGGCGGGTCCATGCATTACGTCAGCATCTCGGCCGCGACCGTTTTTGCCGCCTGGTATTGCGGGCTGTGGCCCGCGGTGCTAGCCACAATGCTGGGGACTCTTGCCGCGAATGCGCTTTTTCTCTCTCCCTACCGGCCGCTGGGGCCCTTCACGGAAAGAGACATCATCGGACAGCTGCTCTTTCTTGTCCTTTGCGCGGCAATCATCGCGGTCGGCGAGGGCGGCCGCAGGGCCCTGCTGAGGCTCGACCAGGTGCACGAGATGTTGCTGCGATCGCGCATGCAACTGAAGTTCCGGGTACGCCAAAGGACCGCGCAACTCCAGCAAAGCAACAAAGATCTGCGCGACCTTTCCGCACGGCTGCTGCGCGTGCAAGACGACGAACGCCGCCGCATTGCGCGCGACTTGCACGACAGCGCCGGACAGGTACTCACGGCCCTGAAGCTCGAGCTTGCGGGAATCGAACGCGAACTGACGGTGCGAAATCCAGAACTCGCCCGGCGGCTGGCGTCGAGCATCGAAACTGCCCGGCAGATTTCGGATGAGTTGCGCACGATCTCCTATCTTCTCCATCCGCCTTTGCTCGACGAACTCGGACTCGGATCGGCGCTGCGCTGGTACGTGGACGGGTTCGGAAAGCGCAGCGGGATCGCCGTTCATTTGGACCTTTGCGGCGAGGAACGCCTGGCGCCGGAGTTGGAAACGACGCTCTTCCGCGTCGTACAGGAGTCCCTGATTAATATTCACCGGCACTCGGGCAGCGCGAGGGCCACGATCCGGCTGTCACAGCCGGACGGCCAGATCGTTTTAGAAGTGGAGGACGAGGGCCGGGGAATCAGCGCCGGAGGGCTTTCCGATATCGCATCGGGCGCCACACTCGGCGTCGGAGTGCGGGGAATGCGCGAGCGCATTAAGGATTTCGGAGGCGAGTTGGAAATTCTTTCCTCTGGACGCGGCACCAAGGTCAGGGCGATCATTCCGATCGAGGCGAGACACTCCATAACGTCCGCTGCGCAAGCCGAAGCCGGCGCCCTGAGCAGTAGGGCCCGCGAGGGCCCTTCTATCGCGGGCCCGTTTGCCAAGAGCGCGGGTGCAAATTGAGGATCCGATCAGGATCCTCATCCCGAGCGGAGCAACGCGAGCGAGGGATCTCTCCGGAGCTTTCGCCCGTCGAGAAAATCGAACTTGACGTGGGATGGGTTTTTCTCAGAGTAGCTCATAGCCGGGGAAATGGATTGCTACTCCCGCGCTTTCGCGGCGCAGAGGGCGCCACGGGCGCTCCCGAATCCGATGAGCGCGCAAGCCACATGCGGCTCCGGCGCTCCAGGCTTCCAGGCTGTTATCCGACTGGGCAAAATCGCGCTATCATAGACTCAGCCCCCGCATCCAAATTATCAGTATGCCCTAGTCTGGCTGTATGGCTTGCGAGTGTAGCCTATTCGCTTTGGCATTGACCCGGGTGGAGGCGGCCCCAATATGAGTGGGAAATCGATGGGCGTGATCGCGGCAGCTAGCTTGTTCCTTGCTGCAGGTGTTTTGTTCTGCCTCGCCAGACCTTCGCGAAGCCTCGCCGGGGATTCACCCCTGGCGGGGCAAAACCCTACGTCCAATCCCGCACCGGCCCAGGCGAACCCGTCTTCGGAGACTCCACCGGCGCGGACGCAGGATCAAAATGCGATACGCAATCTCTATAAGCCCGCCAGAGCCATCTCTGGTGCTGACCTACAGTTCCCCTTGCAGACCACCGCCGACGGCGTCGTGGTCTTCAGTGTGTCTCTCGGCGCTGGGGACGAGATCAAGGGAATCAGCGTGCTGAAGGACGTGCCCCCGTTCACGGCCGTGGCGCAGCACTCTTTGCACAATTGGAAATTCGCCCCCGCCTCGCTGAATGACAGGACGGAAGATTCGGAAATGCTGGTGGCGTTTGTCTTTCGCCACGCAGTGTCTATCGCCAATCCGCCCCCATTCACGCCCATATTTCCCGCCAAAGAATCCGGAGAGACGCGCAGAGGTTTTGTCCCCCCGGGGATTCTCTCCATTGTGTATGCCGGGTATCCTCCCAGCACCATAGCCATGGGTGCTGTGGTGGTGCAGGCGGACGTCAAGCCCGACGGCTCTACCGGTGACGTCAGCGTCGTTCGGGATCTCGAAGGAGGCTTCGTGCCGCTGGCGATCAAGACCGTGAAACACTGGAAATTTCAGGCGGCACTGCGGGATGGCCGGCCCGTGCCAAGTAAAGTCGCCGTCGCGTTTATCTTCTCGTCCCGTTCCCTGAATCCGTTTTGACGCCGCGCAGAAGCGCCGCGTCTAGTTCACCTTCAGCGAGATTCCCACGGAGTGGCTCATCCCATTCAGGCTCCCAATCACCTGGATTGCGCCTGCTTCGGGCGCGAGGAGCAGAATATTCGCTGACGCCTGCTTGCTGGGGTCGGCGATGCTGGTCGCGGTTACAGTTACAGATTGATTTGCGGTGAAGGTGGATGGAGCGGTGTAGAGGCCGCTCGCTACGCCACCAGAGTTAACCACAACGTTAATGCTGCCGAGCGCCGGGCTTACCGACCAGTTTACCGATGTATTGAAGGAATTGAATACGGTGGCGGTGAACTGCTGCTGGCCGTTTGCGCCGAGCAATGGGTTTCTCGGCGTCAGTTGAATAGAAACCGGGGGATCTGGAGCCGGATCGCGGGAAGTGGCGCCGGCACAGCCCAGGAGCGCCGCCACAAAGCAGGCGGCAGCGAAGAGGGGCACGAGCTTGGCCTTGCCGTTTGCGCATTGGCAAGCGCACCAGCAAATTACGATGCCGCCGATGACCAAGCAGGCCGCGAGCGGGTAAGACGCGGCGCCAGGCCCGTAAGAAAAGGCCAGTCGCGCGGCTGGCCGGGCGCCCGGCGTACCGAATCTTTCTGCAATTGGGGCGGCAATTCGGGTGCCCATTCGAGGGGCGACGGCCGGAAGCCCGGCGCCGTTATTTGAGGTGGTGAGGGTGAGTTTGAAGACGTTTGCGCCGGCATTGGAGGCAATCGAACACGTTACTCCAACGAAAATCGCAGGGACCGTGCACGCTAAAGAAGGCACACCCGTCAGGCCGCCGACATCGCTCACCGTAATCTCCGCCGTTGCGACGCTGCCGCGATATAGAGTCATGTTCGGAGGCGAGACGGTGATGTCGAAGTCGGGCGACAGCGTGATGGAGGGCCAGGCACTAATCAAGGCATTGGCATCAACAGATCCCAGCCCCGTGGCCATGTTGTATCCCGGTCCGGCCCTATAACCCATAAGACCGGCGCCGCTGCCGCTTGTGGGGCAATCAGGAGCCGGCGGATTCGTTTGGCACGGAACGGCGTTGCTACCGCTGGAAATACTGTGAAGTGGATTCGGTGAAAGTCTGGCGAGAGCATAAAGGGCGTAGTTGATATTACCCTGCGGCGAATTCATAGACTGATTCAGCAACGCCACAATTCCCGCAAACGCAGGTGTGCTGGCCGAGGTTCCGCCGATGGCGTCAAAACCGCCGTAATAGCCGTTGGGGCAAACTGGAGTGAACTTCTTCGTGGTCGAATCGAAAGTTTCATCGCAAATGAGGTAGCCATCATGGTCTGCTGAAGCGCTGAGAGAAACATCCGGAAGGTCGCGCACGCCATCGTTGGGTACTCCCGGGCCGGATTGCCAGAATGGCTTGGTGAAGAGCGTGCTCGCGCCGCCGCCGGTGGCTTGGATTCCATAACCGACGGAACTGTCGTTCCGAGCGATCTCCGGAATATAGGAAAGCGCCGAGCCGTTAGCGGCGCCATTCGTCGTGCTCCAGTAGGTTCCTGACCCTTCGTCGAATTCGGTTCCCCCCACGGCCGTGACATAGGGCAGGCTTGCGGGCATGCTTACGGCTAGGCCTTGCTTGGCTTGCGGCCCGAAGAGAACGTCGCAGCCAGCCGCGCCGCTATCTCCTGAGGCCACCAGGATCGTCTGGCCTTGGACGTTCGCCTGCTGGCCGAGAAGCATCAAAGACTGCAAGTCCGATGCGCTGAACGCCGGCTCGCAAGCTCCATAGCTGACGCTAATCACCGGTGCAAGGTCACTCGTGACCGCGTACTGCAGGGAGTCCCACGCATTGGTCGAATTCACGTAAATCAGCGTGGCATTTCTCGCCACCGCGCCGGCCCATTCGAGGTCCAGATCGCCTTCCTGAAGATCGCCGTCCAGCATTCCGGGATCCGCGGATCCCGGCACGAGCACGATTTGAGGATCCTTTGCCGGCAGGCCCATCAGGCTGCGGAATTCGCGAATATCACTGACCTGGATATCGCTCTGTCCCACAATGGCAATACTTTGGCCTGTGCCGTCGATGCCCCGGCTGTACAGCGGCTGCACGGTATAGATCAGGCCGAAATCCGCGGGCGCCAGAAAATGGTTTGTTGAACCATCGGTGAAGTCAGGCTTCGGACGAGCGACGATTCGCCGAATCGTTTTGGGCTTTGGCCGAAAATCATTCAGCCCAACAAAACCGGAAACGATGCCTGCCAGCGCGGCAGGTACGGAGGGTTCGGTCGCATTGGCGGAGTGTTCCTCGCCGTTCAGCACGTAGTGGTGGATTGCCGTCTGGAAGCCAGCGGCCACTTGCGCCGCGGAGCCAGAAAAGATCACGGCGTTGCGGCTTGCCGGAACCTCCTGCACCGCGAACCCACGACTCTCCAGCCAGGAGATGACTCTGCTGAGATCGTTCTGGCTCAATCCGAAACTCTCGCCAAATTCCCGCGGTGTGATCCAGCGGTGCTAATTCGGCGAGTAGCGATCCTGCTGTTCGGATAGAAGCCGGCTGAGCGCAGCCTGCTGACTGGGCGACAGCCTGAAGAACATGGTGATGCGTGACAATGAAGTGGAATCAGCAACTCTGCCGCGATCGAATTCCGCGCGCGCCAGCGGATGCACGTTGCCCTTGAGTTGTCTCACTTCGGAGTCGCTAATGGACGCGAGGATCCGGTCTTGCGGCATCACCTGGGCCCGGGAAATTGCCGCCAGAAACAGGAGAGAGGCGAAAGCTGCAATTCGAAGCAGAGAAACGCGGCGACAACTACAGGTCATCATCCTCCCCATAGCTTTCCCACACACGCGGCGAAGCGGCCAACGTTTCAGGATCAGATTTGCCGGGAACGACGCTGCCCGCAGGTGCAGCGAGGCGCAATGGAAACACAGGACCTTCGGGCGTCGCGCGAACCTTGGGACTACCGCATTGGATGTTGAAGTCGACTTACGGGGTCAGGGTAGAGCCCGTGCGCACCCAAAGAGGCTTGCTCCCATAAAAGTGACCACTGCGAGCGATCTCGCGTCAAAGTGTGCAAAATTTTAGGCACGATGATTGCTCCTAAAGAGGCACGCAAGGCGGACAAAGGGAGAACCAACATTTCGCCAAAAGGCTCGCAAGCACCTGATAAATCTGGAGAAACGATCGGTCGAGAGGCAACGTGAGAGGAAACAAATTACCACTTTTGGGCTTTTCAGTCGCCTTGGCGCTTTCCACCATTATCTTCTTCTTTGTCCGCATCGCTACGACGGCGCCAAAGCCATGGAACACGAGCGCGATCACCGCAAGTTATGTGGGCGCGCAACTTCGCCAAGTGGATTCGGGCAATGCGTCCTTGTACCTGGCCTATGAGGTTCAGAATCATACCGATTCGGACTATCGGCTGGCGGATGGCCCCGCGGCGTTGGTGATGACCCGGCTGCGTGCCGACGGCAGCTTGAGCTCGCAGCAACAGGTCCGGTTCAGCTATCCGACTTTTCTCCCGGCACGACAGCGCGCCCGGGTGGCCCTCGAAATTCCCGCGCCGTTTGGTTGGCCGGAGGATGGCGATCCGTCATTCCAGGATAAGCTCCGGGATTTCGTGAACCAGAAACTTGCGGACGTACAAGCCTTTGTGCTCTTCGACCAAGCCGATCGCTTCGACATTGAATTCCCCAACGGCTGGCAGGAGCTAAGAATGGCCTCGGCATCCCCGAGGTAAGTACACGGAGAACGCCAAACATGTCGTTTGCAGACTCTGTTTCAACGCCGTTGCAAGTCGGGCGCAGGTTCCACGCGCGCCGCAGGATTGACGGTCTGGCCTATGTAGAGTTCGGCCCGGATAACGGCGCCATCCTCATTGACCTCGGCGAAGGCGGACTGAGCTTCCAAAGCGTCATGCCTGTGAGCATGAACCAGGCACTGCTTTTCAAGTTCAAGCTTCCGGCAGCGAGTGACTATATCGAAGGTTATGCAGAAGTAGCGTGGATAAACGAATCGGGAAAGGGCGGCGGACTGCGCTTTGTAGAATTGAGCGCAGATGCGTGCGCTCAAATTCGCGAATGGACTGGGGTGCTATCGGCGCCCGAAGCCGGCGCCCTCGAGGCTGGGAACAACACCGACTCCAATCTCGCGCAGGAGAGCCCGGCCGAAGACGTTCCAGCTCGTCCGATGCACGAGTGCACAACGCCGGACGTAACCAACGGCGGTGACGTGCCGGTACAAATTTCTGAAGTCCTAGCTCCGGCCGAAAGCGAGCAGGGCGCGGGCCTCGGCCCTGAAGCCAATGAGGCGCCTTACTCAGCGGAAGGCGCCAGCGAAGCAGTTCCGGCCGACCAAGCCATTTTGCCGGAGGCATTGCCGACTCCAGAATTCACCGTTGAAGTCACGGCAGCGTCGGATTCGACCGAGCCGCTCGCCAGTCAGGTTGAATGGGCGCCACTCGCAGCGCCGCCGATCCCTGCCACGAGTGCGGTGGAAATCGCCGTGCCGGAATCTACGCTGCCGAATGACTCGGAGCCTATGGTCACGGACGTGGCGAAAACAATCGAGAGCCCGGAGCCAGCTGTGGCAGCGCCCGGGACGCCTGCGAGGAACGCTCCAGTACCTGCATCGGATGAAAGGAATTTAGAGCCTGTTCAGAAACCCCAAAGGAAGCAGGCGCCTTCGAAGCCGGAATCTTCCCTTCCGTCTGCAAACCGCCAAGACTCGGCCGTTCGCGGATCTTTCGTTCGGCAACCGCAGAAGCCCTCGCCCTCCCCGACCTCAATAATCGACGGTGGATTTTGAAGAACGGCGGCGAAGCCGGTTCGCCCTTCAACGACACGCCTTCACGCCATGAAACGCAGCCCGCCGCTTCCGCGCGAAGCGAATCCGCGAAGTCGTCCCGGTCTGAGAATTCCGCTTCTTCCAGCAATACGCTGCAGGCGCCGCAGCCGAAACTGCCAAGCCCAGCCGAACTGGCCCTTTCTCGTCCGCACGCGAATCAAGCTGAGGAGCCTTCTGCGCTGCTCGTGGCGCCGTCAATTTTCGACGGCATCACTCCGCCGATCGGTTCGGTGAGCGACCGGCTGGCGGCAAGCGGTCTTGAAGCGCCCGGAATTGTTCCGCCTGAAGTCCCATCGGCGATTCGCCCATCGACTCTGCAGGCCGCGGTCCTGGTGCAGCGTGTAGCACCGGTCTATCCCAGCGGCGCGCGGGAGTCGCACCTTCAGGGCGAAGTGCTCGTCAACGCCACGATCGGCACAGATGGAGTTCCCACAAATCTCAAGGTTATCAAGGGCGACCAGCGGCTGATTGCGGCGGCGCTCGCGGCGATCCGTCAGTGGCGTTATCGTCCCGCCACGCTCGGTGGCCAGCCGATCGAAACACAAATCTCTGTCAGCGTGGATTTCCAGCTGAAATAGCGCACCGCTGCTCACCGCCGCAAGCCGCGACTTCGTTGACGCCACTGCAAGCGCCTCGCGCATCTGCATCCCAGGTTAACTTTCCGCGCCGCCCAACCAGTTCCCTTGCACTGTGCCCCCTTCTCTTGAAGAGGGTTCCTAAACCTTTTCGCCAGCCGAGACTCGCGTGTCGCGCTGCGTCTGAGGCGCGTTGCGACTGCGGGGCGATTCGGCGTGGCTCACTCGATGCGCCAGGGAGAGCGCTCGGGCCAATGACGAAGAGCGTCTGTAGCCCAGGCCGTGGTTTTATCCGTGTGGCAGGAAGTACAGGGATTCGGAATCTTGTATTTTTCCGTCTCGGCCGGCGTGATGAACGCAAACGTGTGCGCGTGCACGTTGACGTTGGCGATCGTGGTCTCAATGGCCGGCATGTGGCAACTCACGCATTCGCTGCCCGGCGTGCCCGCGCGGTGATGCGTGTGCTCTTCGAGCGTCGCCGTGCGCGGGCCGTTGGGCATGCCGGGGCCGTGGCATGTGAGGCAAATCTGAGCCGGAGGAAGCCGCAGCTCCGCGTAATTCGCCGTGCCGTGCACGTCGTGACAACTGAAGCAGGTCACGCCGCGCCGATACATCACGCTCTGCACGAAATCGTTGCCCTGCATGCGATTTTTGTGCGCGGTGCCGTCGGCAAAATCCGTGAAGCTCGTCTGACCCAGCGTGTGCTCTTCAAGTTGCCAATAATCCTGAAGACTCAGCCCGACGTGGAAACCGACGGGCCAGTCGTAATATTTCCCCTCGATCGGATTGCTGAGCGGGCGGCCCTGCGAATGGCACTGGATGCAAGTGTCGGTCCCGTGCACGTAATCCATGCGCGCGGGATTCTGAATATTCGCGCGCGCGGGACTCGCCACGTGCTCGCTGCCGGGCCCGTGGCAACGTTCGCAGCCCACGTTCCACTCGGTGACGCTATGATCGCGGATATTGAAGTTGACGGAATGGCAGCCGTCGCAGAGCGCGCTCGTGGGGCGCTTCATATTGTCGGGCGGGTAGAGCGGCGCCCACCAGTCGGCTTCGTTGGGTACGAAGTAGGCGCGCCAGACGTGGTTCATGATGTCCCACTGGGACGGCTGCGGATAATAATCGTCGCCAACTTTGGTGAAGTAGCGCTGTTTCCAGAGGCTGCCGTAAACCAGTCCGACGTCGTCCCGAGTGAATTTTTTGACCGTGTTGGTGGCCAGATCGGGGATGATAGCTTCGGGATGTTCCCGCGGATCGCGCACCACGTTGGCCATCGGCGTTTTCTGCCAGCGCGCATAGATATCGGCGTGGCATGCTTGGCAGGCGCGCGAGCCGACGTATCGCGCCGTGATCTGAGTCTGAGTTTGTGGCTGGGGTCCAGGGGCCGCAGCTTGGGCGCCGACGACGCTCGTCACGGCGAAGATCAGAATCATTGCCAGAAAGCAATTTCGCATCGCTCGTTCAGTTCCCTTGAACCTGGAGGTTCAAGGCTGACTCACCCGGCTGCGAATAGTCAAGTCTCTCGTTAGAGTCTCTTTCAGAGTCTTTTTGCTCCGATGGCCCTACGTAAGCAGGGACTCTCTGGTATGGCTCATGTACTGACCTGCACCTTCCGTAGAGCAGAAAAGTTCGCGAATTACGGAAACTCCTTCACAATTTAATGACCACATCGTCGCCGCCTCGCATCAGTTTATGTAGAGGGTTCCCCGGGTTTCCCCTTAACGGGTTTCCCGGCATGCAAGTTTCAGGAGCGATACAGATGTTACTGTATGGAAAAAGTTTTCCAAAGGCGGGATGCTGTAAGCCAAGCTGGGGAGAAGTTTCGCAGGTATGAAGACGCAGCAGCTCTCGCCTCAGGTTCGCCGGCCAAGCCAACTACCTTGATAAACCAGCGTGAGGCTCTCGCGGTAAGAACGAGAAAAGAATAAGAGCGGGAAGAGAAGAAGACGAATAAAGCCACGCACCCGATCAGTTGGAGGCAATGATGGGGAACCTTCGCTTACTCGTGGCGGACGATCACGATGTCGTACGCAGAGGCGTGCGCACATTGCTCGAAGAGCAACCCGGCTGGGAGGTTGCTGCTGAAGCCGCTGATGGACGCGAAGCTGTGGAGAAAGCCAAACTCGTACAGCCTGACGTAACCATTCTGGATCTAAGCATGCCGGAGCTGAACGGTCTAGAAGCGGCGCGAGAGATTCTGAAGACCGTACCGACAAAAGTCTTGATTCTGACGATGTACGATTCCGATCCGCTGATCCGGCAAACGCTGGAAGCCGGAGCGCGTGGGTATTTGCTGAAGTCGGATGCCGGGCGTGATCTCGTATCCGCGGTCGACGCGCTGCGGCGCAACAAGACTTTCTTCACGCCCAAGGTCGCGCAGATGGTTCTCGAAGGCTATCTGGGGCGTCCGTCCAAGGAAAATGAGGCCGATAATCGCAAGAACGGGTTGCGGCTGACTGTTCGCCAAAAGCAGATCCTGCAGCTATTGGCTGAAGGCAAGAGCAGCAAGGAAGTGGCGGTCGCGCTGAATATCAGCGTAAAGACTGCGGAGACCCACCGCGCCAATATCATGCGGCGGCTCGATTGCCATTCGGTTACGGAACTGGTGCGCTACGCCATTCGCAATCACATCATCGAGGCGTGAACGGCCGCGACGTAAAACGTTGCGCTATGTCGATGCCTGCGCAACTGTGCCGGCTGGGCTGATCTCCGCCGCAGGCAGGGGAATGGCGGCCCGCACCACCGTGCCGCCTTTGCTCCACTGAATTTCGAAATGCCCGCCTAGCTGCCGGACTCTCTCCCGCATGCCCTGGATGCCCACGCCGGGGAGAGCCGGGCCCGACGCTTCGGCATTCCCATTTGCGGGAAGACCGTGGCCCTGGTCGCAAATCTGCAGGCTCACTTTCTGAGCGTCCCGCCCAACCCGCACCTGTGCAGTTTTGCTGCCGGAATGGCGGTGCACATTGGCGAGTGATTCCTGCACGATGCGAAAGATGGCGATCTCCATCTCTTTGGAAAGACGCCCGAGTTCCGGGGCGAGCTCCAGGTCCACGTGGATCCCGCTGCGCTCAGCGAATCCTTCCACGAACCAGCGCAGCGCCGATTCCAGTCCCGCCTCATCGAGCAGAGGAGGATGCAGAAGATGAGACATCGTGCGTACTTCCTGCGACACCTCGCGGACCAGGCGGGCGGCATCCGACAGATTTCGCCCCGCACGCGCGCTTAGTTTTTCGGCCTCCATCTCCACCATGGCCAGGCACATACTCAGGGCCGCCAGGGCCTGTCCGGAACTATCGTGGAGCTCGCGCGCAATGCGCCGGCGCTCCTCATCCTGCAGTTGCATCAGCCGGCCGGAGAGCAGGCGCAGGCCGGCTTCCGCTGCGCGCAACTCGACGGTTCGCTGGTTGACGCGGGCTTCGAGTTCGTCATGCACAAGCTTGAGCTCCGCTTCGGCCTGTTTGCGGTCAGTGATATCTAAAACCACGCCATAAGCCTTTTTCCCTGCCGAATCTTTCTCGCTCGAGCTTCCGTTCGCCTCCGGCTCGTCCCCATCCGCGCGCATCTGCCCTTTGACGTATAGCCAGCGCAGCCCGCGCTGCGGATGGTGGTAGCGGTACTCAAACTCCATCTTTCCAGAGGATTCGCTTTCCTTCATGCGTTCCACCACCAAGGCCCGGTCGTCATGATGCACGCCCGAGAGCCAGCGTTCCAAATCGCCGCCTTTGAGGGCGCCTGCCTCAAAGCCGAACATTTCCTGGAGTTCAGCCGTCAGCTCCGCTTCTCCACTCCGGGGATCCCATACGAATCCGCCCACGCGAGCCGCCGAAAACGCCATGTGCCGGCGGTGCCCGCTTGCTCTGAGTTCCTGCTCGATGCGCTTGCGTTCAGTGATATCGACGTTGGCCCCTATCCATTCCCGCACGGTGCCATCGGGGTTTCGCACCGGAACGCCCCGCACGTCGAAACAGCGATAGCTGTCGTCGTGCGCGCGCATGCGAAATTCCGTGTGATATTCCCTGCCCGCCCTCACCGACTCCTGCCAGCTTTGCGCAACGCGCGCTCGATCATCGCCATGAACGAAATCGAGCCAGCCGCGCCCTCTTGCTTTATCGCTTGCCCATCCCAAGAGGCTTTGCCAACTGTCGGAAGTCCAAAGATTGTTCCCTGCCGGGTCGGTGCGCCAGACGATCTGACCGCTGGCCATGGCCAGAGCGCGGTAACGCTCTTCGCTTTCCCGCAAAGCCAGTTCCAACGCAGCTTCACGCTCCAGAATCGTCCTTGCCTCCGCTGGGCCGGTAGCAGAAGCGCGGGGAACGGCAGCCGAATCGAAAAACGATTCGCCGCGCTGAGCGGCTTCGACGGCATGGAGCAAGTCATGCGCCACAGAAGACTTGACCACGAACCCGCGCGCCCCGGCGTTGAAGGCCTGGCGCATCATTTCCTGGGAGTCGTGCTGCGTAAGGATCAGAATCTGCGTATCGGGAAGATTGCGGCGAATCACTCGCGTGGCTTCCAAACCGTTGAGGTTTGGCATGCTGACATCCATGATGACAAGGTCAGGATGAAGCTGGTGGGCTTTCTCGACAGCATCCTGCCCGTCTACGGCTTCCCCGCAAATTTCGCAATCCCGCCCTGCCGCCAGCAGCGCGCGAACGCCCCTGCGAATTACTTCGTGATCGTCCGCTACCAGAATCCTCACTCTGTCTGCCCCTTTGAGTCTGCGTGCAAAATCCTCCCCTCCTGATCATAACTAGACCAAGTGAATCTGTACGGGGATGTTAGGTCCTAAAGCGCGAAAAGCCCGCCGCGGGGCTGCGGCTTTTCGAGCCGATACGTTAGCCAATGCTTCGGCCTCAAGCAAATACAGGAAATCGTGTACGGTCGCCTACAGCAGCAAAAATCGGTGGGATTCCTGTGCAAGGCGCTGCGTATCGTGAGATGTCACGCAGCTCCCTGCCTCACAAGTTATCAAGCGCGCCCTTGATCTCCTTCCAAAGTTGCTCGGGCGGCTCACAGCCGACGGAGAGGCGCACGAACCCTTCCGGAACCTTGTCTCCCCAGCGCGCGCGCCGCTCGCCGGAAGTGTGCACGCCTCCGAAGCTCGTGGTCGGGCGAATCACTCCGCAACCATTGATAAATTTCTCGGCGGAATCCTTGTCGCTCAACGTCACGCCCAAGATCATTCCGAACCGCAGCATTTGGCTCTTGGCCACGGCATGCGCGGGATGTGCCGGCATCCCCGGAAATTTCACCTGCTGGACCTTAGGATGGCCGGCCAAGCGCGGCGCCAGCGCCTCCGCATTGCAACACATGCGCTCAAAGCGCACCTCCAGAGTGTCGAGGCCTCGATGGACCAGCCAGGACTCGAACGGGCCGGGAATCGCGCCGCATACTTTTCTCCAATCGCGCACCGCGGCCATCAGGCCGGCGTGGCGCGATGCCACATGTCCGAAGACCACGTCCGAATGGCCGTTGATTGCCTTGGAGTCCGATGAAACCACGGCATCCGCGCCCAAATCGAGCGGACGCTGTCCGAGCGGTGTGGGCATGGTGTTGTCCGCAATTAGGGTGGCGCCCGCCTGCCTGGCCTTGGCCACGGCCTTGCGAAGATCGCAGATCTCGAGACCGGGATTGGATGGCGTCTCGATCCATACCATACGAAATGCGGTGAAGTCCTGTTTGTCGAAGTCGGCCGAGGGGCAAGTGAGCACCTTGACTCCTGCTGGCGCGAGATAGGTGTCGGCCAATACCCGCGAAGTGTAATAGGCATCTCCGGGCAAAAGTACGCGATCTCCCGGCTTGAGCTGGCTGCACAGGACCGCGGCCACAGCGGCCATTCCCGAAGGGAAAATCACGCACTCGGCGTCTTCCAGAATCGAGAGCTTTTCTTCGAGCGCGCTCCATGTTGGATTGCCCCAACGTGCGTATTGATAAGGCCCGGCAGGATCGCCCGGAAGAAAAAAGACGCTCGAGAACACAATCGGCGGTGTGACCGGCTTCCCCGCGCGCCCGGACACGCCCAGGCCTGAGCCTTCAGTTCCATCATTCTGAAGCCGTGTTTTATATTCGGCTGTGCCGTGATGCAACGAGCGGCAGAACAATTCCTGCACGTCTTGGGTATCGAGATTTTCGGCCTGGATGTTTCGCCGAGACATGCTCTCCTCCTCCACACGCATCGCAATCGCGCCAGATCGCGTACACCCGTGCGGCCTGCTCGGAACAATATGTCTGAACTGTAACCGAACGCGGAAGGAAGTGTCACGCGCGGGCGTGCGCCGCGGATGTGCCAAATTGGCGGGCGATGCTGTCTGGGCTTACGCGCAAAAGAACCCGATTTACGCCGATAAGGCTATTGCACGAGCGTCTGCTGGCTGAAGGTGAGTTGCCATTGGCCATCGCGCTTGGCCCACAGGCGTGTGGCTCGCAGCATTTCGCCAGAGGGCGACTCCTCGTCCGCGGACATGACCGCGGCGTTGCCAAATACCCAGAGGGCCATGGAAGCAACCGCCGGCGGCAGGTCCACTTGGCCCGTGGGTCTGAAGTTACGCATGGTGGCGATACGCTGCGCTTTGTCCATTGGCTGCGCGCGGCCGGGCGTTACAAACACAACATCGTCGCCAAGTATCCGGCTGGCGGCCCCCGCGTCGCGATCGAACACAGCTTTTTCGCCGGCCATGAACGAGGCGACAATCTCCTGCGCATCTGAGGAAAGCGGTTTGTAGGGCAACGAGTTGCAGGGATTGTCGCAGGGCGCGGGCCACTGCGCGCGGGTGACTCCGTAGCCCGCATCCTTCACTGAGGAATCCGCCGGAGACGTCTCCTGGTAGAGCAGAAGGCGCCAGCCCGAGGGGAGGCGTACCCAGACACGCGCGAAGAGCGCCGGGGCGTCATCAGGCGTAAGCCGGTGCGTGCCGGTAAGCAAGGCCACCCGCCCGTAATTCTGCAGCGTGATATTCGCGTCCGGGTTCGCGGAGAGCAGCCCGATCCGATTCACCAGATCCGATTTAGCTCTGCTGCGGCCGTCGCGATCGATCCACGTGAATTCGGGATCGAGCAAGCGTGCCGCCGCCAGGTGATCATTCGCAGCGATGGCTTGAATCAGCGCACGATCGGCTGAGCGCAGTTCCTGTTCGATAGCGGCGTTCGGCGGGCCGCCAACGATGCGTATGTCCGCCACGCTCGGCGAGGCGCCGAGATCCTCAGCGCCCAACAAGCTTCGCTCGGCGCACACGGCAAACGGCGCCATCGCGATGAAAACCGCCTCGAGGAAAAGGGCAGGCCGCCAGAAGGATCTTGTCAGATGTAAAAGTCGTATATGCCCACGCCGAATAATTCTCACGATTCTACCCGGAGGATGGATTTGTTTCTTGCGTATTACGGTCAGCCGCGGGGAGAGGCCGAACTATATCTACTACTCTAGAGCTTACAATGCTCATCTTACACGGGATTCCTTATTGGATGAAGCGCAATCTCGACTTCCCCAACCCCGGCACACGCATGCCGGGGATCCCGGTTCCCGCTCGTGATAGGATTCCGACCCTCTATGAAGACCGTCCTGCTTCTGATTTGTTCCAATATTTTCATGACCATCGCGTGGTACGGCCATCTGAAGTACCGCCGGTCGCCGCTTTTCACCGTCATCGTGGTGAGCTGGCTCATTGCCTTTGTGGAGTATTGTTTTCAGGTTCCCGCGAACCGCATCGGCTTCGGTGAATTCAGCGGATTTCAATTGAAAATCATCCAGGAAGTAATCACGCTGTGCGTGTTCACGGTGTTCGCGTGGCTCTATTTGCGCGAGGAGATCACCTGGAATTACGGCTTGGCTTTTCTTTGTTTGTTGGGGGCTGTGGTGTTTGCTTTCTGGGGAAGATTGTAAGGTGCCGGGCGATGATCCCGTCGCAGTGTCATCGCTTCTCTCGCACTTTAGGAAGACTGCCGGTCGCTGCCCACCGGCGATTGCAACCGGCCCTACCGGACTTTTGCACTGAAACCGCGAAACTGGATTGGCAGCGAGCCGCCGATTCGCTATGCTAGTGCGCGCTGGAACTGCCGCGGTGCGCTGCAAGGGTCCCGTCCTTGGTCACAAGAGAGCGCCGAGCGCGCGCAGTTTCGTGCAACCCGTGCACCAGGATGTTGCTCTAATCCCCTGAGGTAGATACGAATTGGAAGCGAAGCTCAAAAGGAGAGTTTCTTGTCCAAACTCACGATTGGAACAATTCTGCTGCTATCTACACTGCTGTTGGGAAGCTTGAATGTTGTGCGCGCACAGGGCGTCAGCCCTTATTTTGGCTTAGGCAGCGCTACAGACACCGCGGGAAAGCCTATCAACCAGTTCGACAGTACGGGCGCACCTTGTCCGGCGGGCCAATTCTCTGACTTCCCTTTTGCCGCCGGATGCGAGCCCGGGGGCACCATCGGCGGCGTATTTGGAGTATTTGGCGTGGACTTCATGTTCAGGCCGCACTTTGGCGTTAATGGTGAATACGCTTTCCGCTTTGCCCAGGCTAACTTCCTTCCGCAGGCAGGACTGAAGATGCGCCCTGGGTTTTACGATTTCAATGCGGTTTGGGAGCCGGTCTCCGGCACGCGCATCGTTCCCGTCGTGGAAGGCGGCATAGGCGGAGCTAAAATGGCCCTCTACGTCACCACCCCATGTTCGATCGCAAATATCAACTGCACCTATAACCAACCGGCGGGAATAAACGCGAATCACTTTCAAGTGCATGGCGCCCTCGGCGTGAAGCTTTACGTCAAGCCGGCGCTTTTCATTAAGCCGCAGTTTGATATCCATTATGTAACCCACCTGACCGATCAATTCGGCCGCAACTGGGTACCGGAATATACCGTTTCTGTCGGCTATACCTTCGGCGAACGTTAGACGCGCTATATGCTAGCGGAGAAAGCGTCCTTCGCTCCCGCCCCGAAAGAACCCTGGATCGAGATGCATAGATACGAAATTCTCAACAAGAGTTTCTTGTCCAAACTCACGATCCGAACAATTCCGCTGCTCTCCATTCTTCTGTTGGGAAGCGTGGATTTCCGCGCGCAAAGCGTCAGCGCCTATTTTGGCGCAGGTACGGCCAGGGACCGCGTGGGAACCAGCACGGCACAGGGCTGTCCCGCAGGGCAACTTTTCGACGGCCTAGTCTGCGAGGCCGGGCCCACTATGCGGGCGTCAGCAACACATCGAGCTTCCCTGCAGGGTCGGACAGAAATCACTTCCAGGTGCATTTTGCAGCCGGCCTGAAGATTTACGTCAGAGGGAATCTTTTCATCAAGCCGCAGTTCGATTTACACTATGCGAGGCACTTGACGGATCAATTCGGACGCAACTTGGTGCCGCAATACTCGGGTTCGGTTGGCTACACCTTCGGCGCACGCTAACGCGACGTTATTGATCCGCGACACCACCCTTTCCTCGGCCGGATCTTTGCGTGCCCGGCTGCTGGCTTTTCGGCTCTTTCACGCGACCGGCATCATCACTAGAATTGGAGCGCGGCGCACGAATCGCCCGGCGGCCTGAGCGGACGGCTATGGCGCCGGGAGAATAGCAAAGCTACTTACGAGAGGAAACCATGGCTCCCAGACCAATCCCTGAGGGATACCACAGCGTGACGCCTTATCTGATCGTCACGGGCGCGGCCAGTGCGATTGAGTTCTATAAGCACGCTTTCGGGGCCAAAGAAGTGATGCGTATACCGCACCCCGACGGCCGCGTGGGCCACGCCGAACTGCAGATGGGCGATTCGCGCATCATGCTGGCCGACGAGTTCCCCGAGATGGGCGCTCGCAGCCCGATGTCGCTGGGTGGCACGCCCGTGAGCATCCTGCTTTATGTCGAGGACGTGGACGCAGTGACGGCGCGCGCGCTGGCGGCCGGAGCCAAAATGCTTCGGCCGGTGAAAGATCAATTCTACGGCGACCGCACCGGCACGTTGAGCGATCCTTTCGGTCATCAGTGGACGATTGCGACCCACAAGGAGGACGTCTCCCTCGAGGAGATGCAGAAGCGCGCCGCAGCCGCCGTAAGCCAGTCCTAATCCGGAACACCCATTTTTCTGAGGCTCGCCTCGAGCCTTCCCCATCTAACACTTAACCTCCCTAGCTTTTTGCGAATAAATCGAAGAGAGTCATGAAAGCCATGGTGCAAATGGATAAAATTGACATTGAACGCCGGGAACAGGCATATAGGTGAGTTCCCTATCGCTTCGAGTTTCTATTTGGAGGGCTTCTGAAGATGCGCATTCAGTTCGCGGGTGCCATTCTGGCTGTTGCGGGTACGCTGGCCTTTTCGTTGGTTGCCATGGCCCAGGCGCCTCAACCTCAGCAAGAAACTGGGGAACGCTGGCTGTGGAAGTATAACGGCCGTGATCGAATCGTTGGCACTGGGGGACCCGCTCCCGTTCACGATCTGACCGGAACCTGGGCCGGGCCCCAGTCTGGGTCTGGGGTGCCGGGTCTGCCGCGGCCGGAGGTTCCTTCTTTCACCCCGATGGGCCAAAAGCTGTTCAGCGCTAACCGGCCCATCGGGAAGTACAGCCCCGCCGGCACCAACGACGCGAACTTCAGGACCTGCGATCCCTTTGGATTTCCGCGCGCCGCTCTGGACGAAATCAGGCACGTACAGTTCGGAACCATGCCGGATCGCATCGTGGTGATGTACCAATTCCAGCAGGCCTGGCGCGCAATCTGGGTGGACGGACGGGAGCTTCCCAAGAACGTAGGCGGCACGGAAAAAGGCGCGCCGGATCCGCGCTACTACGGATATTCGGTCGGCCACTGGGAGAACGATAACACGCTCGTCGTGGAGACCACCGGCCTCGATGAAAACACCTGGCTAACGAAGAGCGGCTATCCGCACAGCGTCGATGCCCGTATAGAAGAGCGCTACACACGCACCGACCACAACGATTTGAACGTGACCCTGACCGTGGACGATCCGAAGATTTATACCAAGCCCTTCTCGCTCGGGACGGTTTATTTCCGATGGGTCCCCGGCCAGCTCTTCGATGAGAAGCTCTGCATTCCTTCAGACACCATCGAGTACTTGAAATCGGTTGGCGACCCGGCGGGAATGGATCCCAACATCAAGGGACCGGTCCAGCCACAGTCACAGCGATAAGAGCGGCCGGCGATCGAGTTTTTTGGCGCGGCGGCGGCCCGCGCCGCATCATTTCCCTGGATTCTAAGAACAGCCCGCGAAATCGACTTCCTTCACTGGCACCGTCGATCCCGGAACTGCGTTCAGCGCATGACCACTCGCGTCGAGATTGATAGTCTTCGAGGAGGGCGAGCAGGATGACGTGCCGCCGCCAAGCGGAGCGAAGGCGTCCGCCCGCACCGTATAGGGCACCGCGCCGGGAAGCGGCATGGAATAGGAGATCGTTCTCGCGTTAAAAACGCCGATGCGAGGATTGCTGGCCGGCTCGATGAGCGTATAGATTGCGCAATTCGCACTCGGCGGTGCACCCGCTGGGCAGAGCGTATTCGACGCGACGGAAATGTTGGATGCCGAATTGTTTCCTCCCTCGGCGGGAATCGTCACGCCACGCGTGCCGATGTTCGGCAGATTGACGCTCTGCAGCGCAGACACGGCGGCATCAATCGAGGCGCTGCCGCCGCTTGCCGTAACCACGCCTTGAAAGCTGGTAGGCATGTTCGGAGATGTCGTCTCGATATTCACCGGAATGAGGTTGAGATTTGTTCCGCCCGGCACGTTTGCGGCGATGGTTGCGTTGTAGGCCGCTCCGCTCCCATTAATGGCCACAACCACCACGTCAAAAATCGCGCCCGGCGGTAGGGGACAAAAATTGAAGTTGCCCGAGGAATCAGCGACCGTCTCGCGCAAGATCACGTCCGCGCCTGTCTTGTCCGGTTGCTCCAGAGCGACGAGGACGGCTCCCGTCGCGCCCACGGAGACCGGAGCGCCGCTCGTGGCATCGATAATTGTTCCGCTGATCCCAATGCTGTTTTTACTCGCCTGCCCCCCGGTGAGTGCGGGCTTGAGACGATATTGTCCGCTTCCTTCCGGAACGATCGAAGCGCATGTGTTGAAATCAATATTGAGATCGACGTCCTGACCCGCGCCGACGGAGATGGGCCCTCCCACGATCTGCCCCGGAGGAATTTTTAGCCCGGTGTTGGCTTGGCTCGAGAGTTGCAATTCGTGCAGGCTGCCGTCATGCAAGACGACGCAGTTGAAGCCCTGGCCGGCGCACGCGTTTGTCGGCGGCAAGGGCCCCATCGCGCCGCTATTGGGAACGAGCAGCAAGCGAATCTGCTGATACGTGCCGGCAGGCAGAGCTGCATTTCCCAGCGTCGCCAGCAGGCAGGCATTTGACGCCAGCGAGAAAAGATCGATCTGCTTGGGCGCGGAATTGAGTTGCGGCGTGAGTTCCTGCCAGCCTGCAGAATTATCGGCGGCGCTGGCGCTCATATGCGCTTGCACCGAACGAATGGTCACGTAGACATGCTCGAAACTGCCGTTCGGAAAGGCGCAGCTCGGCGGGTCACTGAGACTTACCGTGATCGAACCAGTCCCGGAGCCGACCCCCAGAGTCGTCGTGCTTCCCCCACAACTCACGAGCGACACGGAAAGCGCCACAAAGACAGCCAAGCCGGCGAGACATCGAAGAAAGGTGCGAGACTTTATGTACTTGTGCTGGAAATTCCCCATGATCAGCCCCCAACGCGAATCAAGATGTACCGGAGTGAGACGAGGCGCCTGGGCGGGGATAACGACGCGCTGGAATTGTAGGAAGCTTACTCCGGGGCCGTCAAGCGCGGCTGCGCCCGCATGCAGATTTGCGGCAGAAAAATGGCGAAGCGCCGGCGAACTCACGGAGCGGCAACCCTCTCTGCCTCCGGCGAGTTCTGTCCTCATGGCCACCCGGCGCCGCAGATGGCCGTGGCAGCCAATCAGTGCACGCTGTGCGCGCCGGGCGAATCGAGCACCGTTTTCCCGGCAGACAATTAGAGGCTAAAGCGACGCAGCGTCGATCTCCACCGGAGCTGACGGAGGCGCCTTGGATCCTGCGGGTGGCGGCGCCAAGCGAATCTCCGCAAGTTCACTGATCAGATTGGCCGCCCAGCGATAAATATTGTGTTCGCGCACGGTGCGGCGCAGGGCCTGCATACGCCTTTCGATTTCCGCCGCGGGCATTTCCAGCGCGGTGTGAATGGCGTCCGCAATCACTTCGGTATCGTAGGGATTCACGATGAGCGCGTCGTGAAGCTCTCGACTGGCGCCCGCAAAACGGCTCAGGATGAGCACGCCGCGATCATCATCGCGCGCCGCGACGTATTCTTTGGCCACGAGATTCATGCCGTCATGCAGTGACGTGACCAAGCACAAGTCCGAAGCGCGATAAAACCGCTCGATCTCCTGATGGCTGTGGTGGCGCTTCAGCAGCACGATCGGTTTCCACTGATTCGTCACGAAGCGCCGGCAGATGCGATTGGCTTCCGCTTCTATATCGGCGTAAAGCTCCAGATAACGCTTGATCTGCATGCGGCTGGGCGCGCCAATCTGAACGAACGCGAACTTGCCCTGGTAGTAGGGATATTTCTCGAGGAAGCGCTCGATTCCGCGGAAGCGTTCGAGAATTCCTTTGGTGTAATCGACGCGGTCCACGCCCACGCCCATGAACTTGGCCTGCACTCCCACACCGGCCAGCAGCGCGGCGCGATCCACGTAAGGCGATTCGCGGCTCTCCGCGTCGCGGTCGTCGGTGAAGTCGATGCTGATCGGAAACGGCCGCACGCGCGTAAGATTACCGCCGCGATTCACGGTGAAGCCCTCCCACTCGATGCGGCACTCCACGGCGTGATCCACGGTTTCCAGAAAATTGTTGCAATGGTTCTGAATGTGGAAGCCGACCAGGTCCGCGCCGAGCAATCCATCCACGAGTTCGCGCTCCCATGGACAGATTCCGAAAGCCTCCGCATTCGGCCAGGGGATATGCCAGAAAATGGCCACGCGCGCGTCGGGGCGTTCGTTTTTGATCATGCGCGGCAGCAACGCGAAATGATAGTCCTGCACCAGAATGAACGGCTTCTGCGTATCCGCGATCTCCTCGAGCACCGCATCGGCGAATTTACGATTGACCTGCTGGTAGTATTCCCAGTTCTCCGAGCGAAAGATCGGCCGCGTGTGCGCGATATGGCAAAGGGGCCAGAGCCCCTCGTTGGCGAACCCGAAGTAGTAGCCGTTTTCCTCTTCATGGCTCAGCCATACGCGTCTGAGCGTATATTGCGGCTCAGCGGGCGGCACGCGCAGCCGATCGTGTTCGTCGACCGCTTCGCGATCGGCATCGCCGCTGGCCTCGGCAATCCAGGTGCCGTCGCAGGAGCGTAGAATCGGTTCGAGCGCCGTCACCAGGCCGCTCGCGGGAATCACGATTTCCAGATTGCCGTTCTGCCGCGTGTGAATATAAGGCTCGCGATTCGAGACCACGACCAGGCGCCTCTGCTGCAGCTGCTTGCGCACATGCACGGAAAGACGATCGGACGTCCACAGCGACTCGGCCGTCTCCCGCAAATGCGCTTCGCGTTCCGCCGCGGCCCGTGCCTCCTGCAGGGACTTCACCACGCCTTCCATCTCTTTCGCCAAAGGCCCCAGCAGTTCGCTTCGCGGCGCGGCCACTTCTCCGGGTTTCCCGCTACGCGAAGCCTTCAGCCATTGGGCGGCCTTGCTGATCGGGCTCATCAAGCTCCAGCGAATGATCAAAAACGTGATCAGCACGATCAGCAGAACTTCCAGCGAAACGTGGATCAGTGTCTGCCGCCAGATCACCGAGCTTTGGTCGCGGATAAAACTGGCATCATGAAAAACGGCCAGTCCCATCGCTTTGCCGTCCGCGCGGTGCATCGATAGCATCTGCGCGTGGTAAAACCTCGTCCCGAGCGTCAGAAAAATCCCGTTTCCGTCCGGGCTCAGGGGATCGATCTTGGGCGTCAACGACGGAAAAGTGCTCTCCAGAGCGGCGGATCAACGCGATGCACACGATCACTGGAAGCATCAGCCGCAGACTAAATCTCATACGATTTCCTCACCGCATGCAGGCCGGAAAAATTCCTGCATCGCGCGCGGGCTCGCCGGGGTTGCCTTTGATCGCTTCAAAAATCACCTGCTTGTGCCACAATTCGTGGTCACTTCTGAATTTAGTTTTTGCCGGCTTGCTCAGGAGTTCTGGCTGGGGAGAGCGAGTGGGAGCTGCTGCCGGGCTGGTAAGCAATCAGCTAAGCTCGTGTGTTTTGACTCAGTTTGACCTCTTCCCCTTATCTGAGTCTCGAAGGGCCTCATTGGAACGCCGCGTTGCAGTTTCGCTCCCGACGGCCGCAATGTAACCCCGGTCGCGACAGTTCACGCGGGCGCATCGCCCCGCCACGGGCACTCTCCACTAATTATCTCAGCCATTCCCGCCAAGACCATACCAGGAACAGTGTAAGAAACGAATTGCCATCGTGAGTCCCTAGGCAAAAGCTCAGCCGTTCATTCGGGGCACTTCGTCCTCCAGGGACATTTCTCCAGAGCGGCCGGACAGGCCCTGATTGCCCACTCGGACAGGTAGGAAAACCTGTCCTTCCTCGGTTCGCTCGACCAGTAGAGGGCATTTGCCAATGCAGATTATCCTGAGACGCTCGCGTCTTCCATCAGGAGTGTAATTCCATGGGCTCAGCCGCTGCTTCCATTGATAGCGACCTCTTCTGCGAACGTTGCGGCGAGGTCTACGCCCCCAAGAAGCCCGTCTGCGCCGGCTGCGGCTCGGCGCCCGCGCGGCATTGGCTTCAGCTCACCAGCCTTTTGACGCTTGGACTAGCCACGTTCTGCAATTCGCTGGTCTGCTGGTTTTTGCTGCCTGGCCTGGTGGGCCGCCATGACGCGGGTATCTTTCGGGGCTGGCTCTGGTTAGACGAGAAGGCTTCGCTCTATGGCTGGGCGCCTATCATTCTGGGCATCTTGGCCTGGGACTATCTTGTCTGGCGCAATTCGCGGCGGGCGCGTCAAACCGAGCACAAGATCAAAAGCTGGATTACGCGCAAGCTGCTCACCTTCGTTCTGGTCACGTCTGTGGCCCCCATTCTTCCCTGGTGGATCCCTGCCGGGCAGCCGCCTGATAGCTTTCTCGCTCGCCTCTCGCGCTATCCGGGATTGCCTTCGAGTCTCGCTTGGCTTACGGTTACGCTCGTGCTCGTTCTTCTCTGCTTGAATCCCTCGACCCGCGATTCCCTGCTCGGCCATGGCAGGGTTTTGAGCCTCATCAGCATAGCCACGCTCTTGGTGCTCCTGGCGATGACCTTCCTCGGCTGGTCCTTGACCTAATAAGCGCGACGTAACGGTGCGCGACTTTAAAGTGAGAACTCACGCCGTTCGGGCCTCCCAGTAGTCCTCGAATTTGCCGCTCATGTGACAGCAACGAAGGGCGATGATGGCGTTGGCTCCACGGACGGTCCAGAACATCCCTGACTGTTTGAGCCTGCCCATGACGG
>QHYQ01000186.1 GCA_003224175.1 Acidobacteriota bacterium
AATGGCCCGGCGATCCCGCCTACGCACCGGTATTCGACGAACTAAATCGCCGCAAAGCGCTCGTCTTCTTTCATCCTGCCGCGCCGAATTGCTGTCGCAACCTCATACCAAACATTCCTGTGGTACGCAAAAATTCCATCCGTGCTCTCATCTGACAGAGAAGTTGGCGCTTATCTCGTTTGCTTCTGTACCCCGCTAGACCAGAAAAGCGACAGAAAGCCTTCTCAATGCGGCTGTCTCTGTGCCATCCTGACGCCCCATGTCACGCTTCTTCCCAAACGCAGTGCGCTCATGCACTTCGTTCTTTGGCTTCGTTTTCGATTTGATGGGCGATGGACTTCGTTTCCTGTGTCTGACCGTCCGTTCGCATTCCGCCCTCAGCGCGGAAGTCCTTTTTCTGCGAAAACAGTTAGCCTTCTATGAAGAACGAGAGAGGCAACCACGAAGATTAACCAACTTCGCTCGTCTCTCACTCGTGCTCTGGTCTCAACTGTTCCACTTCAGAAGCGCTTTGGTGATCGTCAAGCCGGAGACGCTCATCGGCTGGCATCGCAGAGGTTTCCAGCCGTTCTGGAAGTGGAAATCGCGGGTTGGCCGGCCGCGCCTGCCTGAAAACATCCGCAAGCTCATCATCCGGATGGCGCTGGAGAATCCGACCTGGGGGCAGGCTCGCGTGGCCGCCGAGCTATCGGTGAAGCTCGGCATCTATGTTTCGCCGCGTACCGTGCGGGCTTACTGGCCTCCTGAGCCGGAGCGGCGAGGGTCGCGAGGAACCTGCTCCCAGCGCTGGAGGACGTTTGTCCGCAATCACGCTCCGTCCATCCTCGCCTGCGACTTTTTTGTCGTGGTGACCGCTCACTTCCAAATCCTTTACGTCTTTCTCCTCATGGAACTCGGGACAAGGCGCATCCTGCACTGTAATCTCACCGCGCACCCCACGGCGGAGTGGACCCTGCAACAATTTCGAGAGGCAATTCCAACCGATCATGCTTACCGCTTTCTCATTCGCGACCGCGATTCCATCTTCTCGGTGGAAGTGGATGATCAGCTCAAGGCCTTCGGACTGCGCGTGTTGCGCACGCCCGCGCGAGCACCCCAGGCGAATGCCTACTGCGAACGGTTGGTCGGAACGGTACGTCGTGAATGCCTGGATTTCATGATCCCGTTGGGTGAGAAACACCTGAGCAGGATCCTGGCCGAATGGGTTACCCACTACAACCAAGGTCGGCCTCATTCGAGTCTAGGGCCGGGAATTCCTGAACCCGTGGAGATGTGCTTCCCACAGCAATCTCTCACTCAGGGCAGACACTTCTCGGTCAGCGATTGCAAGATTGCAGCTCGGGCGATCCTCGGCGGCCTACATCACGAATATCGCTGGGAAAGGAGCGCGGCATGAAGGACAGACTGCTGAGCAAACGCCGCCCGTTGATTACTTCTCCGCTCGAGTGGCAGATGACCGCGGCGCCTGTGCCCCACCCGGTGATTCCCGTCCTGGCCGAACGCGGCGGCACGCAGCTTCAAGCACCACGCCCGACCCTTCTTGTAGACACGCGAGAACAGCACCCCTTCAATTTCTCTCGCTTCCGGGGATGGTTTGCGGGAGTCGAAAAGAAGGCGCTACCGCTGGGAGACTACTCGGTAGCCGGTCTGGAAGACGTGTGCGTGGTGGAGCGGAAGGATCTTTCGGATCTAGTCCATTCCTGTACGGTCGAACGCACTGCTTTCATCAAACGTCTCCGGCTCATGGCGCAGCACCCCCATCGGTTGTTGGTGATCACGAGCACGCTGAGTCAGGTGAAGTCTCCTTACGGCCACACGAGCGTGGATCCCAACCGAACAACACAATTCTTGATCGCCGTTCTTGCCGGGTTGCAAGTGCCTTTCCTCTGCAGCGAGACGCATGAACTGGGCGAAGAATTCGTCGGTTCGTACCTCTATCAGGTTCATCTCTACCACTGGCTGGAGTCCCACGATTACGGCCGGTTCCTGTCAGATAATGATCTCTAGAGGTTGCACGTGGGCGCGAGCTGTCTCAACTGCGAAGTTTTAAAGACGTGGACGGAATTTTTGCGTAGCACAGGTGTCCACACTCCAGACCAAGCGCTAACGGTGACCATTAAATCGAGGCGGCGTTGCGGTCGTGAAAGGCCTAAAACATTTCCTGCCTACTCCGCTTTTGGCTGTAATCAGGATAAGTCCAAATTCGCGAAACCGGGAATCGAAAGCGGCCGCCGCAGCTCAGTAGTCGCGTAGCGGCGTCAATACCGCGACGCAATAACTCAACGCTTCAGTCCGCCAGAGTCTTCATCAGGCGCGAAATATCTTCAGGCGTGTTGTAGATGTGCGGCGAGATACGCAAGGCCTTCTCGCGCAGGCTCACGGAGATTTGTGCCGAGCGCATTTTCTCGTAAAGCGCGGCCGTCCCGTTCGGATCGCGCGCGGAGATGCACACGTACGGCCCGCGGCGTTCTCGTTCGAGCGGTGAAGCAAGGACGCCGTTCGTGCCCGGCAACCCCTCGATGATCTCGCCGACCAGCGTATCGATGGAACGCCCGATGGCGTCAGTGCCAACGCGCAGCACGAGGTCAAGCGAAGCATCGAACGCTGCCAGATTCGTGAAATTCGCCGTCTCCGCGGAATCCCAGCGTCGCGCGTCGGCGGCGGGCCGCAAGTTGTCCATCGGCAGAGCGTGAAAATTGCGCGCCCCTTCCAGGGCCATGAAATATACGGCACCGAGCGGTAGGCGCTCGATCCATTCCTCTGCAATCCAGAAAAAGCCCGTGCCGTAGGGACCCAAAAGCCACTTGTAGCCGCTGCAAACTGCCATGGAAGCGCCCAGTTCGCGCATGTTCAGCGGTATCGCTCCGGCGCATTGCGAAAGATCGAGGATCAATGCGGCGCCCACTTTGTCGCAAGCGCGCGCCACGCGGGCTGCATCGAGACGCGCTCCGTCGTCGAATCGCACCAGGCTCGCGGACACGACGCGCGTACGCGGCCCGATGCACTCGATATAGTCGTCTGCCGAAATGAAGCGCCCTCGCGGCTCTACGACCCGAACCAGCAATTTCCCGGCCTGTTCGTAACGCAGCCAGGTCGAGAAATGTGCGGGGAATTCTCCGCGCCCCACCAGGACTTCGTCGCCCGGTTTCCACTCTATTCCCGCCGCAATCGCGGCGAGTCCCGCGCTCGCGCCCGTTGTGACGGCAATCTCTTCGGGGCGGCCTCCGATCACGCGGCCGGCTTTTTCACGGATGCGATCAGGAAGGTCGAAATAGGCGCTATCGGGCAATCGGTAGGGATGCTTCTTCCATTCGAGAGCAGCTTGCGCTTCGCGCGCTGCGACCAGCGGCATGGGCCCCTGAAGCGCCGCGTTCAGATAGGCCACACCCTCGAAATCCGCAAATTCGGCCCAATAATTTGTCGCCACTTCTGTCGTCTCGCTTTTCATGATGCGATTCTATCGGCCAGAGGGAACAACGGAAAGCTGTCGGCTAGGCTCGAACCCGGACAATTTGGACTGCAACGTAGTTACCGCCCTTCCCGGGGAAAACTCTCCTCAGTTTTTGGGTCGTTGTGTTTCGCTTTGCCGCGTTCGTGAAAGCGCTCGCTCGCTTTAGATGTGACCTGAGCCTGGCCAAGCCGCTGCTTGTCATTATGGGAAAGCAGTTTCTGGAACGGGAAGTCCGAAGCTATCTCGTTGAGCGACGCTAACCCTAAGTCCGTATCTTCTAAGATGACGTCCGGAAATCAGGATTGAACGTCGCCCGTCGGCACGATTCCAGAGTTTTCGACCATCAACATTACGGTTCGCTGCGGCGCTCGCGTCCGATGGAGCACTCCCTTGGACACGACAAAACCCTGTCGCGGCAGCAGCTCAACTGTTCGCCGCTCTAGGTCGATCAGCAACTTGCCCTCGACGACGTAAAAGAACTCGTCATCGTGATCGTGTTTGTGCCAGTGGTATTCGCCCTCGACGACGCCAAGCCGCACCACTGATGCATTTACCTGGCACAGCGTCTGGTCGTCCGGGTACATAGCCCTCGGTTGGCGTTACATCGATTGGATAAATATCATTATGGGCACGAGATATTCTGCTCCTCCCTTGGCGAGAGCTATCGCCTTTCTTGCTCGCCCTGTGGAGGATGGCCGGAAAGCGAGATTGGGACGGGTTCACCTCCCGCCGCCGTACGTTGGGGACATCTTGGGGACAAGAAAAGGCTGTTTGGGGATGGTCCCGAAGCTGTTAACTGACGCCAGAGAAACGAGCTATTCGATTTGAAGTTCTCTGTTAACAGCCGAACGCTCTACCATTGAGCTACCGGGGAGTACACAAGACACGTTAGGCGGCAGTCTAACCAACGCTCCGAACTCTGTCAAAGATGCGTGCGAGAAGAACACGCGCGACTTCCGCGCTGGGAAGGGAATTTCGGACCAGGCAAGACTTGACGCTATTGCAGGCGGGTGACGCGGGTATCAAAGCCGATCAAGGAATCGAAAATCGCGAGGACGTGCCGGCGGTATTCCACCATGCGCTCGAGTACTTCGCGCAGACTTGGCTCACGCTCAGCCTCCCGGTGCCAGCGAGCCAACACCTGAGGAGGCACCTCGATATCCCGGCGAAGTTCCTCGGCAGAATGACCGCGCAGAAACAGGCCATAGAAGAAGGCCGCTTCGCGCTGCGGATACTCCAATTCCCGAAGAGCCTGCTCGCCGATGATGAATTGCTCCGACATATGAGAAAGCGCAGTTTACCGAAAGTTTTGGTCTCGTCAAGAGGGCGGAAGTAACTCCTAGTACGCCTGCAACTAAGGGCCTATGTGAAGCCCTCAAAACACACCATACCCTTAGGAAAGAGGCCGTTTTTGGGCTTTGTCAACGGCTAGGATACCCGGACTACCTGCTTTATCCGGGCTGCCGTGCCGAGCGGACAAAATCGCGCAACGCGGACACGTTCGGACCGTAAACGCCGACGCGAGAGGCGTCGATGGGCAACCCCAGCCGCTCCGCCAGTTCCAAATTGATTCCAGCATCGTCCAATTCAGACAGGCTGAATCCGACCACCGGCAGGACACGGTTCAAGCCAGAGGGGGCCACTGGGCGTGGCGGCCGATGACGCTGCCACGGCCGTTGGGCTAGCTGGAAGAACTGGTGCCAATCCCGCTTATCCCACATCGCTCGACCCTTCCTTGCGAGATCAACGCGCTGATATATGGATGCTCGAAGAGCGCCCAAAGTCGCCTCCTCTTCCTAAATCGCAGGCGACTTGCACTTCCATATACGCCAGAACTTGTCCCGAGTCTACAGTGGTGTCCAACTACTACATACGGGTTTCGCGCAAGCGCGGGTCGGGACCTATTCATAGAAGCGGCGTGTGGTCGCAATGACTCAGACCCGCTGTATACTGGTTTGAGGGCTCCTCGTCGTTTCCAACAGAGAATGCTCAAGACCGTCGTCGTTATTCATTATCACGAACTCTGGCTGAAAGGCCGGAACCGCAGATTCTTCTTGGGTAAATTCTTGCTCGCGCTGCGGCGCGTATTCGCAGACTTCCCGAGTGCCCGCATGCGTCAGCCGGGTGATCGCGTGGTTTTGGAGTTCGGTTTGGACGCGCCATTGGAAACGATAATCGTCCGTCTGAAAGGCGTTCTCGGCATAGCGTACTTCGCTGTAGCTCGCTCTGTGCAGCGCGGTTCCAGCGATGATCTAGACGCACTCTGCCAGGCCGCATGGGAAGAGGTAGAGCCTCTCGAGTTCTCGAATTTTGCCGTTCGTGCCAAGCGCAGCGATAAATCTTTCCTCCACCGCGTCGATGAGATCGAAAGGCGCGTGGGACAGTATCTGCTGGAGAAATTGCGTGCCGCAGGCCGCTCGGTCCGCGTGCAACTGGATGATCCGGAGATAACCTGCAGGATCGAAATTACGCCTGGCCCGATGTTGGTGTATGCCAAGAGGATTCCCGGCACGGGAGGCCTGCCCGCGAATACCACCGGACGAATGGTCTGCCTGTTGTCGGGTGGATTTGATTCCGCAGTTGCTGCGTACAAAATGATGCGACGCGGCGCGCACGTGAATTTTGTTCACTTCTGGGGAGGCGGAGCTCGGCCCGGCGAATCCTCGGTGCATGTAGCGAGGGCTTTGGTGGAACGCCTGGTGCCTTACCAATTTACGGCAAGGCTCTATCTCGTTCCCTTTGAGCCGGTTCAGCGGGAGATTGTACGCAGCGCGCCTGAGCGATATCGACTGCTGTTGTATCGGCGCATGATGCTAAGGATCGCGGAGCGCATCGCGCGGAGAAACCACGCCCAAGCAATCATAGCGGGCGATAGTCTGGGACAGGTGGCTTCTCAGACGTTGCAGAACATGGTCGCCGTTGGCGCAGCTTCGCCGATGCCCGTTTTCCGTCCTCTGGCCGGCGACGACAAACAAGAGATTCTTGCCCTTGCGCGCCGCATCGGCACGTTCGAGGTCTCCGAGGAACCATTTCACGACTGCTGTCCGCTTTTCCTGCCGCGCAGTCCCGCCCTTTATGCTTCGGCGACCGACCTCGAGGAGGCCGAGACGGGACTTAACATCATCGAATTAACGAAAAAGGCTGTAGAAACGAGTGTGCTCGAACGATATAGCTATGCCGGTGGACGGGTCGAGCGCGTTGAAGCCGCCCCCGCGGTCGTCAGCACCGCTGAGAATTCGGTTGGCCAGCTAAACCAGCAGAAAGACTAACCTGCTGCACTTGCTCGCTTCCACAGCTCAAGAGCGGACGGCTGCGAGCGGAGAGAAATTCTAATAACGGCCTCTGCCACCACCGCCGGGGCCCCCACGGCCACCGCGTCCACCGCCGCCGTATGCGCCGCGCCCTCCCCCACCAGCGCCTCGACCGGCGCCGCCACCACCACCACCACCACCGCCTTCACGCGGAGGACGCGCCTCGTTTACGACCACGCTCCGGCCCATGAAGTCGTGGCCATTGAGAGCTTGAATGGCGCGGCCGGCATCTTCGTCGCTATTCACTTCGACGAAGCCAAATCCGCGAGGTTGACCCGAAAAGCGGTCGCGCACCAGAGTGATATTCGCAGGTGAAACGCCTACTTGCGAAAACCAATTGCCTAGATCCTCTTCCGTAGCCTGAAAAGGCAAATTGCCCACGTACAGTTTTTTCACGAACATACTCCTTAGGCCTCTGGCCAAATGGATCCAGCAGGCGGGCTGAAGAGGCAAGGCCAACTCCGTACGCAGTCCGAACGAACGCAGGCTACTCCGGGCGAAGCTTGCGCTTCAGCTCTCGGGCCGCATCATCCGCTAAGCGTGCGACAAGGTCAACCGAGACTAGCAAAAATACGGAACTTACCTTGTGGACTAATTATCCACGATGGGAGCGAGATTGCCTCGCCGCCGGTGCAAGCCATTGTGTTCTAATGGTTTAACTGCATGAGTCTGGTCGGACTGCCGCAGTGAAATCTCCTGGACGTCGAGCGCTGTCAAGGAGACTAGGATAGGTCGCGTAACAGCAAACCGGGCAATCCAGGCGGAGAGATCAGGTTCGATAGCTCGCATTAATGTGCACATAGTCCGCGGTAAAATCGCACGTCCACACACAAGCACGACCACGGCCCAAGCCGAGCTCCACGCGAACTGGAACGAAATCGCGCAGCATGCGACTGTGCGCGTTTCGTTCGCTAAAACGATGCTCGACGCCGCCCCGGCAAGTGAGAACGCCTGCAAGATAAATGTTCGTACGGCGAGGATTGATCTTGATTCCGGAACGTCCGGCGGCAGCTAGAATGCGTCCCCAATTCGGATCGGCGCCGGCGAACATGGTCTTCACTAACGAGGATCCGGCGATCGTGCTCGCTACTTGCCGTGCGGCATCGTCGCTTGCGGCTCCGCGCACTTCGATCTCGATTACGCGCGTCGCGCCTTCGCCGTCTGCAACGATTTGCAACGCAAGCGAGCGGCAGACATTTTCGAGTGCAGTCAAAAAGCGACGATACTCCGCATCCGGTCGGGTGATTGTGCGATTGGCCGCAGCGCCGCTGGCGAGAGCCAGAAGTGTATCGTTGGTGGATGTATCTCCGTCGACAGTGATGGAGTTGAAGGTTCCTCGGACCGCGAGGTTCAGAGCGCGTTGCAGAAGCGGTGACCCAATGGCCGCATCGGTAACGATATAGGCCAGCATAGTTGCCATATTGGGATGAATCATTCCCGCGCCCTTGGCGCATCCGAGCAAGCGGATTGTGCGGCCGGAAAGATTGCAACGCGACGCGGCCCATTTCGGCCGAGTATCCGTGGTCATGATCGCCCTGGTAAAGCCGCCAAAGCCTTCCGCAGTGCGATCGGCCGCTTTGATCAAGGCGGGTATCACGTTGAGAATGCGTTCCGTCCGCAATGGAATGCCGATAACTCCCGTGGAGCAGACAAATACTTGTTCTGCATCGCAGCCGATCTCGCGCGCGACCGCATGTGCGGTCGCTTCGGCTGCGGCCACACCCGCCTCGCCCGTCGCGCAGTTTGCGTTGCGTGAATTGACGATCACCGCGCGCATGCGCGATGCCGCTTTGTGGAGATGGCGGCGGCAAAGGACGACCGGCGCGGCCTGCACCAGGTTTTGCGTGAAAACTCCGGCAGCCGTCACTTCCTCGTCACCGATGATCAACCCCAAATCCAGATTGGGAGCCTTGCGCAAACCGCAATTCGTAGCTGCGAATCGAAATCCGCGCGGAAGGGCGTTGAGCGGAGCCGTATTCATTCGGGGCGTATCGTTGGTCACTCCGGCGTCTCCCTTAGCCAATTGAGCGGGTCCATTGTTCCAAGCGAGCGCGGCAGCCGGCGAGGGCTTCTCGAACACGAGCCGGAGCCGTTCCGCCTGGAACGTCGCAGCTCGCCAGAGCGGATTCGAGAGTGAGTTCCCGCCCCAGATCGGATTCAAACAGAGGCGAAAAGCTTTTGAGTTTTGACAAAGGCATGGCCGTCCACGATTCGCGGGCACGCTCCGCTTCGCGAACAATCCGTCCAACGACTTCGTGCGCCTGGCGGAAGGGCAGACCGCGGTGAACGAGATAATGTGCCGCCTGGGTGGCGAGCAGCGCCGAATCCTCAGCCGCAGCCAAAAGCCTCGCCGGATTAATGTGCGTAGCGCTCACGGCTCCAGCCGCGATTTGGGCGACCGCCAGAGCCTGATCGTGTGCGGCGAAAAGCGGCTCCTTATCTTCCTGTAAATCGCGTTGGTAACTGGAGGGCAGTCCCTTCAGGGTCACCAGAATTGAAATCAGAGCGGCAGTAATGCGCCCGGTCTTACCGCGCAAAAGCTCCCACGCATCCGGATTTTTCTTCTGCGGCATGAGACTGCTTCCTGTGGAATATTCATCGGGCAACAAAACGTATCCGAATTCCTGAGAAGCAAAGAGAACAAAGTCCTCGGCTAAGCGCGAAATATGCATAGCCAGGCCGGCAAGAGCGTAAAGATAATCGACGGCGAAATCGCGATCGCCCACCGCATCGAGACTGTTGGCCGAAATGTGCGAAAAGCCGAGTTCCTTTGCCAGCGCTCCCCGATCCACGGGGAACGCACAGCCGCCCAGGGCGCCAGAGCCCAATGGGCACGTATCCGCCGTGTGTCGCGCGGTGCTGAGCCGCTCAAGATCACGAAAGAATGCCTCGGCATGCCCTAGGACGAAATGCGAGAAGAGAACTGGCTGCGCATGTTGAAGATGCGTCATCCCAGCTAAGGGGACTCCCATCGTCCGTTCGGCCAGTCCTACAAGTGCAGTGATGAGGGCAACCAGGCCTCTAGAGACGTCTTGCGCGGCATCTTTAACGAACATACGGAAGTCCGTGGCCACCAGCTCATTCCGGCTCCGCGCGGTGTGCAGCTTGTACGCGACCGGGCCCAGTCGTTCGACGAGCGCGATTTCTACGAAATGGTGCACATCCTCGGCAGGCGAGAGGTCAAGCCATGAGGGATCCGACTCCGCCCGCTCGGCAATGGCGTCGATTGCGGCCAGTATTTGTTGGGTCTCTGAGGAGCTGAGGATTCCGACCTTTTCTATGGCGAGAGCCCAGGCGCGATCCACAGCCAACTCGTAGGGCAACAGGCGTCGATCAAACGGAAACGAGCGCTGAAACTGATAGAACAACTCGTTGGGCGGCTGATCAAATCGTCCACCCCAAAGTTTGTTCGTTCCCGCAGCTGTTGGCCGCTGGTTCACGACGCCGAGTCATTCGCCGGTGCCATCACCGGCAATGCAAAGAGGTTAATGAACCCCTCCGCGTCCTTGGGGTTGTAACGAGCCATGCTGAAACTGGCCAGATCGGTTCGATAAAGCGAGTGAGGAGATTGCCGCCTGGTAACGGCGACGTTGCCTTTATATAGCCGTAAGCCGACGGTTCCGGTCACATGCTGTTGCGCGACCGCAAAGAAGGCATCCAGTGCTTGACGTAGGGCCGTGAACCACAACCCGTAATAGACGAGCTCCGCATAGCGATGCGCCAAGATTTGCGCGTAATGTGCCGTCTCGCGATCCAGACAAAGCGCTTCGAGTTCACGATGAGCCAAAACGAGCAGCGTGCCGCCCGGCGTTTCGTATGCGCCGCGCGATTTAATGCCGACCAGGCGATTTTCAACCAAGTCGATGCGTCCTACACCATTTGCTGCGGCTATAGCGTTTAACCATTCCAGCAGAGCCACGGCATTCAACCGCTTCCCATCGATGGAGACCGGCGTTCCCGCTTCGAAGCCGATTTCGAGTTCCGTGGGTTTGTCCGGGGCGCTCTCAGGGGAAGCAATCCACTGCCACATGGATTCCTCAGGAGCATTGGCGGGATCCTCGAGTATTCCGCCTTCATGGCTCAAATGCCAGATGTTGCGGTCACGACTATAGAGATCCGCCTTCGTCTGTGCTACCGGGACATTGTGCGCCCGGGCATACGCAAGCGCATCCTCGCGGGATTGGATCTGCCACTCGCGCCAGGGCGCGATGATTCGCAGCTTCGGCGCGATGGCTTTGTAGGCAAGCTCAAACCGCACTTGGTCGTTGCCCTTCCCTGTGCAGCCGTGGGCAAGAGCATCCGCGCCGATCCGCAAAGCGACTTCCGCCTGGCGCTTGGCTAAAACCGGACGGGCAAAGGACGTGCCCAAGAGATATTTGTGTTCGTAAACAGCTCCTGCTCGCAATGTCGGCCAGATATACTCGGTAATGAATTCCTCGCGTAGATCCTCAATGGAGGCCGCCGATGCGCCGGTGGCGAGCGCCTTGCGCCTTGCGGCTTCTAAGTCCTCTTTTTGCCCGACATCGCCGATCATGGCGATAACTTCACACCCATGGTTCTCGATCAGCCAGGGAATAATGATTGAGGTATCCAGCCCGCCCGAATAGGCGAGCACCACTTTGCGAGCCACGCAGTCTCCTTTTAGCTGAGCAGCATCAGCAGGATGGCTTTCTGCGCGTGCAGACGGTTTTCCGCTTGATCGAAGACAATCGAACGGGACGAATCCATTATGGAGTCGGTCACTTCGGCACCGCGATGCGCAGGGAGGCAATGCATGAATACGGCGTCCGGAGCCGCCTGTTTCATCAGAGTGTCATTCACTTGATAAGAGGCAAAGATTTCTGCGCGGGCGGCCGCCTCGTGCTCTTGTCCCATGCTGGCCCAGACATCCGTATATACGGCTTGTGCTCCGGCCACCGCCTCCTGGGGCGATCGGAAGATCGCCAGGCTGCCGTGGCTCTCGCGCGCAGCCCGCTGCGCTTCGGCAACAATAGAAGCATCGGGTTCATAACCCGCCGGTGTGGCAATTCGCATTTCTGCGCCGACCCGCGCTGCGACCGTCATAAGCGAACGGCAGACATTGTTCCCATCACCTATGTAGGCGAGTTTTAAATTGCGCAGCGTTCCAAAACGCTCGTGCAGCGTAAAGAAATCAGAGTAGGCCTGGCAGGGATGGAAGCGGTCGGAAAGCGCGTTGATTACCGGGACGCTGGCGAACTCCGCGAGCTGCTCGAGTTCGCGCTGCTCGAAGACCCGCGCCACAATGCCATGCACCCAGCACGAGAGGTTCCTCGCCACATCGGGGATCGACTCGCGCTCACCGAGCCGCGAAAGGGTCTGGTCGAGAAAAATGGCCGTGCCGCCCAAGCTGCGCATGCCAACCTCGAACGTCACACGTGTACGCAGCGACGGCTTCTCCAGAATCAGAGCCAAGAAACGGCCGGCCAGCGCCGAGCTGTAGTGATCGGGGCGAGCTTTGACGTCGGCTGAAAGCTGAAAGAGTTCCTTGACGCGCGCCTCGTTCCACTCCGTCCCGGTCAGCAGGTCGGTGGAAAGAGCGAGAGGTATGGGCATCGTGGTCATGACTTAGCGGGAAGCTGCCACGGCGGTTCGGTTGTTGCTTTCGGCGAGCTCCGCGGGAACAGAATTCGGGCGCTTGGTCTTGCTCAGGACTTGCCGAAAACGCCGCGTAAATTCGTCGACTTGGCGCCCGGTCACGATAAAGGGAGGCAGCAGCCGTAACACGGACTCATGGGTACAATTGACAATCAATCCTTCGCGTAGCGCACCTTCCACATAGGGCTTGCCCTCAACAGCAAGCTCGATTCCGAAGATGAGTCCTTCGCCGCGCACCTCTCGGACGAAATCGAAGTCCCCCGCGAGACGCATCAGTCCCGCGCGCAATTGCGATCCCCGCTGGCGAACGTTCTCGAGCAAGTTTTCGTCTTCGATGATAGAGAGAAATTCGAGGGCCACGGCGCAAGCCAGCGGGCCGCCCCCAAAAGTCGAGCCGTGCAGGCCCGGCGAGAAAGATCCTGCAAAGGCTTCGCGAGCCAGGATCGCTCCCAAGGGAAGTCCACCTGCCAGGGGCTTGGCGATGACGACTATGTCCGGTACGCCCGTGTGGCGTTGGTAAGCAAAAGGACGGCCGGTCCGTCCCAGGCCCGACTGGATTTCGTCCGCGATCAGTGCCGCGCCGTAGTGGCTGGCCAGTTCGCGAGCGCGCGACCAAAATGAGGTACTGATCGGATAGATCCCGCCTTCGCCCTGGATTGGTTCGATAACTATGCCGCAAACCGAGTCGTCGAATTTGGCTTCGAGATCAGCGACATCGTTAACGCGCACAAATTCAACGCCAGGCACAAGCGGACCAAATGGCTCACGGTATTTCGCCGGGTGCGTTATAGAAAGCGCGCCGAACGTACGCCCGTGGAATGAATTTTCAAGCGCCAGGATACGAGTTTTTCCTTCTGTACCACGCTTGTGTGCGGCAAGCCGCGCCAGCTTGATCGCGCCTTCAACCGCTTCCGTGCCGCTATTGGTGAAGAAGACGCGCTCTAGCCCGGACCACTCCGTTAGCTTGCGCGCCAAGGGGCCCTGGTATGGGTGATGAAATAAATTCGAAAAGTGAACGGCGCGCCCGGATTCGCGGCGAATGACGCGGGTCAGCCTGGGATGGGAATATCCGAGGGCGTTTACCGCCAGGCCGCCGAGGAAATCGAGATACTTACGACCGCGATGATCGTAAAGGTAACAGCCGCGGCCGCGCACAAAGACCAGGGGCGGCCGCCGATACGTGTTCATCAGGTATCGCCCTGCCAGTCGTATCGCCTGTTCAGGGGATACGTTGTGCTTTGCGGGTTTCGGCTTGCGGTGCTTATTCAATTGCCGACTCCGGCCGCCGCAGGATAACTGGATGTGACCCTCGTCCCGGGGCCCTTCTGCCCGTTGGCGGCGGAAAGCAGCCCGCTTTCGCTCGCGCCACCTACGATGCGGACCTGCTTCACGCCGCCTGCAAGCGCCCGCTTGCATGCCTCCAGCTTCAGCACCATGCCCCCGGAGACTTTATTTTGCCGGATCAAATCTTCGACATCGCTACACGAGACCGCCTTGATCACCTTCGATCCATCCAGTACGCCCGCGACATCGGTCATATAGACCAGCCGGTCGGCATGAATATATTCGGCGCAAGCGGCTGCCATATGATCGGCGTTGATGTTATAGAGCTCGCCATCCGCGCCCATTCCGAGGCAGGACGCCACCGGAACGATGCCCGCCCGCCAGAGTGATTCGAGAAATTCAAGGTTGACGCCTGTGAGATAGCCGACAAAGCCAAGCGCGCCGACTACTTCGTCGTATTGCATCGGCTCGGCAAGAAAGCAGCTTGAGTCCGAGGCGCACAGGCCAATGGCGGGCTGTCCCGCGGCAGAAATGGCGCCTGCCATCCGCTTATTGAGCAATCCCCCGAGAACCATCACAGCCACGTCCCGCGTCTGCCGGTCGGTTACGCGCAGCCCGTTGACAAACCGGCTTTCGACGCCCATACGCTTGAGTGTAGCCGTGAAGAGCTTGCCGCCGCCATGCACTACGAGCAATTCGTGCCCCTGCTGCACAAGTTGCGCAATCTGCCTGGCCAGCGAGCGAACCGCTTCCGGATCATCCAGCAAAGCCCCCGCAATTTTCACGACCATTCTCATTGGAGACCGGTTGCCTCCTCGAAGCCCATCATTGCGTTCATATTTTGTACCGCCTGGCCCGCAGCGCCCTTACCGAGATTGTCGAGACAGCTCACCACGACGAGGCGCTCCCCTTGCGAATCGAGTGCGAAACCAATGTCACAGAAATTCGTGTGCGCAACGTGCTGGACTTCCGGGAGACGCCCCGCCGGCCACAGCCTGACCATCGGTCTTCCCGCATAGAACCGGCGATATAGCGTCTCGATTTCGGCCGCATCGCGCCTTGGTTCTAGCCAAACGTAAAGGGTGGAAAGAATCCCGCGGGCTAGCGGGAGCAGATGTGTGGAAAAGATAATTTCCCTGGCGGCGATTCCCAGATGCTCGGTAACTTCCGGAGCGTGCCGGTGCGTGAACAGGCCGTACGCGCGAAAGTTTTCGTCTAACTCAACGAACTGGAGTTCGCGCTTGGGTTCCTTGCCGGCCCCAGAAGCGCCGGATTTGCAATCGCAGACGACGCCGCGGCCCGGAGCAATCCATCCCGCTTCGACGAGCGGCCGAAGCCCGAGAATCACCGAAGTCGGATAGCAGCCCGGATTTGCAACCAATTTCGCGTTGATAACAGCCTTGCCGTATAGTTCAGGGAGGCCGTAAACAGCTTGAGCCAGCAGTTCCGCATCGGGGGCCGGCAGGTTATACCAATTCTCAAACGTGCCCGGATCACGGAATCGGAAGGCGCCGCTCAAGTCCACGACCCGCAAGCCCGCATCGAGCAGTTGCGGGGCGATCTCCAGCGAACCTTCGTGCGGCGTAGCTAGGAATGCCAATTGAGCGCCGCTCTCCGCAATTGCCCGCACAGAGAAGGCCCGGCACGGCGCCTCGCCCCATCCACGAAGCTGCGGAAAGATCTCCGTGAGACAGTTCACCGGCTTGCCGTTTTCGCGCAGATAAAAAGTAGGCTTGGTGGTTCCAGGATGCCGAAGCAGGAGCCGCGCCAGCTCAAATCCTGCGTAGCCGGTTGCTCCGACGACGGCGACCCGCACGGGGTCATTCATCGGAGCAGGGCCTCCAATCGTTGTTGCACTGCAGTCCTGGCGGCGCGAGATGGTGTGATCACGAGAACCGTATCGTCGCCGCCGATCGTACCGGCCACTTCGCGCAGACGCTCCCCATCTACGGCAGCCGCCAAGGGTTGGGCACCCCCGGGAGGCGTCTTAAGAACCAAGAGATTGTCGGCCGGGCGCACGTCCAGCAGGTATTCGCGCACAGCGCGCGCCAGCGGAGGCAACGCCTGCGCCCCGTCTTCGTGGGCAGGTTTTAGCGGTTTATAGCCCTCCGCCGTTTTTACCAGCTTTAGCTCCGCGATGTCACGGGATAGCGTGGCTTGGGTGACGCGCAGTTTTATCTGTGCCAGCCGTCGCCGCAATTCCTCTTGGCTCGAAATGGTCTCGCTCGCGATCAATTTGAGTATCTGTCCTTGCCGGAACCTTTTTTGGATTCCCAACCCTTGACCCGCCGCGCTTTATGCATTCGATTGCATAATTATGCGGGCGCGATGAGGAGTTGTCAATGGAAAAATTAATCTTCTGCATCAGATTTTTGATTCGAGATCTCTTTTAGCGCATTTGAGCCATAGCGGAGCCGGTGCTATTCTCGTTGCCAGTGAAGGATATGTTTGTAAAAGCCGCTCCCGCACAGACGGTGTCGTCACGCTCTCAGGCGCTTCTTCAAGTGGCAGAGGCTATTGCTCACCATCGTGACTTGGCGGATCTCTTCCACGATCTGGCTGCGCGGCTGCACGATGTGGCGCATTTTGATTATTTGAATCTCGTGCTGCACGACCCGGAACGCCAGGTGATGCGCCTGCACCTTCTGGAGACTTTGCGGGAGAAACCGACCCACTTGCGCGTTGGCTTGGAATTGCCGATCGGGTCGACGCCTTCCGGGCGGGTTTTAGAGAGTCAGGATCCGTTTGTCGTTTCGGATGTGGAAACTGAGCCGTCGTTCCCGGTACTTATGGAGGCTCTTCGGCAAGAGGGTGTTCATTCATTCTGTGTGGTTCCCTTGACCTCCGCGCAGCGCCGGCTAGGAACATTGGGCTTCGGAAAGCTCGAGCCCTATCACTATGACGGCAGTGAGGTTGATTTCATGCAGCAGGTGGCGCGCCAGGTGGCCGTCGCTGTGGACAATGCGCTGAACTTTGAGACAGCGCGGGCTTATCAGCAGCAATTGGCGCGAGAGCGGGACCGCTTGCGCGTGCTGCTGGAGGTCAATAACGCCCTCGTCTCGACCCTCGACTTGCGTCAACTCTTTCACGCAATCGCCAGCAGTTTGCGACGAGTGCTGCATCATGAGTACACAAGTTTGGCCCTGCTCGACCCTAAGACCAACCGACTGCGCGTGAGGGCGCTCGATTTCTCCGGCGGACAGGGCTTGATTCACGAAGAAATGTCCGTTCCCTTGGATAAGTCCCCTGCGGGGCACGCATTTGCCACGCGACTTCCGCAACGCTATGCGCGTACGGATTTGGAGAAATTCGATTCCGATATCACCCGCCGGCTGATAGCCGAGGGAGTACGGGTGGAGTGTTGTGTCCCTCTCATCACACGTGAGCGCGTGTTGGGCACCCTCAATGTGGCCAGCTTTCGCGACTCGGCGTTTCCTCAGGAAGACCAGGACCTCCTCACACAGGTCGGGGCACAAGTAGCCATTGCCGTTGAAAATGCGCTGGCTTTTCAAGAAATTGCCGAACTCAAGAATAAGCTCACGGAAGAAAAACTTTATCTCGAAGATGAAATTCGCACCGAGCACAACTTTGAGGAGATCGTCGGCGAAAGCTCGGTCCTGAAGGCTGTGCTTTCCCAATTGCAAACCGTGGCGCCCACGGACTCGACCGTGCTGATTACAGGGGAGACCGGCACTGGCAAGGAGTTGATTGCGCGTGCCCTTCACAATCTCAGCGGCCGGCGCGATCGGACATTTGTAAAGATTAATTGCGCCGCCATCCCAACCGGATTGCTGGAATCCGAACTCTTCGGACACGAAAAGGGAGCCTTTACCGGTGC
>QHYQ01000216.1 GCA_003224175.1 Acidobacteriota bacterium
TGCTGTCGTTTTCAGGCGATGCCTACCTCAATGAAATGGGAATCACGAGTCGGCTCTTTCCGGACGAGGTGACAAAACTCTGCAATACCGCTTCTGAGCCGAATAACCAACCCGGTCCGGACGGGCTCGCCGACGTCGATCATTTCGCTCGCTTCATGCGGGCGACGAAAGCCCCCGCGCGCGACACTCAGCTTGCGGGGGCTCCCGTGGCCAAGAAAGGATCCGATCTTTTCGACAAGATTGGATGTGCCACGTGCCATGTCCGGACCTTGAACACGGCCGCCGCCGGAACGAAGATCAACGGCGGTACATTCACGATTCCGGACGCGCTCGCGCGGAAGACCTTTTATCCCTTTGGGGACTTCCTTCTGCATGATGTGGGAACCGGCGATGGGATCGGCGTGGCGATGCAGGAACACTACGGGCGTAACATGTATCAGATTCAGTGGAAAAATCTCTCACTCGATAGTTTCGCGAAGACGCAAAACAAGGTGCGTACGGCACCCCTGTGGGGAGTTCGCCTGCGTCCGCAACTGATGCACGACGGGCAATCCGTGACTCTGCGCGACGCTATCTTGCGCCACCTCGGTGAAGCCGAGGAGGTGACCGAGCGTTTTAGGAAGCTGAAGCACAACGATCAGGAAGCGCTCCTCGAATTCCTTCGTTCGTTGTAAGCGTGAGTCGAGCCCAGAGTTGGCGGGGTACCTCTCGGAGGTCTGCCTAATGGAAAGGAATCGTCGGATTTCTTTCCCTCTTCGTGTCTCCGGTTGTTTCGTTGACCAGTGACCCTGTTTCGACAATATGAAACTAATGAACGGAGAAAGCATCGTGACCGACCGCACAAAAAACGCTGCACGTATCGCAATGCTCGGATTATTGTTTGGATGGTTTTGCGCTGGTTGCAATAAGAATGTGGCTGTTCCAAGTGATTGCCAGAGGTTCCTCGACCAGTTTTTTCAGGCGGTTAAGTCAAACGATGTTGGAAAACTACAAGAGCTTTCTTTTCCGGAGAGCGTGATGGACCTCAGCGGAGTGCCACAAGAGGTCGCGGACCGGATGCGCGAAGACCATAGGAAGATGGATGAGACTCAACTTGAAAAGATGAAGCAAATGTTTGGTGATTTCGAGAGTTGCTCTGTGGTAAGCGTGAAAGTGAACCCACTCACCGCGGCTGACTTGGAATTAGTAAAGATGCAGGGGGCAAAAGATTTGTCGGCAGGGACTCATGCTGTGATTATTTGTAAGGCAAAATTCTCAAAACTGTCTGGGCGGTTTGGTTTAGAACTCATTAAAAAGACTCCAGAGTCGGAATATTTATATGAATCTTACCGTTTTGAAGCACAGTGATGATGTGGGGAGTTGGACGCGGGCCACTCGCACATGATCTCGGTCTCTCACATCCATTCCGTGCCGTCCTCCAAACAGATCGCCTGCTGAAAACCTGCGCCTGGACCGTCCGCTTCTCCTGTCAAGGGTCTCCGTTTCACTGCGATAAACGCCAACTGCGCGCCCTTGACAGCGCGGACGGCCACGCGTCTTGCCCTGCCAGGAAGGGCATTTGCTTTTATGCGCCGCTTTGTGCAGTGCCTCTGAATCCATCCAATCATCTGCATCGGCACAGCTTTGAGCTGGCAAGCTTGGCCGGAACGCCCACCGCTCGAGTGATGAAGATGTTTTCGTGTTAGTGTGCTACCAGGAAGCCCAAGTGGATTTTGTGGCTCACAATCCTGGGCTGATGCTGTTCGATCATGTCTAGAGAATCAGAAAACAGAGTCGAACCGGATCTAAGACGGGACCAGAGCAATGGCTGAAAAGGCCGAGCCCGAAATCTCGGGTTCCCTCTCATCGACAAACAAGGCCTCGCTCGGTGAACCGCTGTTTTTTTCCTTCGGTTAGGCACCACAGCATTTGGAGGTCCGGCGGGGCACATAGCCATGATGGAAGACGAGCTTGTTCGTCGCCGCAAGTGGCTCTCACACGAGAAATTCCTCGACCTGCTTGGCGCAAGCAATCTCATGCCGGGCCCCAGCTCCAGCGAATTAGCCATCCACATCGGTTATCTCCGTGGAGGTTGGCCTGGTCTTTTAGTGGCGGGAATCTGTTTCATTGTTCCGGCGGCGTGCATAGTCGCAGCGCTCGCATGGGCCTACGTGCACTTCGGCAAGCTGTCGCACCCCCGTGTGTGATTCGCAATCTGACCATCGTTCCCGTAATGGAAAGGAGTGGCGGTTGCCACAAAACAACCAAACAGGCTGAGATTACGGGCCAGTGTTACGAGTTGCTTTTCCGATTCCAAGTCAGTTACCTCAACAGCTCCTCCCAGAAGGGGGCGGGGTGCGCGACGGCGACGTGCAAAGCCAAACGGAAGGGTATAAAATCGACGCACTGAACTGATCCGCAGACCGATCTTCTGACGCCGGAGGGTACCCGCCATGAAAACAGCTTTCCGAATTGGGCTAACCTTGACAGTTTTAATGACGATGTCTGGCAGCTTGTGGGCGCAGCGCCGCATGGTGCCGATGCGTCAGATGCCTCAGCACCGTTCAGGTAGGTTCGCTGGCAGTGGGTTCGCAGGCGGTGGGTTCGCGCCAATCAGCGTCCAGCAACTTTTGAATCCAGTTCCAGGTCTAGGCTTCGACTTCGCCCAACTCGCAGCCATCAACCGCAATCTAGATGTTCGCGCGCTTGTTGACCCTGTCACACAACAGCGTCTTGCGTTGTCAGAACGCATCCTTCGAGAAACAGGGGCTACGTCCTTCGCGCCGATATTCTTTCCCTGGTCGGGGGCGGCCTTCTCGCAGCCACCGGTGGTGGTGATCCTGCAACAGCCACCTGCAACCGCTGCCCCAACTGAACCTGCCCCTGCCCCGGCGCCCCCCGCGGCGGCTCAGGCAGTCCCTGAGCAACCCGTGCCCGATGTCGGCGAATTTGTATTCGTCCGGCGTAATGGAACCCTGCTCTTTGTCGTTGCATTTCGCCAGCAGGATGATCGTGTCATCTATGTTACCCGGGAAGGGCTCCGGCTCTCAGTGCTGGTCGCTGATCTGGACGTTGACGCCACCTTGCGCATAAACGAAGATCGCGGCACCGACCTTCACCTGCGTTAATTGGCCGACTTCACTGATTTCCTGCGAGCAATGTGAAAGTAATGAAATGTCTATTGCGACCCCCGGCGTCAGGCTCTACTTGAAGCCATGTTGAGTGCGACGGAGGGCCTAATGATCTTGCAGAACGTCGAAACGGGCGATGGCTTAGCCCAGAACGGTTCCGATGACAACGTCGGAGGGAAAGTGGGCGCGCAAGGTGATGCGCGAAAAGCCGATGGCTCCCGCTAGGCCGTAGGCAGCCCAGGGAACCCAGCGGTGATTTCGATAACGGCGGGCGATGACGGTCGCCACGGCAGTAGCAACGATCATGTGCCCGGAAGGAAAGCTGCTGCCAACGCGGGATCTCGAATGGAAGAAAGTGTCGGAGAAAGTTCGCCCTTTGCAAATATCCTGGGGACGCCACCTGCGCGTGGTGCTATTGAGAAGCGCACGGAGCACTTCGGTATCGGCGACGGCTTCGGCGGCGAAGAGCGCGGTCTTCTGCATGTAGGTATCGTGGCGTTCGAGTCCAATGGCGTAAAGAGCGGAGGGGATGACGATTGTTTCCGCGCCGGTGACGTTGCTGGCGAAGGCGCGATTAAAATGGTGGAAAGTTCGGGTGCCGTTGAAATATGGCTGGAATTGCGGATCGGCGGAGAGCAGCGCGACGCTGGCGGCGACGACCGTTACAGCAGGTGACCACTGGCGTTTCCTGGCGAGTTCGAGGGGGAAAGCCCACATCCTTTCCTGATCGCGCAGGAAATTACTAGGCAGGAGGACGATCGAAACGTCGCGCGATTCCATACCCGAGTCCGCTGAGGAAGAACTGGATTCCGCGGACGCTAAAAGGCCTGGCGCGGCTGAAACGGCTGAAGCGAGATCGGGCGGCGCCGAGGCATTCTGGGCACGGAGCGCCGACGACGAGCTGAGCAGGCACACGACGGCAACTGCAAACGGAGATACGAGACGCCGCAAGGGGGAATGCGCCACCCACCCAGTTTGTTCCTTTTTTTCCCTCCCTTAGAATCCCTGCGGATGCGCGTGCCCCTAAGGTGCAACCTGTACTGTGGTGCAGGTCCGGCCATGATGCGCGATGCGCGGTTTTACATCTAAGAGAGGACTCTTACCGATCCGCGCATAGTGGCACTGGCAACGCGTATTCGGATGGGATTTTGAACGCGGCGCAACTGTCGGCTGTGACACTAACCCACAAGCTGGAACCGCGGCAATGCGAAAGGCTGTTCGCCGGGACGCATCATACTCTCGGGTTTTGGATAGAGCGATTATGCGCCGAAGCCGAGGCTGGCTTCACTGCAAACCTTGTTACGCCGATGGGTGTGGGCGAGGTTAAGCAGATTCCGCAGGCTTCGTAGGTCCTCTTCGGCTTTAAGGGACCACTTCAAAAACGAGTATTTCTGCCCCTTGGTCGAGTTTGTGCGGACCAGGTTGCGGTACCCCGACGTAATACCGATTAAGTTCTGGCACCAGTCGAGCCGTTTTGGCGCCGGGTTTGGTGGGAATAGTCCCGATTACCTGGTAATTGTCCGCTCCGCGCTGTTCGACCACAGTAACAAAGCGCGCTTCTTGCGATCCACCACTCCAATTTGGTTGTTGCCCGTCATATTGACGAAAAGCCTGGAACTGGACTTTTCGATCGCCATCGACTCCAGACGATTCGTATCGAGCTTCAGATCCGCCAACTTCTTTCCCGTTGCGGTATCTACGATGCTAATCAGGCAGTAAGGCGTGTGGGCTTCGCGGCCGCCGTTAACGACGTAAAGGTACTTCGTGTCCTGATCAAAGACGACAGGGTCCGCATCGATGGTCAGTTCGATGTGCCCGATCAACTTGTACGACTCGTATTCGAAGATCTTGATCTCCGACGCCTCGCCGTCGACAACGAAGATCTGCTTGAGATCAGGGAAGGGCAGGACATTGTGAGGTTCCTTGAACCCAGTGATGGTGTGAATGAACTTGTTCGTGCGGAGGTCGAGAACCTCCACCACTGGTTCGTCCTCCGAAGCCGCAAAGAGCCGATTGCCCTTCAGGTCCACACCAAAATGGTCCCAATGCCGCTGAACCCCTGGCAGAGAAATCGTCTGCAACAATCGAAGCGGCGCCTTCCCTTGAGCCGGAGACTTGACGGCCCATGCAACCATTAGGAAGAGCAAGACAACCTGAAACTTTTTCATCTCGAGACCTCCTACCGATCCTTTGAGCCAGTCCTTGGGAGCAACCAACACGCGTCCTTATCAGATGATCTTCAATCCGAGCCTGGATTTGCCGCGGGTCAGTGGCTGTGGTATCAATCGCGCCCGCGCCACCCACTGAGCTTCCGTCTGAAAATGGGGAGAATCTAAACTTTTTCTGGGTCAGCCTATATACCGTAAGTTGGTTGTGTCAAGCGAAATCCCGAGACTCAAAATTCCTGGGCTCCTTTTGGACTCATGGTGAAATAACGGTTTATTAAAATACTGCAGTGAATGAAATCATGTTGGCAGTTTACTGCTTCAAAGCTGGCTGCATTGCGCACCACCCATAACGAGTGCTCGGACAGTCTTGCATTCTGAGGCGGCCAATTGTACCTTCCTAGTCAGCCCGCAAACCAAACCGAAATCCCAGTTGAGGCGGAAAAATGAAACCGTATCTCGCGATTCTTCTAACGCTGTGTATAGCCTTCGTTTCAAGGGTTCAAGGCCAGAGCTTGCCCGCGCAGGCGACATCGGGGCTTCTCAGATTAGTTCAGACGATCCCGTTGCCGACCGAAGGCTACATGGACCGCATAGGGGTAGACGTGAAAGGCCAGCGCCTATTTGTTTCTGGAGAGCACAATCACACGCTAGTCGTTGTGGACCTGCGGGCGGGCAAGGCGATCCACGAGACGCGGCTCGCGGCTAGTCCCAAAAAGCCCGTCTACCTTCCCGATACCAATGAAGTCTGGGTAAATTTGGAAGACAGCAGTCTTGTAGCCATCAGCGGGACAACGTACGAGATAACCAAGACTGTCCCACTCTCTGGATATGGCGATCCGAATAGGGGAGGAGATAACGGGGCGTATGATCCTGCTACACATCTGTATTACGCCGCCATTGAGGTGTTCAAACCTAGCGCCTTGGAAGCCTTTAAGGGAGGCTTGAATATAGCCTATGGTGGCGCTGACAACCACGTACCTAGCGGTGCTTCTATCGACATAGTTGATACAAAAACGGCCAAATTGGTGGGCAGCATTAAGATGCCAGGTGGTGATCCAGCAGGCGTTGCAATCGAGCCGTCGGGCAAAAGATTGTACGTCACTATGGGGGACATTATAGGAGGTGACAGCCACGTTGCGGTCGTGGATCTCGAAAAACGCGTGGTAATCGCGCAGTGGCCGATCACCGGTGGCCCAGTGCCTCATACCGCCGGTCTAGACGCCGTACATCATCGCCTGCTTATCGGTAGCCGGATCAAACCAAACACTGGAGAATTTGGAGGTGGACACCAGTATGAACCCGGCCCGAATGGAGGCGGTTCTACTCAGCTGTACCCCAGCATTTCGTTCTCACCGCGCCGCACGGGTCAAAGGACATAAGGGCTGACCTACGGAGGGAATTGAATCAAAAGGAAGGTGCGGTTCAGCCGATTCTTGCTAACCTAATAACCGAACCAGCCCATCTTATGGTCTTTGACTACGTACCGTAGGTGGTGCCACACTTCCTACACTTATCCGACCGCGGATCTTTTTAACAGTAGGAGGACGGACGTAATCGGCAAGTAGCCGCTTCAGGTGACGCTATCGCGGGCGATGACGTCGTCCAGCAGGTCGCGCCGACAGCTCTCGACCCACCGCTCAGCAACCCACGACGTATCGCTTCCTAAGTGGATCTCATAGTCCTTGGCATTCAACGTGCACCAGGCGAAAACGGCAAATCGTGTCTGAGCGCTACCGTCCAAGCGTTGCCGGTTGCAGAGCAACATCTAACGCCCCGAAGCCGACTGCTCTAAAGTCGACGCCGCTGTACTATCAGTGTCACGGTCCCTGATGTCTGGCATTTCCCTCGACATACCCTCCGGGCTGGGAGCAGCCCCAAGCTTCCGAAGTAGAGCGGCCGTCGTATCCGATTTCACGTGGAATCCTGTGGTATCAATACCCTCGGCGATGAAAAGGGGTGTCCAACCCATTTTGTTCTTCGCATTCATGTTGGCGCCATGGTCCACCAGAAACTGAACGATCGAATCCGCCCGTTCCCTTCTCGCGGCGCCGTGCAGCGCGGTGTCTCCGTCTTTGTTGACCGCGTTGACGTCGTTGCCGAGCTCCACACACAGCTTGACGGCCTCGAGCGCCTCGGTCTCAATTGATCGCGTGATGCCAGGGTCGTGGTCCACGCCCGCGGCCGCCATCAAGGGTGTCATGCCATTCTTGGTAGTTAACTTCGGATCCGCGCCGTGAGCGATGAGTTCGCGCATAACGGCGACATCATTTCCCCTGGCAGCCAGCAGAAATGGCGTCGCGCCGTCCAGGCCTTGCATGGAGCCCTTTATGTAGAGACCAAGTTCGGTTCTTGCCCCAAACCTCCGAGCCTGCGCGTTCGGTTTCGCACCATGGGCGAGGAGTGCCTTCACGAATTCCAATTTCTCCGGTTCCCGCAATCCCCCATAAGCGCTCCATTCGGTGTCTTCTGACAGGACGCCGTTGGAGTTATCAGTCAATTCGGTATCGTAAGTGGCCGCCGCCCAGTGCAGGGGCAGGAACCCAGGCCCAAGGTTAGGATTCGCACCCTTGTCCAGCAGAAACTCGCCGTACTTAGTATGCCCTCGCATAGTAGCCACAAAGAGCGCCGTGGTACCGTCTTTTGCAGCCTCATTAACGTCCGCACCCGCAGCTAGCAAGGCCTGCGTCGTTTCCAGGTAGCCTTCGCGAGCGGCCAGCAGCAACGCTGTATACCCCGTCGTCGACCGCGCATGCACGTCCGCGCCGTGCTGGATCAGAGCGCGCACAACCTCCGTATGTCCTTGCGCCGCCGCCCATATCAACGCGGTCTGGCCTCCGGAGGATTCCTTCGCGTTCGCGTCTGCGCCGGAGGCCAAGAGCGCTTTGACCGCGTCCAGCGCCCCGGCGTATGCGCACGTCATCAACACCGTCTCGCCACTTGCCCGGGCGGCGTTCGGATTCGCGCCCGCCTTCAAAAGCTTCTCGACAAACGGCACGCTTCCGTTCGTGCAAGCAAGTGAGAGCGGCGTCACACCATAATTGTCGGCCGCGTTCACCTGCGCGCCGGAGCTGATCAGGAGGTCGGCCATCTGGAGGTCATTCCCTAGCGCCGCCCAATGCAGCGCCGTAACGCCATCAGCCTGACTGACATTCACCGGAGAGCCTTTCTTCAAGAGCGCCCTCACCGCCGCGGTGTCTTGGCTCTTCGCGGCGTTCACCAACTGAAGATCATCGGCGCCAGCGACGGCCAAGCTAACGACTGCGAGCAGGAAGACGAACAAGCCCACGGCGCATCGAATGGCAGCACGCATATCATTACCCTCCTTGCATTCGGCTAGCCACCTGACTCACGCTTGACGGTCGGCATCTATCTACGATTGCTCCGAAACTGTCGCGGAGTCTCCGGTTACTATGCCACGCCCGAACTGATCGGAACTGCAGACCGGCTTACGTTCTTCCAAAACACTTGTTTGGTCTCGCGCCCCTGGTTCCCGACCCCTGCCGAACGGCCGTGACATAAGTCCAAGGTGCACCATTCGACAGTGGACTAAACGTCTGAAAGTACCCGCACTTCCGCCGTGCTGTCGCCGAGGTGCTCAATTGGGATTCCCATCTTATCGAGAAGTGTCACATGTAGGTTGGACAGCGGCGTACCCTGCGGCAGCCGCACATGCCGGCCTCCCTGGAGCTGGCCCGCGCCACCGCCCACTACGACAATTGGCAAATTCTCAGGTATATGCGCGTTGCTGTTGCTCATTCCTGCGCCGTAGATGATCATCGAATGGTCGAGTAGAGAGCCGTCGCCGTCGGGGGTTGCCCGCATCTTTTCCAGGAACTTGCCGAAGATCCTCATGTGGTAGGTGTTGATTTTGGCCAGCTTTTCGAGCAGCGCAGGTTGCTCCTGATGATGCGAGATGGCGTGGTGCGCGTCCGGTACGCCAACCTCGGAGTAGGTTCGAACACTCTTTTCGCGACCGACTAGAAAAGTACAGACCCGAGTCAAGTCGGACTGGTACGAAATTAGCATCAAATCGAACATTAGATTCGCGTATTCTTCAAAGTTATCGGGAATGCCTGCGGGCTCCGCTACCTCTGGCAACTCTCGATTCTTTTGTGCCTCCGCGATTTGGATGCGCCGCTCGATGTCGCGGACCGAATCCAGATAGCCCGCGAGTTTGGAACGGTCGCCTCCACCGAGTGTTCGCTGAAGGCCCGTCAGCTCCTCACCCACCGAGTCCAGAATACTGCGATCCTCTCGGAAGCCACGGAGCCGCGCCTCGCGTTCGGTGCTGCCAACAGCGCCGAACAGATGTTCGAAGACCGCCCGTGGGTTAGTCTCCATCGGCAACGGCGTGTTGGCATCGCGCCACGCGAGCGTGGCGCTATAGGCACAGCCGTACCCATCTTCGCACTGCCCCACCAAATCGTTGGCCTCTAAAGACAACTCAAGCGACGCCAGTTGCGTCTCTTTCCCCAGTTGCCGTGCGGCAATCTGGTCCATCGACATGCCCACCTCGAGGGTGGTGTTCTTTCCTGCTGCTTTTCTCGCATGAGCGCCCGTGAGGAAGGCTGCCTGACAGCGGGAGTGGTCTCCATCGCCTTCATTCAGCAACGGCCTCGCCTCATGGTTGGCCATTCCGCTTAAGAGAAGCACAGAATCCCGAACCGGCGTCAGCGGCGCGAGAATCGGCGTGATTTCCAATGCGCCCTCCGTCGCCGGCAACCACCTCCCCATGCTCATTCCGTTTGGCACATACACTGCCCCTAGCCGCTTCACCGGCTGTGCCCCAATGGAACCCACGGAGGCGAACGCTGGGACCATGCTGTCGAGCAGCGGCAGCGCGACCGTTGCACCCAAGCCATGCAGAACCGCTCGCCGCGATAGGAACTTCTTCGTGATAGTCATCACAACTCCTTTCGGAAGCCTCAGCAGACCGGACGGGCCCGCTACTGATGCTGCTGGTTGGCCCTTGCTAGTTCCGAACTCCTCGCTAGTTCCTGTGCATTTCTCATTTGAAATGGTCGGCTCTTGATGATCCCGAGAATCAGCGACGACCAGTCGTACTTATTCGGAGCCGCGTCCCGAATGATGCTGCGGATCGCGGGCATGTCGTAGTACTGCACGGCCCTGCCGAGAGCATACGTCATGAGGTAGGCTGTGAACGTACTGACAAATTCGTCGCTATGCTTGAGCAATGCTTGACGAAACTCGTTGGGATTGGAAAACTTCGTTCCGTCGGGAAGTACTCCCGAGGCATCAATAGATGAATTCCCGTCTGCCGTTCGGAACTTCCCGATGGCATTGAAATTTTCAAGTGCAAAACCCAATGGGTCCATCCGCGCGTGGCACGTCGCACAGACGGCGTTCTGTCGATGTTCCTCCATTCGCTCGCGCATGGAGGCGGGCGGATGGCCCCCGTCGCCAACCTCTTTCAGCGGCGGAACGTTCGGCGGCGGAGGCGGCGGGGGCGCTCCGAGCACAGCTTCCAGCAGAAACTTGCCACGAAGGACCGGAGATGTTCGCGTCGCGTAGGACGTCACCGTCAGAATGCTCCCCTGGCCAAGCAATCCGGCTCGATACGGATCAGTCCACAGCGCTCGCCGGAAATGAGTCCCGTATACGTTCGGGATCCCGTAGAAACGAGCCAACCGTTCGTTGACAAATGTATAGTTCGCCGTGAGAAGCTCCTGCAGCGGGCGGTCCTCGCGGATCTGACTTTCAAGGAACAGCTCTGTCTCCCGCAGGAAGTTCTGACGCAAGTTTTCGTCGAATTCGGGAAAGATCCTCGGATCGGGATCCACTGCCTTCATGTTACGGAGTCGGAGCCACTGGCCCCCGAAATTTTCCGCCAACGCAGCTGCTGCTCGAGGATCGGCAAGCATCCGCAGGGCCTGTTGTTCCAGGATTTCTGGATCTTTCAGCTTCCCGCGTTCAGCAATGTCGAGGAGTTGGTCGTCGGGAATGCTGCTCCAAAGGAAAAATGACAGACGGGAGGCGAGTTCAAGATCGCTGATCCGATAGACTGCACCTGCCTGGATGTTCGCTGGATCGCGCTCGACGCGGAACAGGAATTGCGGGGACACAAGCAGTCGCGCTACCGCCTCTTGGAGCCCGCTCTCGAAGCTCCCCAGACTCACACCAGCCCGGTAGAACTGGAGCAGTGGCTCGAGGTCCCCATCAGTGACTGGCCGCCGATAAGCCCTGCGCGCGAGCGTCGCCAGGATTTTCTTCGCGCAGGGCTCTTCGTCCCCGGTCCCAGAGGGACGACAGACAAGAATCCGGCGTCGGCTGGGCGTGTCTCCGAGCCCCGTGGCATTGTAAGGCCCTTCGAGCCGGACAGAGTCAATGTCCATCCTAGGAGCATCGTACGTAGAACTCGTGTGCCGCGGAGGCAGTAGCGCCGGACCCGGCCCTTCCGTTAACACACTTTTCTTGACAAATGCGACTC